>JBEGTJ010000066.1:0-8744 GCA_041179465.1 Bacteroidota bacterium | reverse complement strand
TTCGCCTCCAAACGAAGTCGAAGTCTGCATTCTGCAGACCACCGACGTGCACTGCCAAATTCACCCGCACGACGAGCTGTTTTGGGAAGACGGACAGACCGTGTTCCGCCCCGCCGGGGGCTACGCGCACCTGGCTACCTACCTCAAGCGCGAACGCGCCCAGCATGCCCACAGCCTGCTGCTCGACACGGGCGACATGTTTCAAGGCAGCGAACTCTCGGTTAAAACCACCGGAGCGGCCATGGTGCCCCTGCTCAACGCCCTCAACTACGACCTCTACTTGCCCGGAAACTGGGAGGTGGTCTACTACAAAGCCGCCATGCAGCACCTTCTGGGCTCGCTGCACGCGCCCAAGGTCTGCGCCAACATGTACCACGATTTGGGCAACGGCCAGCGGGGGGAACTGGTTTTTCCGGCCTACCACATTTGGAACGTGAACGGGCTGAAAATCGGATTCCTCGGCTACACCGACCCGTTAGTGCCTCTGCGCCAGTCGCCCAACTACTCCAAGGGCATCATCTACACGGCGCCCGAGGCCAACCTCGCCCACTACGTCGACGTGCTGCGCCGCCAGGAGCAGTGCGCCGCCGTGCTGGTGGTGGCGCACCTCGGACTCTCGCAGCAGATCCACTTAGCCAACCTTCCGGAGGCCCAAGGAGTCGACTACATTTTGGGGGGCGACACGCACGAACGCGTGCGGACTCCGATTCAGTGCGCCTACGCCAAGGTGGTGGAACCCGGAGCGTTTGGATCGTTTGTGGGCAAACTCACGTTGCGGTTCCGCGACGGCCAACTGCAGCACGACCGATACGAGCTCGTCGAAGTGCGGCCCGAAGCGAACCCCGCCGACCCCGCCATGGCCGAGCTGATTCGCCGCCACGAAGCTCCGTTTGCCGCCGAAATTGGCCAAGTAATTGGCCGGTCTAAGGTTCCGCTTTACCGCTACTTTGTCGTCGAAAACACCATCGACACGCTGATTACCGACGCGCTGCGCTGGAAGCTCCCTGAGGTCGACGTCGTGCTGAGCAACGGATTCCGTTTTTGCCCGCCGCGCGCCACCCCCGACGCCGCGGGCAGCATTCCCATCACCGAAGGCTATTTGTACGACATGCTTCCCATCGACAGCCCCGTGCGTACCGCCGAGGCTACGGGAGCCCAAATCAAGGAGTGGCTCGAAAAAGAGCTGCACAACGTGTTCGCCGACAAGGCCAGCGAGCGCTTTGGCGGCTGGGTAATTAAGTTCCACGGAATGCGGGTTACGTTTAAGGCCTTCGCGCCCAAAGGGCAGCGGGTGCAGTCGGTCGCAATCGGCAAAAAACCCCTCGACCCCACCCGGGTGTACCGCCTGAGTGCGTGCGAGCGCGACGGCGATCCGGCCGACATGCTCTGCCGAATCAAGGGGGTCCGCAACGGCAAGAACCTGCCGTTTGGGCTGCACGACGTGCTGCGCGACTACCTGGCCAAAAACAGCCCAGTAGCGCCCAAGCCGCACCGCAACGCCGTGGTGCTCGACGCGCCCCAAACCATGCTCACCCAGGTCACTGGGGTGCCCTACGAGTTCCGCTAGCGCATGACGCTTCGCGAGGCCCGCGAGGGCGACCTGGAATTTCTGCAGCGCATCACGCAAACGCCGGGCTGGCTGGCCAACATTGGTCCGCGCGGAACCGAAACGCGCGAAGGCGCCCTGGCCTACCTCGAGCGGAGCTTTTTAACCCCCTACCGCGAGTACGGTTACGGTCTTTGGGTCGTCGAAGTCGAAGGGCTGGCCGTGGGCTTGAGCGGAATAGTCCGCCGTCCCGCCGCGCCAAACCCCGACTTAGGCTACGCCTTGCTCCCCGAATTTGAGGGCCGTGGATACGCGACGCAAGCCGGCGCCCGGGTGCTTGAATGGGCCCGAAACCGCGGCGAATGGACCTGCCTCGACGCCTACACGGCGGTGGGCAACGAGGCCTCCGACGCGGTGCTTCGCAGGCTCGGGTTCACCGACTTGGGAATAGGATTTCCCGAGGCTTTTCCCGATGAGGAATCGCGGATTTGGCGGATTTCTTTGGCGCGTTAGTCTTTGCGCGAGTAAATCCGATCCTGCAGTTCCTGCGTCTTGTTCATCAAACCTCGGCTCAGGTTCGCATAAAACAGATGGTAGATCTGTAAATCCGTCAAAACATGGTTTTCGATGTGCGGAACTTGGGTAAACGAATGGACCGGATACGAACCATGAATGCGCAAAATGTTGGAATCTAAAGCATTAATCGGACGAGTACGGCCTGCGTACTTCGGATACACCTCGCGCGCGATCAAGTCCGCCATGTAGGCCTCAACTTGCCTCAAGAAGGGGTGCCGAGCGTACTTGCGGTGAATGGACTTAACCAGCGCCGAATCAGAAATCAATTCAAGCTGGCCGGAATTCTTGAGCGACTCGTACTCTTCTTCGTTGGGCACAAAAATGGTGTTGATCAAAAGCGCCGAAAGGTGGTACGAAAGGCTGTCAAGGGGCACGTCGCGGTGTTGTCCTTGCTGGTATTCGATCATAAAACCCGCCGATTCCGATGCCGCTTGGTGGGCGATGATGTTCTCGTTCAAGTCCTTAATGTCGTCGGTCAGCGTCGTCGCTAGCCGTTGGATCAGCTGTTCTCGGTGGTTGTTGAGCTCTCGCCGCACGCGGTACTCCTCTACCAAAAAAGACAGGCTGATGCCCACTACTACCACCAGGAAATCAAAGAAATAGTTCTTCATACGGCCCAAGATACGCCGTTCATTTCGTGGAATGCGCCGCACCCGACGCGCAGGTCACTGCCCAAGCACCCGCACCTCGTGCGGGCCCAAAACAAGCGACGATTCCAAGTCCAAGCTTCCGGAAGCCAGCAAATCAGACCAAGACGTCGCGCGCAAAGCCGTCGGCACATTGAACGTCACCGCCGTCGTCCGCGTATTGATGAACACCAGCACGCGGTCTCCGTCGAGCTCGCGCTCAAACGCCAGTACGTTGGGGTGCGCGTAGGGCTTAAGGCTGCCGTAGCGCAGTTCGGGGTGCGCCACCCTGAGGGCGTACAGCTGGGCGAAGCGATCGGAAAGCCCGGGGTTCGCCGACCAGTTCACCGGGTCTTTGGCAAAAAAGCTCGTGGTTCCCGACTCGCCCACCTCTTGGCCTGAGTACATGAGGGGAACTCCGCCCATCAGCACCGCCGCCGCCTGAGCCGCAAACGACGCCTCCACGCCCCCAAAGAGGGTCACGGGCGTGGCATCCCAAGCCGACTGGTCGTGGTTGGTCGCGAAGCGGAGCCTGACGGCGGGGGAAGCGGTTTTTTCGGCGTTGTGGGCAGCAAAAAGCTGGGTCGCCGGCGCCTGCGCGTCGCCAAACACCTGCTGCAGCTGATAATTCCAGTTCCATCCGTACAGCAAGGGCATGCCCGCCTGGTAGTGGTCGGGGCGCTCGCCCTCGGTCAGGAACAGCAACTTGCGGTCGGTGATGCCCTTGAGGCTGTCCATCGCCGACTTCCAAAACGCAAACGGAACGTAGTCTGCCGCGTCAAACCTAAAACCGTCGACCCCAACCTCGTTCACCCAGAACTTCATGGCGTCAATCATGGCCGCGTGCAGCTCGGGGCGGGCGTAGTTCAGGTCGGCCACGTCCTGCCAGTTCGTTCCCGGCGGGTGAATGATTTGGCCTGCCCCATTTTGCGTGTACCATTCGGGGTGCTGCGCGATCCAGGGGTGGTCCCAGGCGGTGTGGTTCGCCACCCAGTCCATGATGACCGCCATCTTGCGTTCGTGGGCTGCCGCCACGAGGGCCTTGACGTCGTCAATCGTGCCAAACTCCGAATCCACAGAACGGTAGTCGGCCACGCAGTAGGGCGATCCAATGGCCTTTAGGTCGCCCATTTTGAATACGGGCATAAGCCACAACGTGTTCACGTGCAGGGACTTGATTCGGTCCAAATCGGCCGTCACGGCGGCAATCGTTCCGGCCGAAGAGTGCGCGCGCGGATTCACTTCATAGAGCAAAAGGTCTTCGGTATCTACCACGTCGGTCAGGGAATTCCAAGGTTGAGGCTGGGGCTCGGGGCGGCAGGCAAGCGTTGCCGCGGCCATTCCGATTCCGAGTAAAACAAAGTGCGGTTTCACGGTTCAAACCTACGGAGAAACCCCCACCTTTGCGTCCATGAATGCTTCACCTAAAGTTTGGAAGATGCTCTTGCTTAACTGGCTCTTCGTTTATCCGTTGATTAACCTGTTGATACCCGCCGTGTTTCCGTTGACCGACGGCTGGCCCATGCCGGCCCGAACCTTGGTGCTCACCTTGATCCTGGTTCCCGTAATGGGGTTGGCGTTGCCGCGGCTGCACCGTCGTTTTGCAGCTTGGTTGAGCAAATAAGCACTTAACTTAGGCCGCACGATGAAGCGCCTTGCCCTGTACCTCGGCCCGCTCGGATTTGCGGCCCTGCAATTCTCGGGATTTCCCGCCCAACAGAGCCTGGTCATGGGCACCGCCTTCTGGATGCTCTTGTGGTGGTTCACCGAGGCCATTCCCCTCGGAATCAGCGCCCTGATTCCCCTGGTGACCTTTGGGGGCACCGGAGTCCTCACCAACGAAGAACTCGCCAACGCCTACGCCAACCCGCTCATTTACCTCTTTATGGGCGGATTTCTTCTGGCCCGCGGCATTGAGCGCCACAACCTGCACCGTCGCTTGGCCCTCGCCATCCTGCGGCGGGTTGGGCACCGCAGCGACACGGTGCTGGCCGGCGTCATGCTGGCCACCTTCACCTTGAGCCTGTGGATGAGCAATACGGCCACCGCGGTCATGATGCTTCCGCTCACCTTGTCGCTCCTGACCCACCTGCCGGGCGAAAACGCCCAACTCGAGCGGAGCGTACTGCTGGGCATGGCCTGGGGCGCCAACCTGGGCGGCATCGGCACGCTCATCGGCACTCCGCCCAACCTGGTGTATGCGGCCTTTCGCGCAGAAGCCGTCGGCGTCCAAACCGGGTTTATGGAATGGACGGCGGTAGCTTTTCCGCTCGCCCTGGTGCTCCTGGTCCTTGCCTACCTCGTGCTGCGGCGCGGACTCCCCTCAGTCGACCTCGGCGACCTGGAGTGGCCCGAATCCGCCCCTTGGTCCAAGGCCGAAGTGCGCGTAGCCCTGATTTTTGGCGCCACGGCGCTGCTGTGGATGACCCGTCAATGGGTTGAGCCGCTCGTCACCCCCTACGGCTGGGCTTTGCCCGACCAAGTCATTGGGATGGCCGGAGGCATCCTCATGTTTGCGGTGCGCGACGGCAAGGGCTCACCCCTGCTTCGCTGGAAGGACGCGCGCAAAATCGAATGGGGAATTCTTCTGCTCTTTGGTGGCGGACTCTCCCTTGCCGCGGGCATGCAGGCCTCAGGATGGCTCGACGCGCTCGAGGCCCTGTCGGGACACCCCATGCCGGCGTGGGTGTGGATTTTCATCTTCGCCGCCTTTGGCGTGTGGACCACCGAGCTGTTCAGCAACATGGCGTTGGTGAGCGGAACCCTGCCGGTCGCCCTAGCCGTCGCCTCCGCCCAGGGGCTGGCGTTTGAACAGCTGGCCCTTCCGCTCACAATTGGCGCCAGCTGCGCCTTCATGCTCCCCATGGCGACGCCGCCCAATGCGATCGTGTTCAGCTCGGGCAAAATCACCGTCCCCTACATGGCGGGGCGCGGATTTTGGCTCAACATCTGGGCTACCCTGGTAATTGGGCTGGCGTTTAGTTTGATCTAAGACGTATCGACCAAAGCACCTAGTTATTTGCTCTAAAAAAGAGGACTTTAGAGATTTTTAGCTCCTCAGAATTTACACTGTAAATCAATCCTACCTGCCGGTTGACTTGTACCAAGCGTCGATAACCACCGACTTTGACACCTAGGTTCGGGTATCGGGTGAGCAACCCCATCACATGGTTAACGTTGTGTTCAAATTCCCGAGCAGTCAGATCGCCAAACGCTATCTGTAAGCTCTTAATCTCTGCCGTGATTGCATCTGCCACGCGCACAGAGATGACGATCTTCACGTGTCGTTACACTATCCTCCGATTCATCCATTCCGTGAGGCCAATCACCTTTTGGGCACCATTGCTCATTTCGTGATCAAACACGTCTTCGTCGCCGTTCCAGTCGATGGTAATTTCGCCGGTAACGGAATCCCTGTAGCCCTTAAGCGCCACCTTATCCTTGACCGCCTCTAAGTAGCGGAGCTTGTGTTTCGCCAATTCCACATGCGGATCGAGCTGGTCAAAAAATGAGGCGTCGACGACCGAGCTGAAGCCGTGGCCCTCACGTTCGAGTTCGGCAAGCCATTCAATCAGCTCGCCCTGGATCAATTGCTGAACTTCCATTTCTTCTTTGGTTAAATGAGTCGGCAATTTGGGCATCGTCAAAGGCGCTAGTCGGTACGAAACGAAAGTAAGCATTTGCCCCAAATCCAAACCTATGTGGTACTTTCGAGCAACCACTACCAAAGCACCTTAAATCAAGCCTTTATGCGAAGAGGAATCGAAATCCTCAGCTACACCCACCGCCTACTCAAAAACCAGTGGGGACTTGCCATCGGAACTTCCGTGGCGTACGGACTCGTTGCCGTGGTACTCAACCTTGTCGGATCTTCCCTGTCAGGACCCACCATAGAAGCATTAATTCCTGGGCTAATGCCCGATTACCTTGATTTAAACCTTTTTGGGGTCCTCTGGACGGGGGCGTTTTCGTTCGGATACGCCCGATTCGTGCTCAAGCTGGTTCGCCAAGCCGAGCCTGAATTCGAAGACCTGTTCTCTGGATTTCAGCACTGGGCTAAGGTTACCTGGGCCTCCATCGTCTACTTCGTGCGCGTCCTGCTTTGGCTTCTTCTGCTCGTCATCCCGGGCTTGATCAAAATCGTCGCCTACAGCCAACTGTGGTACGTACTTCAGGACGAGCCTCAGCGCTCCGCCCGCGAAGCGCTAAAACGGTCTGAGGAACTCATGAACGGGCACAAATGGGAGTACGTCGCCTTGCTCTTGTGGTGCACCATGCTGGTACTCGCCAGCATTTTCACCCTTTTCATCGGGCTCTTCTGGTTCATGCCCTGGATTGCGGCCGCTCAGGCGCAATTCTACCAAGAAGTCAAGGCGGACTGGGAACAACGCCAGGCCCCGATCCAAGAATAAGCCCGAACGGCAAAGCGGTCTGCTACTCGATCCGCTTGCGGGCCGAGGAAGAAGTGCTGCTTTGATTCTGAGCTCCGCCGGGCTCGAGCGCAGAAATTCCGCGAAGCAAGGACTCGGGATAGGCATCAGGGGACAAGGTTCGAACCCCCTTGAGCTTCCACGACCGATTCAAATCATGGCCTTCGGCATTGATCTGAGCGGCTAGCGACACCAGCCCGGTGGGCAGGTCCACAAGCAGTCCGCCGTAGGTCAAAACTCCCGCGCCCACAAGGAACACCGTCACTGCCGTCCAAGCGTCTTGCACCGCAATTTGAACCGGAATCGCCGAAAGCGCCGTTAGGGCCCCAACCGTAGTGAACGAGGCGATCGAACGACGCCGGCGGTACGTCAACTCGTACACCGAAGTGTCCGATCCGTCTACCATCCAGAGGTAATTGACCTTGGTGGGCCGGTGGCCTTCTGAACTGAATTTGGGAACTTCGAACCGAGTGATCACCGCAGATTCCCCCTGGTTGGTTGTCGTGACCTTAACCTCGGCTGAGGTGCACCGCTGGCCCACCGCGTCAAAAAGTTCGATTTGTATTTCGCGCGTATTCAGCACCTTATTGGCCGGAATAACCTGATTTTTAGCCCAGAAAACCGAAGTGCAGGACGATGCCATGGCTGCCAGAACGACCAAAAGCGCGAAGGATTTTTTCATATCGATGAAGATACATCCCCGAGGCAGTGCGGCGGTACAACCGCCCCACATTACTGCTAACTTGCCCTACCCAACTTCAGTGCCCAAGAACCATGATGAAACGTAGCTTTTTGCTCAGCCTTGCGGCGCTCCTATTAAGCGCCTGCTCGCTGCAGCTGAATTCTCAGTACGGACTGCGAATTGCTCCGGCCGAAAGAGGTCCGCGCGGAACCCTTCGGGTGCCGTCCGCCATTGCGGCAACCCCAGCAACCACCATTCCCCTGAGTACTGAAGGGCTTGAAGGTGCCGCAACCTCGGTCGCGGCCCACAACACCTTCGAAGCCTTGACCGACGACTTCCAGGCAGCTGAAGTTGCCGTTTCGCCGCAACCCGAGGTGGTTCCCTTAGGGTCGGCCGCCGGGACCTACTTCGAGGTAGCCGACGTCGAGGTCGCCGCCGCCGAGCTTTCCGTCGACGAACCGTTGGCGACGGCAACTCCGCCCCGGTCGGAACCCAACATGCTGACGGCCTGGCTGATGTGGGGAATTCCCGTGGTGCTCATGCTCACCGGCCTCGGATTTTTGCTCAATTTTGGCCTTCACTGGTACTACCTGGGCAAGCAGCGGCGCGCCAACTCAGCCACCTTCATTTGGGCCCTTACCCTCGCCGGCTATGTGGCGGTCGGCTTGCTTCGCTTTTTAAAACTCGGACTTCTCGCCCTACTGGTGTTCCTGATCGCACTCATTCCGCTGATGGTAATTCAGCTGATCCGCGCCGTGAAGGACGCCGTACTGCTCAACAAAATCAGCACCCGCAAGGCCCGTCGCTCTGCGCGCACACGCGGATCATCCATCTAGCATGAAACCCTACTTCGCCACCCTTCTTGCCCTGCTGCTTGGGGCCAC
>JBEGTJ010000065.1:0-8842 GCA_041179465.1 Bacteroidota bacterium | reverse complement strand
GCCCACTGTGTGGCCCATGTTGAGCAGGGCGCGGCGGGTTCCGCGTTCGTAGGGGTCCTCGGCAACTACCTCGAGCTTCACCTGAGCGGCCTCGGCCGTGAGCAGGGCGGATTGGGTCCAGTCAGAGGTAGACGCCGTTTGCCACAGTCCGCCGCCCGCGATCCAAGCTTGCTTCAGCAGTTCGGCCCAACCTTGGCGCCACTCCCGCTCGGGCAAGGTCTCGAGGGCCCTAAGGTCGGCAAACACGGGGGCCTCGGGACGCCAGGTTCCGAGAAGGTTTTTCGTGCCCTCGGAATCGACGCCGTTTTTTCCGCCCCACGCGGCGTCGACCATGGCCAGCAGCGAGGTCGGCACGAGCACGAGGTCAATGCCGCGCAAGTAAAGGCTCGCGAGCAGGCCGGCGAGGTCGCAGACCACGCCTCCGCCCAAAGCCAAGAGCAGCGCGCGGCGGTCGGCACCTTCGTCGCGGAGGCCCAAGGCCAATTGCTCGACCAGCGCCAGTTCTTTGGAGGCCTCTCCGGGCTCGACCTCGAGAATGTGGGCGTCGGCTAGGCCTTCGATTTCGGCCATGAACCGCGGAAGCACGCACTCGTGCGTGTGGCTGTCGACGAGGATGTGGTAGGACGTGTAGGTTCCCTCGCGCTGCAACAGCCACGCGCTGAGCTCGTTCCACGCCGTAGGTCCCAGGGCGCGCACCGGATGAAGTTCCATTCCACAAAGGTCGAGCATGTCGGCCCATATCTTTGCACGAACCTTGAATCCTTAGTCCTGTGAAGCTCGATTTTTCGGATACCGCGCTGGCCTTCCAGCACGCCTCGCCTGCCGACCTTCGGCGCGCGCGCCTGCTCTTCGGCGTGCTCGCTTCGCCCACCTTGGTTTCGGCCGGAAAATCCTTGAGTCTTTGGGCCCTCAAGTGGCGGCTGCCGGTCAAAGGGCTGATTCGGGCGACGGTATTCCGGCAGTTCTGCGGCGGCGAGACGGTGGCCGAAAGCCGACCCGCCATCCAGCGCCTTTGGAACGCCAAGGTGGGCAGCATTTTGGACTATTCGGTTGAAGGCCAAACTACCGACGCCGCATTCGACCAAACGGTTGAGGTGGCCCTTCAGACCTTGGCCCTCGCCGCCCACGAGCCCGGACTCAGCCTGGGCGTGTTCAAGATGACCGGCATTGCGCCGCACGAGCTGCTCGAGCACCTGAGCTCCGGCCGCGAGCTGGCCCCTCACGAAGCGGAGCAGCTGAAGAAGGTGCGTGCCCGCATTCGCCGCATGGCCCAGTTTGCGGCCAAGTCGGGGCGCAGCATCATGATTGACGCCGAAGAAACCTGGATCCAAGGAGCCATCGACCAGCTCGCCCGCGAGGCCATGATGGAGTTCAACACCGACCGGGTGGTGGTGATGACGACGATTCAGTGCTACCGCGTCGGCCGTCAGGACCAGCTCCGCGCCGATCTGGACCACGCCGCCGAGCACGGCTACTGCTACGGAGTCAAGCTGGTGCGCGGCGCCTACATGGAAAAAGAGCGCGAGCGTGCCGCATCGATGGGCTATCCTTCACCCATCCAGCCCGACAAGGCCCACACCGACGCTGAATACGATGCCTGCCTCCGCCTGATGCTCGAAGCGGTAGGCACGCCGGAGCAGCCGGGCCGTGTGGGCATCGTGGTGGGCACCCACAACGAGGAAAGCACGCGCCAGGCCGCCGAATGGCTGGTGGCCCGCGGATGGAATCCGCACGAAGCGCCCGTGTGGTTTGCCCAACTCTACGGAATGAGCGACTTCATCAGCTTCGTTCTCGCGCACCACGGGTTTCGGGTGGCCAAGTACCTTCCGTTTGGCCCCATCGCCAACGTCATGCCCTACCTTCTGCGCCGCGCCGAAGAAAACACCTCGGTTGCCGGCCAAACGGGGCGCGAACTCATGATGCTGCGCAAGGAAACGGCGCGCCGGGGGTCCGCCACCCGCAAGTAAGGCGCGCTCGTGGCCGCTTGGCTACCTCCAAGCGGTCCATCCTGGAGTGCGCAAAAAAAAGTAAATCCGGATATATCCGAACGCGGGCGGTCGAATTGATGCCGACGCGTTTACTGGGGATTCAATTGGACGAGCCACGCGCTGTCGGGGCGCACTTCCCAGAGTCCGCGCCAGCGGCGGCCCTGAAATTCAAGGTCGATCCAGTAGGCGGGCACCGGGGCGTCGTGCCGGGTTCGCGTTTGGCTTTCGCCAAAATCGACTTCGCCCAAGGTCAAAAACGCCTGGAGCACGGCCGAATCGGCGTCCATTTGGTTCCACAGTGCGGAGTCCGCCCCGCGGACGGGCTTGCGGTGGAGTTCAGCGAGCACCCGGTCGTTGGGGAAGTAGGAGCACTCAAAATCCCGGTCGCGAAACAAAAAGCCCACGAGGAGCACGCCCAAGCCCACGCCGAATCCGTACCACAGAAGGCGCCGAAGAACCTTGTTCACAGCAAGAGATCCAAATCGGTGAACGGCTGGTCCATGCTTTGGGCGAGCGAGGCGCTCGTCAGCTGTCCGTGGTAGAGGTAGACCCCTCGGCGCCAGTGGGGTTTGGCCCGAAGCGCCTCTTCAACCCCACCCAGGTCGGCCAGATCGCGAAGCAAGGGCGAGGTCAGGTTGTTCAGCGCAAACGAGGCCGTGCGCGCCACCCGCGACGCGATGTTGGGCACCGCAAAATGGGTGACGTCAAATTTGGTGTAGACCGGAGCGTCCCACGAGGTGACCTCGCTGGTTTCAAAGCATCCGCCGTGGTCGATGCTCAAGTCGACGATGACGCTGCGCGGCTTCATTCCGGCCACCATGGCTTCGCTCACCACCACCGGAGTGCGACCGTTGACGGGGCGCAGGGCCCCGATGACCACGTCGCAGCGGCGCAAGGCCTTGGCTAAAATTTGGGGCTGAAGGGTACAGGTGTAGACGTCGCCCACCCGCTCGCGCAGGCGCTGAAGCCGGGTCAGCGACGAGTCAAAGACCTTGACCGAGGCGCCCAGGGCCGAAGCCAGCCGTGCGGCGGTGGTGCCCACGGTTCCGGCACCTAAAATCACCACTTCGGTTGGCGGAACCCCGGTCACGGCGCCCATGGCGTAGCCTTTTCCGCCGGACCACGTCGAGAGGTACTCCATGGCGACGGTGATGGCTTGGCTTCCGCCAATTTCGGCCATAGAGCGAACGAAGGGCGCGCGGCCGTCCTCGTCCAAAATGCTGCCGTAGCTGAAGGCGGTGCAGCGCTTTGCCTTGAGCGCGGCGAGAAACGGCGCCGATAAGGTGCCCGGCTGAAGCGTAGAAAACAGCACCTGACCCTGCGCCATGAGCGGCCATTCGGCCTCGCTCGGCGCCTCTACTTTGGCCAGCACCGGGCAGGCAAACACGACGCGGCGGTCGGTGGTCACTTCGGCCCCCGCCTCGGCGTACTCGCGGTCGCTGTAGCGCGCGGCCACCCCGGCATTGGACTCGAGCACGACCTCGTGGCCCTGCGAAACCAGCAGGTGCACGCCCTCGGGGGTCAGGGCCACCCGGTTTTCGGCCCAGGTAGACTCCAAGGGAATCCCGATGCGCAGTCGCTGCGCCTTGGCGTCGACCATCAGTCGTTCTTCTTGGGTTTGAAACACGGGGGCGGCTTCCATAAACCTGGTGGATTTAGCGGTGGGGTCCTACGAAGGTAACCTTTCTGCGGCCATCCTCCCCTACCTCGATGCGGACCATGGAGGCCGCCTCTGGGATTCCGTCGCCGGCCCGGTCAGGCCATTCGATCCAGCAAGGTTGGCCGCTCGAGACGTAGTCTTCAAAGCCAATCGCCGCTACCTGGTCGGGGCGGTCCAAGCGATGCAAGTCAAAGTGGTACACGGGGCCGACGGGGGAATCGTACTCGTTAACCAGCGCAAACGTCGGGCTGCTCGCCCGGTCGTGCGAACCCAACGCGTAAAGCCAGTAGCCCACCGCCGTGGTTTTTCCGGCGCCCATTTCGCCGTGCAGGGCCACCACCCCGAGCAGCGCCTCGCGGTGGTCTTCAGCCCAGCTCAGCCATTCTTCGGGCTGCGTTAAAACCGTCGTGCTCATCGCAGGCAAAGTTCAGCCACGCGGGCGAAGCACGGCAAACGGAACGACGACTTCCTCGAGCGAAATTCCGCCGTGCTGGTAGCTTCCGTCAAATTTCTCGACGTGGTGGTGGTACTGGCTCTGGTACACGAAGTAGTCCTGCTCGCCTGCGAACAGCACCTTGTCGCCCAGGTTGGTGGGCGGAATTCCCAAGCGCTCAGGGTCGGCGACGAGGGCTACCTCCTTCTCTTTGAACTCCATACCTCGGCCCACCTTGTAGCGCAAGTTGGCCGTGAGGTCTCGGGAGCCGCGCAGGCTTACCGGCTTGCGCACCGTAATCGTTCCGTGGTCGGTGGTCACCACCAGAGTCGTTCCGTCTTGGGCGAGGTCGTCCACCCAGGCGCGGAGCGGCGAATGCGTCCACCACGAGGCGGTCAAGCTGCGAAATCCGCGGTCGTCGCGGGCGAGGTCCCGCAGAATGACCTCGTCGGTCTTGGCGTGGCTCATGCGGTCAATGAAGTTGACGACGACCGCCACCAAGGCCTTACCCCGGAGCTCGCGCCACTTCGCCACAAAGCGCTGTTCGCTCGTCGCATGGGTGAGCTTGGCGTAGCCCGGCGTCGGAACCCCGTTGCGCGCCGCCCAGTGGCTGAGGTAAAACTCCTCGTGGCTGTTGCGTCCGCCCTCGGCGTCGAGCACGTCGCGCACCCAGCGCTCCGGGTGGCGCTTGGCGAGTTCGGCGGGCATGGCTCCGCCCAAAAGCGCATTGCGGGCGTACTGCGTGGCGGTGGGCAGAATGCTCGCATACAAATCGTCGGACTCGACGCGGAACTTGCCCGTCATCAGCGACTGGATCTCCTGCCACTGGTCGAGGCGCAGGTTGTCAAAGACCAGCATGACCACTTTTTCGCCGCGGTCGAGCAGCGGTTTGACGCGCACGTCAAGTAGCTGGTGGCTGAACAGGCAGGGCGACTCGTCGTCGTGGAGCAGGCGCGGGTAGGCCTCGGACCACCACCGCGTGAACAAGCGGTTGGCCTCTTCGCGCTGGTGGTCGAGCATGGCGCGCATGGATTCCGCTTCGCCGCCCGCCAGTTCGCGGTCCCAGCGCAGCAGCTCCCGGTAAATTTCGGTCCACGAGTCCCAGTCGTGGGCCTCGGCGATGCGGACTCCCAGGTCGCGAAACTCTTGCTGGTAGCGGCTCGCACTTCGGGCGCCCTGGAGCGCCCCCTGGCCCAAAATGCGCGTGAGGGTCGACAGGACCTGGCGCGGCTGCACGGGCTTGAGCAGGTAGTCGGCGAGCTGCGAACCCAAGGCGTCGGTCATCAACCCCTCTTCTTCGCTTTTGGTTACCATAACCACCGGCAGCGCCGGCTTCAGTGCCTTAATCTGGGGCAGCACGTCGAGCCCACTGGGCCCGGGCATGTGCTCGTCCAGCAGCACGCCATCTAGGGATTCGCTGCGGACCAGCGCCAGGGCGTCCGCCGCATTGGTCGCCGTAAGAACCTGGATTCCGCGGCCCTCGAGGTAGAGGATGTGCGGACGAAGCGCCTCCACTTCGTCGTCGACCCATAATATCCGCGAATTTTCCATGTTTTTGTGGTTAAGTTTGGGTATTCAAGCTCGTTCCATGCCGCCCGTTCCCGCGACCAACAAGTTCAAACTTTTTAACGATCCGATCTACGGTTTTATTTCGCTGCCGTCGGAGCGGATTTTTGACCTGGTCGAGCATCCGTATTTTCAGCGGCTTCGCCGCATTAGCCAACTGGGACTGAGCTACTTGGTCTACCCGGGCGCCTACCATACCCGCTTTCACCACGCCCTCGGCGCGATGCACCTCATGCAGAAGGCGCTGCAGGTTCTGGCCCGAAAAGGCGTCGAAATCACCGCGTCCGAAGCCGAATCCGCGCAGATCGCCATCCTCCTGCACGACGTCGGCCACGGTCCGTTTAGCCACGCGCTCGAGCACACTTTGCTCGACGGCGTGCACCACGAGACCGTTTCGCGCCTCATCATGCGCCGGCTCAATGCCGAATTTGGCGGAGGCCTCGACGAGGCCCTTGCGATTTTTGAAGGCACGCACCCCAAGCGCTTTCTGCACGAACTCATCTCGTCGCAGCTCGACATGGACCGAATGGACTACCTCAAGCGCGACGCGTTTTACACGGGCGTCATCGAGGGCGCCATCAACAGCGACCGCCTGCTCGAAATGCTGCACGTCGCCGACGGCCACTTGGTGCTGGAGCACAAGGCCATTACGTCCATCGAGAAGTTTTTGATGAGCCGCAGCCTCATGTACTGGCAGGTCTACATGCACAAAACCGTGCTGAGCGCCGAACACATGCTGGTCGAAGTGCTGCGCCGGGCCTCGATGCTCGCCCAGCGCGGCGAGCCGGTTTTTGCGGGAGCTGAACTGGCCACCCTGCTGCGCCGCCGGCCGAACCACGCCGAATTCACCGAAGAACCCGAGCTGCTCGAGCTCTTCAGCCAGCTCGACGACAGCGACATCCTCAGCGCCATCAAGCAGTGGCAGCGCCACCCCGACCCCGTACTGAGCGCCCTGAGCCGGCGCCTCATCGAGCGCAAACTGTTTCGCATCAAGTTTTTGGACGCCCCGCTGACGGTCGAGGACCGCAGGACCCTCGAGGCTTCGGTGGGCCAATCCATGGGGCTTTCGCCCGAAGATTCCGCCCACTTTGTGCTCGAAGGGGTGGCCTCCAACAAAACATATGCCTCTGACAAACAGGAAATTAAGCTCCTAAAGCGCAACGGAACCGTGCTTCCGCTGACCCAGGCATCCGAAATCCTTCCGTTGAGCGTTTATAGTCAAGTAATCACCCGTCCGTTCGTTTGTTGGCCCAAAGAACTTCCATGGATCCGCTAGGGGCGAGCCCCTTGCCTCCCCGCACTGCCTCGTCGTGGGCCGCCGAACTCGGCGGCGTACTCGAGGGACCCGATGCCGAACTCCGCTTCGCCTGCACCCTGGAGTCGGGCGCCCCCGGAGGCGTCAGCTTCATCGCCAATCCCAGCTACCGGAAGGCATGGGCCGCGACGGCCGCAAGCGCCGTCCTCGCCGCCCAAGACAGCCCCCGCCCTAAAGGATACGAAGGAGCGATCCTGCGCGTCGCCAACCCCTACGCCGCTTGGGCCCAGATCTTGGGCAGCGGGGTGCGCGCGGTTGCGTGGTCTGCCGAGCGCCCCGCGGGCGTAGACTCCAGCGCGGTCCTGCATCCGGGCGTCCAGCTCGCCGAAGACGTCGTCGTGGGCCCCCGAAGCCTTCTTTACCCCGGCGTCGTCCTCTACCCCGGAACCGTCGTGGGCGCCGACTGCATTATTCACGCCAACGCCGTCGTGGGCGCTGACGGATTTGGATTCGTTCCGCCGCAGGGCGCGCAGCCCGGGTGGACCAAAATTCCGCACCTTGGCCGCGTGCGGATCGGCAACGGCGTTGAGCTCGGCGCCAGCACGTGCATCGACCGAGCGGTCGTGGGCGAAACCCTCGTCGGCGACGGCTGCAAAATCGACAACCTCTGCCAGATCGGGCACAACGTGCGCCTTGGCGCCCACTGCGTGCTCGCAGGGCAGGTCGGAATCGCCGGCTCCACGGTACTCGAAGACTACGTCGTGGTCGGCGGCCAAGTAGGCATCGCCGGGCACCTGCGCATCGGCCGGGGCGCCCGCATCGGCGCGCAAAGTGGCGTGGGAAAATCCGTACCCGCCGGCACCGAAGTCATGGGAAGCCCGGCCGTGGATGCCCGGGAATTCCGCCGTTTATTTGCAGCCCAAAAGTCCGCACGAGGTTGATTCAATACGCCCTAACTCAAGAATTTACTGCCCAAGGTCGGGGAATCCACCGCGGCCAAGACTGCACGGTTCGGGTGTGCCCCGGCGCCGAGGGCAGCGGGTACCAACTCCTGCGCAGCGACCTTGACGGGAGCAAAGCGTTAAAAATCAATCCCTTAACCGTAAGCGAGACCGACCGTTGCACCACCTTGAGCGACGGCGAGGTGTCGGTGCACACGGCCGAACACCTGCTTTCTGCGCTGTTTGGGTTGGGCATTTTGGACGCGGAGATTCACTGTTCCGCCCCCGAACTGCCGATTTTGGACGGGTCGGCCAAACCCTGGGTCGAGGCCATTCTCGAAGCCGGCCGCCAGCCCCTGGGGCCCATGCGCGGCTATGCGCTCCGCGAAGCAGTCCGCGTCGAGGACCCCGAAACCGGAGCGTGGGCCGAGGCCATCCCCGACGCCCTTCCGCGCTATTCCGTGCAGCTGAGCCACGATTCCGAGGCGGTGGGCACCAACGTGTACCATTTTACCTACGGTTCAGACTATGCGGCGCAGGTCGCCCCCGCCCGAACCTTTACGTTGGTGAGCCACCTGCTCCCCATGATCCACCGCGGCCTGCTGCAAGGCGCCCAAGAGGGATCGGGAATCGTCGTCATTGACCGCGAACTCGAGGACGCCGACTGGTCGGCCCTCGAACAGTTCATCAAGCAGCCTATCGAGCGCAGCTGCGCCCTCGGCGCCTTGCCCCTCACTCCCTACCGCATGACGGCCGAGCCTGCGGCCCACAAAATGCTCGACGTGCTCGGCGACCTCGCCCTTTTGGGTCGGCCGGTAGCCGCACAAATTCGTATTTTTAAACCGGGTCACCGAATCAACACCCTTCTAGCCCAGCGTCTTATGGAACAAATCGACTCCGCCAACCCCGTGCCCTTTTTTGATCCCAACGCGGCACCGCTGATGGACGCCACCAAAATCATGTCGATATTGCCGCACCGCCCGCCCTTTATGCTAGTCG
>JBEGTJ010000064.1:0-8960 GCA_041179465.1 Bacteroidota bacterium | reverse complement strand
CCCTACGTGGACTACCGCATGCTTCAGTGGGGCGGAAGCACGTGGAACCCCGAGGCCGTGCAGTGGAAAGTCGGATTGGCGCTGCCCTTATTCAATCAAAAGGCACGTGCGGATTTGGCCGGAGCGCAGGCGCGCCTGCGCGCAGCAGAAGCCAATGCCGCGAGCGTCCAAAACGAAGTACAGGTGCTCCAGCGGCAGCTCGCCCAACAGGTAGCAGCGCTCGACTCCGAACTCAAGGCGCTGCTCGGGGCCGAGGCGGCCTCGTACGCGCTGCTGCAGCAGGAGCGCCGCCGCTTCACCCTGGGCGAAAGCACGATGTTCATCTTGGCCAGCCGAGAAACCAAGTACCTGGAGGCCGTTCAAAAGCGCACGATGGCCTCGGCCAAACTTCAGTCGCTCGAGGCCGAGCGGCGCCTCCTGACCCGCCCCTCGCTGTAGGCGGCTAGGGCGTCGGCGACCACAAAACTGGATCCGCCCACATAAATGGCTTGGTACCCGTCCTCTTTGGCGCGGTTGAGGGCGTCGGCCACCGAAGGGCATTCGGTGACGTCGATTCCGGCGGCCTGCAAAAGTTTCGCCCATTCGCGAACCGGCAGGGCCCGAGGTATGCTCGGCGCGCATGCGTACACCCGGCAGTCGCGGGGAATGAGCGCCCGCATTTCGTCGGTGTCTTTGTCGTTTACCACGCCCAGCACCATGGCGGAGCGCCTTCCGCGCCGCACGCGTTCCCACTGGGCCATGGCGGGTCCCCAGCCGTGCGCATTGTGGGCGGAATCGGCCACCACCAAGGGCCGAGACGGCTCGAGCAGGTCCCAACGGCCGCGCAGTCCGGTGTTGGCCGCCACCTTGAGCAGGCCGCGCCGAATTTGGTGCTCGGCAAGGCTTGGACGGGCGCGAAGCGCCGCAGCGACCGCCGTGCGCACATTGTGCACTTGGTAGTCGCCGAGCAGGTCGGTAGGGTAAATCGCGTCGTCGGGTCCTACGTAGTGCACGCTGCAGCCATCGAGGCGCGAAGCCACCTCTTCGAACACCGGACGCACTTCAGCGTCCCCTTCGCCCACCACGACGGGCACGTGGGGCTTGAAGATTCCGGCTTTTTCTCGAGCAATGTGGGCGCGGTCCGGACCCAAAAACGCCATGTGGTCCAGGCCGATGCTGGTGACCACCGACACGAGCGGCGTCACGACGTTGGTGGAGTCGAGGCGTCCGCCCATGCCCACCTCCACCACGGCGAGGTCGACGCGGGCGTCGCGAAAGGCGGCGAAGGCCATACCTACCGTGGCTTCAAAAAAACTCAGGTCCAGTTCGAGGATGTCGGCGCGGTGGGCGTCGACAAAATCGGCAACCCAGCGCTCGGGGACGAGCCTTCCGCCCACGCGAAAGCGCTCGCGGAGGTCCAGCATGTGGGGCGAAGTGTGAAGTCCGACGACCAGGCCGGACTCGTGAAAAATGCTCGCCAGCATGTGGCAGGTAGAGCCTTTGCCGTTGGTTCCGGCCACGTGAATGCAGGGGTAGGCGCGGTGGGGGTTGCCGAGCCGCTCGAGCCATGCCTCGGTTTTTGTAAGGTCCATGCGGTAGGTGGCCGGGGTGCCTCCCTGCCGCTGAAACATGGGCAACCGCTGGACGAGCCAGTTGCAGGCCTCGTCAAACCGGTTCATGGCTTACGTGCGCTGGAAGTTGTAGCGGATCGTGCCCACTTGGAGCTCCAAGGCAGAAGCGTCGCCTTGCCAGCGGGTTTTGAGGGCCGCCTCCTCGGCGCGGCGAATCAGGCATTCCTCAGAGGTGGTCGACCCCTTCTGGCCCTGGCCGTCGGCGCGCTTGACGATGCCGTTGCGGTCCACGTAGACTTTGACCACGACAATGCCCTCTCCGTCGCAGTCGTAGCGCGGCTTGGGACGCTCCAAAGCGGACCGGGTGCCCAGCTGGTAGTTGCCGCCGCCGGAGCCGCCGGTTCCGTTGCCCGTACCGCTTCCGTTGGGGGAGCCCTGGTCGCCGCCGCCGGTCGTGCTTCCTTGTCCGCTTCCCGTTCCGCCCGCAGTGCCGCCCGGCTTGCCAAATCCTTTGAGGCGGTTGGAGAGCTCGTTGGACGGCTTGGGGGCCTGCTCGGCGGGCTTTTCAACCGTGCGCTCGACCTTGGTGTCTTTAGGTTTTTCAGAAGACACCGAAGGGGCATCAACGTAATCTTGGGTAACGACTTCAGACTCGGCCGAAACGGGCTCTGCAGCCGATGGGGCCTCGGCGCCGTCGGGGGCGGCTACGTCGTCGCCCGCTCCGTCGAGCGAATTGCCAAAACTCACGGGGATACCGTACTCCGGCGGAGGATCTTGGTAGGTCAGCCCAAAAAACGCAAAAAATAACAGCAGCACGGCGTGCACCGAGAAGGTGGTCACCAACGCCTTGTTGCGGTCTTTTTGGTCGTGTCGGGCGGAACTCATGCGGCGAAAAGCGGTCGAGTTACTTCGGGTCGGTCGCTAGCACCAACTTCAGTCGGTTGCGGTACGCGATGTCCATGATTCGCACGGTTTCGCCCGTGGGCACCGACTCGTCGGCGCGCAGAATGACCACGACCTCAGGGTCTTTGCTGGCGAGGGTGAGCAGTTGGGTTTCTACCTGTTCCATGGCCACCACGTCTTCGTTCACGCTGACCTGAAGGTCTTTGTTGATCGTGACGGTGATGGACGCCTTATTCACGCTCTGCGCCTTGCTCTTGGGCAAAATGACGTCGAGCGCGCTGCTGGTGACCAGCGTCGAGGTGAGCATAAAAAAGATCAAGAGGAGGAACACGAGGTCCGTCATGGACGACATGCTGAACTCGGCGCTGACCTTGCTGCGGCTGCGTAAGTTCATGGCTACAGCGGTTCGTGCAGAAGGTCAAGAAACTCGGTCGCGCTCACTTCCATCTTGTAGATGACGGACTCGACGCGCATCACCAAGTAGTTGTAGGCGAAGTAGGCGATGATGCCTACGATGAGGCCAGCAACCGTCGTGGTCAGGGCCACGTAGATGCCCTCGGCGAGCATGTCGACCTGGACGCCCGCGCCGGCGTTGGCCATTTCGCGGAACGACAGAATCATACCGATGACGGTTCCCAAGAAGCCGAGCATCGGGGCACCGCCCGCAATCGTCGCGAGGTAGGGCATGTTGCGCTCCAGCTGCTGGATTTCGAGCTTGCCTTGGTTCTCAATCGAGGCAGAAATGTCCTGCAGCGGCTTGCCGATGCGCTTGATTCCCTTGCCAATCATGCGTGCGACCGGGGTGTCGCTGCGTTCGCAGGTATTGAGGGCGGACTGCATGTTGCCGGCGGCAATGAAGTCCTTGATGTCGCGCATGAACTTGTCGTCGAGCTTGTTGGCGCGCTGAATCGCGAGGTAGCGGTCGACAAACAGGTAGACCATGAGCACCGAAAGGGCCAGCATGGTGCCCATAATCAGCTGTCCGCCGATGCCCCCGGAGAACATCAAGTCAATAATAGTCATGGTTTTTTCGGTCGCAACCGGTTCTGCAGGGAGGGCGCTCGTCGCGGCCTCGGCTGGCATTTCAATTTGAAGAAAAGGCACGTTCATAGGGTACTAAATTCCGAAGGGTTTGGAACAAATACAGTGCCGAAGCCCACAAGTTATCAACCGAAGATGATCCAGCGCTGCACAGCGTAGACGGCGATGCCCGCCAAGTACCCCAGAAGCGCGAGGAAGGAGATTTTTTTGAGGTACCACCCGAAGGGAATCTTTTCCAATCCCATAACGGCAACGCCGGCTGCAGAGCCGATGATGAGGATCGATCCGCCCGTTCCCGCGGTAAAGGCGAGGTACTTCCAAAAGAAGTCGTCTTGAGCAAAGTAGGTTCCGGGAACCATGTCGTACATGCCCATGGCGGCAGCCACCAACGGCACGTTGTCAATAATGGCGCTTAGGACCCCGATGATTCCGCCCACCAGGTACACGCCCATCTGGGTGGTGGTGTCGAAGGCTGAATCCAGACCTGAAGCCAAGTCCTTGAGTTGACCGGCGGTTTGAAGACTGGCGACGGCGAGCAGGATTCCGAGGAAGAACAGCACCGAGGGGGTGTCGATGCGGCGAATTACGCCGAGGATGCCCAACTCGCTGCGAACCGTGTCGATTTTGCGGCGGTGCATGAGGTCGGTCACCACCCACATCACGCCCAGGCTGAGCATCATGCCCATAAAGGGCGGAAGGTGCGTTACGGTTTTGAACACGGGCACAAACAAAAGTCCGCCAATGCCCACGACCAGTGCTCGGGTTTTTTCGCTCGCGGTCACGGTCACGTGGTGCCCGTGATGCTCGTGCGATTCGGGGCGTTCAAAGCGCCCTTTGAGGGTGAAGGTGAGGTAGAGGAGCGGGGCCAGGAGCACCGCTACCGAAGGCAAGAAGATGTAGCTAATCAAGGTGCCGGTGGACACGTAGCCTCCGATCCAGAGCATCGTGGTGGTGACGTCGCCGATGGGCGACCAGGCGCCGCCGGCGTTGGCGGCAATGATGATGATTCCGCCAAATACCCAGCGAAGCTGCTGGTCTTTAACGAGTTTGCGGATGAGCGACACCATGACAATGGCCGTGGTGAGGTTGTCCAAGACCGCCGAAAGGAAGAACGTCAGCCAGCCCAGAATCCAGAGAAGGACCACCGTTTGGTCCGTTTTGATGCGGTCGGTGATCACCGAGAAGCCCTGGTGGGCGTCGACGACCTCCACAATGGTCATGGCGCCGAGCAAAAAGAACAGAATGGAGGCGATCTCGCCCACGTGCTCGAGCAGGTGGTGTTCGGTGGCGTGCGCGTCAGCTCCGCCGAGCACATAAACCGCCCAAAGGACGACGCCGGTGATCAGGGCCGAGGCCGCTTTGTCAATTTTAATCGAATGCTCAAAGGCGATGGCCGCATAGCCGAGCACGAAAAGGGCAATCATCAAAGTGTACATGGGAAGTGCTTGATTTTAATCTAAGGTACTCGCCTTAGGTTAAATAATGAGGTGCGGAAGGTTAGGTTTCTTGAGTACTTCCGAAAACCGTGCCGTCGCATCCGTCTGCGGGACCCCCGGCGTAGCTCGCGAGGACGTTGGGTTCGCCGCGGAGCCGGAGCAGGCCCAAGTAGGCAAAGGCGAGGGCCTCTTTGGCTTCCAGCACGTCAAGGGGCGCTACGGTCCAGGTCCATTCGGGGCCGTAGGCGGACAGCCGGCCCACGAGGTCGGCGTTGTGGGCGCCTCCGCCGCTGAGCAGGGCGGTTCCGTGGGGCGCCTGGGCGGTGCGGAGTCCGTGGACGACGGACCAGGCGATGTGGTCGGCGGCCGTGGCCAAGGCGTCTTCAGGGCGCGGGGGGCGCTGGGCGTTAAAAGCCGGCCAAAATTCGCGCTCCATCCATTCGCGGCCTAGGCTTTTGGGGAAGGGCGCGGCGTAGTAGGGGAGGCGGCGAAGGGAGTTCGAAGCTTCGGGGCCTTCGGGCGGCAGGGCCACCCGGCCTTGGGCGGCGTGGGCGCCACCCGGGTCGAATTCCAGTCCGAGTTCGCCCGCCAGGGGGTTGAGCAGGCCGTTGCAGGGTCCGAGGTCGCCCGCGCGGCGAAGCCCGCGGGCGTCGGTCCACGAGGCGTTGGAGAATCCGCCCAGGTTGACGCAGACCGCGAAGGAGCCGAAGAGGTCTCGGTCGGCCAGGGGAACGAGCGGCGCGCCTTGGCCGCCGCGGGCCACGCTCGCGCTGCGAAAGTCGCCGACTACGGGGATGGGACTCGACGCAAACACGGAGGCTTCGTGGCCAATTTGAACGGTGATTCCGCGCGGCGGGTCGTGCTCTACCGTGTGGCCGTGGTGGGCCACCGCCTGGGCTCCGAAGGCATGGCGCCGGTCGAAATCGGTCCATTGCGCCTGGCACCACGCGGCGAAGTCAAGGCTGGTTTGGGAGCGAAGGGTTCCGCGGTCGCGGTAGGCGGCGGTCAGGCGCTCGGCCCAGGGGGTTCCGCGGTAGGTCCGCGTTTCGTAGGCCTCAATGCGGTAGGTCCACCGGTCGCCAAGCCGTTCCAATTCTACCGCGCAGAGGTCGAGGCCGTCGAGCGAAGTTCCCGACATGACGCCCAAGAGGCGAACGGGGCCGTTGGAGGTCCAATTTGGCGTTTGCACCGAACAAAGGTGGGGCCTGCCGGTGTTATTTTTGCCGTATCAACCTTTGACATCATGCATTTTCAGCTTACCGAGGAACACCTCATGATTCAGCAGGCCGCGCGCGACTTCGCGCAGACGGAACTGCTTCCCGGCGTCATTGAACGCGACGACCACCAGAAGTTTCCCGCCGAGGGCGTGCGCAAAATGGGCGAACTGGGCTTCATGGGCATGATGGTGTCGCCCGAGTACCACGGCAGCGGAATGGACACGGTTTCGTACGTGCTGGCCATGGAAGAAATTTCGAAGATCGACGCGTCGGCCTCGGTATCGATGAGCGTCAACAATTCCCTGGTATGCTGGGGATTGGAGAAATTTGGCACTCCGGAGCAAAAAGAAAAGTACCTCAAGCCCCTCGCTACGGGTCAGGTGATTGGCGCGTTTTGCTTGAGCGAACCTGAGGCGGGCTCAGATGCGACGTCGCAGAAGACGACGGCCGTCGACATGGGCGACCACTACGTGCTGAACGGCACCAAAAACTGGATTACCAACGGAAATTCCGCCAGCATTTACCTCGTCATAGCGCAAACTGACGTGGCCAAGGGCCACCGCGGCATCAACGCCCTGATTGTCGAAAAAGGCATGCCCGGCTTCATCGTGGGCAAAAAAGAAGACAAGATGGGCATTCGCGGCAGCGACACCCACTCGCTGATGTTTACCGACGTGAAGGTTCCGAAGGAAAACCGCATCGGCGAAGACGGATTCGGGTTCAAGTTTGCCATGAAAACCCTGAGCGGCGGACGCATTGGAATTGCCGCGCAAGCGCTGGGAATCGCCAGCGGAGCCCTCGAGCTCGCAGCGAAGTACGCCACCGAGCGCAAGTCGTTCGGCAAGCCCATTGGCGAGCACCAAGGGGTGGCCTTCAAGCTGGCCGACATGGCGACCAAGGTCGAGGCCGCGCGCCTGCTCGTGCTCAAGTCGGCCTGGCTCAAGGACCAGGGGCTTCCGTTCGACAAGGAATCGGCGATGGCCAAGCTTTATGCGTCAGAAGTGGCGATGGAAGTGACGACCGAAGCCGTTCAGATTCACGGCGGATACGGTTTTGTGAAGGAGTACCACGTCGAGCGCCTGATGCGCGACGCCAAGATCACCCAGATTTATGAGGGCACCAGCGAGATCCAGCGCATCGTGATTTCGCGCGCCGTGCTCAACGAGGCTGCGGGCATCTAGGCCCTCGCGTCGCCTCGCGAGCCCACAAAAAAACCCGAGCGCGAGCCCGGGTTTTTTGTTTTCGGCATTCGGCCGACTTAAGCGTGCTTATTGGGCCTACTTTTTGGCGGGCGCTTCGTCTTTGGCCTCGGGCTTGGGAAGCTTGTTGAGGTATTCGGCCAGCTTGGTCGTGTAGTCCAGAGCTTCGCTGCCGTAGAGCACGTTGGTTTCGTAGATCAGCACCAAGTCGATTTGCTCTTCGCCCTTCATGGCTTCGATGGCCTTGTCGACCTGCTCTTTCACGGTTTCGTTGATGGCCAGTTCCATTTGCTGGAGTTCGCCGCCCTTCTGCTGCTCGAGCATTTGGTAGCTGTTTTGAATGCGCTGAAAGTCCATTTGGGCCCGCTCGAGCTCGACCTTGCTCAGGCCCGGTGCCGCGCGCTGCAGCACGTCGTACTCGGCCTGCAGGTTTTGCTGGCCGCGAACCAACTCGGACTCGGCTTTTTTCGCCGCTTCCTCGTACTTGGCCGACATTTCTTTGTGGTACTCGTACAGGTTCACGAGGCTGTCGAGGCGGACGTAGACGATGCGGGCTCCGCCTTCAGACACGGGGGCAGAACCGCCGGACTGGCACGACACGATGCCGGCGGCCAACAGGGCCGCGGCCGAAAGGGCAATGAGTTTTTTCATGGCCGTGAAGGTAGGATTAAAAATGTTCTGCTGCCACGCGGTCGATCAGCGCGTCGTCGGCCAGCGCGGGAAGGGTCACGCGGAGCCCCGCGCTGCGCTCCAGCTCGCGCCGAATGGCGGTCAGCGCTTCGGCGTTGCGGGCCCAGGCGCGGCGGGCGATTCCGTTGTTGACGTCGTAAAAGAGCATGCGCTCGAGCTTGGTGTCGGCCTCGGCGCTGCCGTCGAGCAGCATGCCAAATCCGCCGTTGATGACTTCGCCCCAGCCCACGCCGCCGCCGTTGTGCAGCGACACCCAAGTCGCCCCGCGGAAGCTGTCGCCAATGGCGTTGTGCACCGCCATGTCGGCCGTGAAGCGCGACCCGTCGTAAATGTTGGAAGTCTCGCGGTAGGGCGAATCGGTTCCGCTCACGTCGTGGTGGTCGCGGCCAAGCACTACGGGCCCCAGCTCGCCCCGGCCGATGGCCTGATTGAAGGCCCGCGCAATGGCGATGCGCCCCACGCTGTCGGCGTACAAAATGCGGGCTTGCGAGCCGACCACGAGGCGGTTCTGCTCGGCCTGCTCGATCCACCGCAGGTTGTCTTCCATCTGGAGGCGAATGTCGTCGGGCGCTTCGGCCGCCAGGTCGCGCAGCACGTCGGCGGCGATGCGGTCGGTGCGGCGCAGGTCGTCGGCGGAGCCGCTGGCGCACACCCAGCGGAACGGTCCAAAACCGTAGTCGAAGCACATGGGGCCCAGGATGTCTTGCACGTAGCTCGGGTAGGCGAAGTCCAGTCCGTTGGCGGCGAGGACGTCGGCTCCGGCGCGGCTGGACTCGAGCAAAAAGGCGTTGCCGTAGTCAAAAAAGTACATGCCTCGGGCGTGCAGCGCATTGATGGCGGCGACGTGGCGGCGCAAGGTGGTCTGAACTTCGGCGCGGAATCGCTCCGGGTCCTCCGCCATCAAGCGGTTGGATTCTTCGTAGC
>JBEGTJ010000063.1:0-9185 GCA_041179465.1 Bacteroidota bacterium | reverse complement strand
TTCACAATCCTCAACAGCTTTGGCAACGTGGTCTTTGAAACCGACCGACCCTTTGCGGAGTTTTGGGACGGAACCCTCAACGGCAAACCGGCCCAGCAGGACACCTACGTGTACCGCTTTGACACCGAAGACGGCCCGCTGTACGGAACCGTCAACTTGATTCGCTAGTCGAGCTTCGGCAGGTTCTGGAGGGCGTGCACGAAGGCGTCGATTTCTTCGAGGGTCGTCATGCGCGAGAAACTGATGCGGGTACCGCCTGGAGCCTTAAGCCCGCCCAGGACGTGCGAACCGCCGACCGCGCCGCTGCTGCAGGCGCTTCCGCCCGACACACAAAATCCCTGGAGGTCGAGCTGAAAATTGAGCATACCGCCCTCGTGAAGCTGCGGAATGTAAAAGTTGAGCACCGTGAACAAGCTGCGGTCCAGGTCCCCCGAACGGCCGTTGAAGCGCACCTCAGGAAAGGCCGCGCGGAGCTTTTGAATGGCGTGGTTCTTCACTCGGGTCATGTGCTCGGCGTCTTCGTCGAGCTTGGATACGGCGGCGGCAAAGGCGGCGCCCAGCCCGGCAATCCCCACGACGTTTTCGGTTCCGGCACGGTGGCCGCGCTCTTGGGCTCCGCCGCGAATGAAGGGCTGGACCCCGGTACCCTGCTTGACGTAGGCAAATCCAATGCCTTTGGGTCCGTGGAACTTGTGCGCGCTGCAGGCCGCAAACTCGAGCGGAGTGGCCGAAAAATCCAGATTGAGGTGGGCCATGGTCTGCACCGTGTCGCTGTGCAGTAGCGCGCCGTGAGCTCGAGTGATGCGCGACAAGCGGTCCAAATCGACCAAGTTGCCGATTTCGTTGTTGGCGTGCATCAGGCTCACGAGGACCTTGCGCCCCGCTTGGCGGTCGGCGTCGAGCTGGGCCTCGAGCCAGTCAAGGTCGTGGTCGCCGTGCTCGTTAAAGGGAATCGCAACGGTCGCTACCCGACCGGCTAAGGCCTCGACCATGTGGGTGATGGCGTGGTGCTCCAACTCGCTGTGGTAAAGCTTGTTGACACCTAAAACTTCAACGCTCGATTGAAGAGCCCAGTTGTCGGCCTCGGTTCCACCTGAAGTAAAAATGATCTCGGCAGGCAAGCAGTTCAGCGCCGCGGCAACCTCCTTGCGCACGCGCTCCACGAGGGCTTTGGCCTTGCGGCCTTCGGCGTGGGTCGAGCTCGGATTACCAAACAGCTCCAAAGCCGCAATCATGGCGTCCTTGGCTTCAGAACACAGAGGCGTAGTGGCGGCGTTGTCGAGGTAGATGCTCATCAAGGGTATGTATTAAAGATGGGCCAATTTAGCCACGAATTCGGCGGCGAGGGCTTCCGCTTGCGCTTCAGTCGGGGCCTCAGTGTAAATGCGCACGATGGGTTCGGTGTTGCTCTTGCGCAAGTGCACCCAGCGGTCGGCAAAGTCGATTTTGACCCCGTCAATCGTCGAAGGATTGAGGTGTGCGTGGGCCTGAGCGACGCGGACCAAGAGCGCGTCGGTGTCCACTCCGGGCTGAAGGTCGATTTTCTCCTTGGCCATGGCGTAGTTCGGGTAGGTGGCGCGGAGTTCCGAGCAGGCTCCCCCCTTCTTGGCCAAATACGTCAAGAAGAGCGCTACCCCTACTAAGGCGTCGCGGCCGTAGTGCAGCTCGGGAAGAATGATTCCCCCGTTGCCTTCGCCGCCCAGCACGGCTTGGCGCGCCTTCATTTCGGTTACCACGTGCACTTCGCCCACCGCAGAGGCCGAGTAGGTCGACTGGTGGCGTTCGGCGACGTCGCGCAAAGCGCGGCTCGAGCTCAGGTTGCTCACGACGTGGCCGGGGCGGTGCTGCAGGAGGTAGTCGGCGACCGCCACGAGCGTGTACTCCTCGCCGAAGAGTTCGCCGTTTTCGCTGACGAAGACAAGCCGGTCGACGTCGGGGTCGACGACGATGCCCAGGTCGCACTTGGCTTCAGGAACCAGGGCGCAAATCTCGTCGAGGTGCTTGCGCAGCGGCTCGGGGTTGTGCGGAAAATGCCCGGTCGGCTCGCAGTAAAGCCCCTCGATGCGCTGCACGCCCAAGGCCTCGAGGAGCATGGGAATGGCAATTCCACCCGTAGACGCGACGGCATCCAGGGCCACCGCAAATCCGCGGGCGCGAATGGCGTCGACGTCGACAAGGTCGAGGTTAAGAATGGCCTGAATGTGGCGCTCGATACCGTCAGTGACCGAAATCCGGCGGCCCAACTCGCTCACCGGGGCAAACACAAAATGGCCCTCGCCGCGCGCCGCGAGAATTTTCGCCCCGTCCTCTGCGCTCAAAAATTCGCCGCGGGCGTTCAGCAGCTTCAAGGCGTTCCACTCGCCAGGGTTGTGCGAAGCGGTGAGAATGATTCCGCCGTCGCAGCCCTCCCAGGGAACCATCATTTCCACGGTTGGCGTGGTCGAAAGACCGAGGTCCAGCACGTCGATCCCCTGAAAGCGCAGGGTCGACACCACGAGGTCGCTCAACGCCTCCCCTGAAACGCGGGCGTCGCGGCCCAACGCCACGCGAAGCCTTCGGTCGCCTGCGGCCTGGCTGCGAAGCCATTGCCCGTAGGCACTGGCGAAGGCCACCGCGTCTACGGGCGTTAAGTTGCTGCCGACGGAACCTCCGACAGTTCCGCGTATTCCTGATACCGATGCAATTAGGGCCATGGCGAGGTTTTTGGTATGCTGCAAAGGTAGAACCGGCACCGTCCGGAATCCGAAGTAGTGAATAACCTGGTGAATAACGAGTACGCATTGCGGCGAATTCCGCCCGAAATTTGCCTAGGTTTACTCTGAACCATGCACGAAAGCGAACCCGACCCCCTAATTGAACGTTTTGAACAGGCCCTCCGCGAGGACGCGCCCCTGTTTTTTGACGTGGAGGAGTTCGAAGAAATCGCCGACTACTACCTCGAGACCGGCCAACTGCAGCGCGCCCGAAAGGCCATCGACATGGGCGGAGCCCAGCACCCCTATGCCACCGTGTTTGCCGCGAAGATGGCGCGCTACCTGGTTCAGGCGTCGCAGCTCGACGAGGCCGAAGACGCGATTCAACGCGCCGAAGGACTGAGTCCGAACCACCCCGACATCGAATGGGCGCGCGGCATGCTGTTCATTCGGCAAGGGCGGACCAACGACGCGATTCAGTCGCTGCGCAAGGCGATTCAGAATTCCGACGACCCCTTCCCCATTCAGGGCACGCTGGCGTCCATTTATTCAGGGGCGGGAATGTTCACCCACGCCATACGCACCCTCAAGGCCATGCTTCAGGATGAGCCAGAGGACGCCCACCTGCTTTACCTGCTCGCCATCAACTTCGACATGGCGAACCGCGACGACAAGGCCGTGGCCTTTTTTGAGACCTACCTCAACGACTACCCCTACTCAGAAACGGCATGGTACCACTTGGGCGTCGCCCAGTTCCGCCAGGGCCAGCACGACGCCGCCAAGCGCAGCCTCGGATTCGCCGTGACCATCGACGAGACCTTTAGCGCCGCCCTCTTTGACCTTGGTCGCCTCCACGAGGACCTCGAGGAGTTCCGGGAAGGCCTCGATTGCTACCAGCAGTCCATGGCCTCGAGCGAGCGCAACGGGTACACGCTCTACCGCATCGGCGTGTGCCTTCAGTCGCTGGACCGAAATGCCGAGGCCCAGCGGGCGTTTCAAGAGGCCGTAGAACTCGACGAAGAGCTCGACGAAGCCTGGATTGAGCTCGCGGTTCTGCACGGCGAAGCAGGCAACGTCCTCAAGGGGGTTCAGCACGCCCAAAAGGCCATCGCGCTCGACCCCGACAACCCCGACTACCACATGGTGGCCCACGACCTCTTTTTGCAGCTCGGACTTCAGCGCGAAGCCGCCAAAAGCCTTCAGCTCATCCTGCACGCGCTGCGCGTCGAAACCCCCCGGGGCTTGCTCGAATACGCGGGCATTTTGGTCGAAATGAGCCACCTGGATTCGGCCGTAACCCTTTTGGAGGCCGGCGTGCAGCGCCACGCCGACGACCCCTTGATGTGGGCGGTGTACTTTGGATTTTTGTGGAAAATGGCCGGAGACCTGCCCGCCGCCCACACGGGAATTCAGCAATCCTGGCTTCGCTTTGGCGCGCCGTTTCAGGAGGCCCTCGTCGAACTCTACCCCGACGTCAATGCCGACCCCGTAGTCGCGCTGATTTGGAGCCAGCCCAACGCCTAATTTCGCGCCATGAATTACCTACTTACCGTGCTTAAAGGCCTTGCCATGGGCGCCGCAGACGTCGTTCCCGGGGTGTCGGGAGGCACCATCGCTTACTTGACCGGAATCTACCAGCGGCTCCTCGACGCCATTCACGCGGCAGGCGGAAGCATGTGGGTGGCACTACGGCGCGAGGGCGTTGCCGCCGCCTGGAAGGCCGTCGACGGCTGGTTTTTGGTGGCGCTGTTGAGCGGAATTGGGTTCTCCATCGTCACGCTTTCTAAATTGGTGCTTTGGGGACTGGACCACCACCCGACGGTAGTGTGGAGCTTCTTCTTTGGTTTGATCGTCGCAAGCTTAAAAATGCTGTTCCGCGACGTGCGCGGAGCATGGCTCATGTTTGCCCTCGGAATCGTTTTGGGTTTTGTTCTTTCGTCAATGCCCGCCGGCCGCGTGGAGCTCACTCCGGGCTTCACGTTTGTGGCCGGATTTCTCGCGATTTGCGCCATGATCCTGCCCGGAATTTCGGGCTCATTCATCTTGGTGCTCTTGGGCGCCTACGAACCCATTTTGAACGCCCTCCACAACCGCGAAATGGGTACGGTGGTCCTTTTTGCGGTAGGATGCCTTCTGGGGCTACTTACGTTTGGCCGTCTCTTGCGTTGGCTGTTCCATCGATTCGAGCAAGCTACAGTGTCGCTGATGACGGGCTTCATCGTGGGGTCGTTGGTCAAAGTTTGGCCGTTCCGAAGCACGTGGAAGGGTTGGGAAGTTCCCGTGAGTCCCGCCGCATGGCAGGCCGAAACGGGCTTGCCCATCGATTGGCTCGCTCTGGCCGTCGCAGCCGCCGTGGGCGCCTTTGTTGTGCTGGGCCTCGACCGCTGGGCGCAGGCTCGACAAACGGCCGCCTAAACCGTGATTCGGTTCGGACTTCTTCGCGTCGCCGGGCCGCCTTCGCGGTCGCCGGAGCTCTACCGGGCCCTCTGGGCTGGTCATTCGCTCGAATCGCGACTGCACTACGAAGTTCTGGAAGTGGCCCCGCGTCGCGACTGGAGCAGCTGGCTGGATGCGGCGCACCGCGAGGGCTGGAGCGGTTTCAACGCGACCATTCCGCACAAAATCGACCTCTGGCGCAGCTGCGAACGGCGCAGTACTGAGGCCGAGGCCATCGGCGCTACGAACTGCATTGCGCGGACGCCCGAAGGCTGGATCTGCCACAACACCGACGCCGACGGATTTTGGTTTTCATGGGAAGCCCTGTGGAACGGGTACCGGCCGGCCCGCCAGCGCGCCTGGCTCTTGGGGAACGGCGGAGCGGCCCGCGCCATCGCGCACGCCCTGACCTCGCGCGGATTTGCCGTAGATGTGTTTGCGCGGACTCCGCGTCCCGATTTTTTTGGACTTGAGCAGCTTCCGTTCGCCGAAACCGCCCATGCCGAGCTTCCTGACGTCGTGGTGAATGCGACGTCGATGGGGCACGGCGACCAGCGGGACCTTGCCCCGCCCGTGGTTTGGCGGAATCTGAACGGCGTTTGGGCCGTCGACGCCGTGTACGGCTCCGCGCCCACTCCGTTTCAGCTTCAGGCGGCGAACGCCGGGGCCTGGGTCGTCGACGGAATGCCGATGTTGCGCATGCAGGCAAAAAAAGCTTGGGAGTATTGGGGAGAAGTGCTCGGTATGCCCGACTTTTGAGGCCCAATTCAACTCTTTATGCCATCCGCTATGATGGAACACGACCAAAATCCCCAAGAAGGGAGTGCGCACGAAGTACCCAGCCAGGATCTCGAGGCCACAACCCTAGAGACCGCCCCCGCCGAATCGAGCGATGCAACCGAGGTGCCCACCGCGCCCGAGTCCGCTGATTTGACCGAATCTGCGCCCGAAGCGGCTGAAGCGCCTGCCGCGGTTGGGACCGACTCCGCCGCGGAAGCTGCCGCGGAACCTGCTGTGGAGTCCGCCGCCGAAGAGTCCGCCGCCGAAGAGTCTGAAGAACACACCGAAGAGGAACGCGAAGCCCACGAAGACCACACCGCCGACTACAGCGAACTCAGCGACGAAGAACTGCTGGCCGAAGCCGCCCGCGTTCTCCGCGAAGTTCCGATTGCGGATGCGCGTGTGCCCATGCTGGCCTTGCGCAACACGCTGCTTCCGCGCTTGGACGAAGTGCGCCAAGCCGCGCTGGAGGCATTTGTAGCTGAGGGCGGAAACGCACTGGACTTTCACTTTGAACAAAAGGTCCGCGAGCGTTTTTACGAGACCTACAACGAGTTCAAAAAGCGCCGCGGAGCCTGGAAGGCCGAGCAAGAGCGCGCACTCGCAGTGAACCTTGACGTGAAGAAAGCCATTGTCGAGGAACTTAAAAAGCTGGCCGAAAGCGAAGAGCTTCCCACCCGCGCCACCTACAACCAATTCAAAAAGATTTTTGACCGCTGGAAAGAGGTTGGCCCCGTGCCCGCAGAGGACGCACGCGACCTGAACGCCACCTTCCGCTTCTTGGTCGATCGGTTCTACGACAACTTGCGGTTGAGCCAGGAGCTGCGCGAACTGGACTACAAAGTCAACAAAGAGGCCAAGGAATTGCTGATTCGCGCCGTGCAGGAACTGTCGGCAAAGAACTGGTCCGCCAGCGTGGGCGGCGAACTCCAGCGGATCCACACGGCGTGGAAGGAGATTGGCCCCGTTTCGCTCGAAGACAAAGAGCCCCTATGGGAGCAGTTCAAGGCGGCTTCGTCCATTTTGCACGAGAAGCGCCGCGAGAAGTTTGAAGAGCAAAAAGCCCAGAATTCGGTGCGCCTCGAAGCCAAGGCGCTCAAGGTCGCTGAGGCCGAAGCCCTGAAGGAACGGGCACCCAAAAGCCACCAAGCCTGGCAAAACGTCACCGAAAAGCTCAACGAGCTTCGCGGGGAACTGAGCAAGATTGGCCGAACCTTTGGCGGGCCGAGCGACGAACTCTGGAGCCGTTTTAAAGCGGTGGAACGCTGGGCCTACAAGGAGCGCAACGTGTTCTACCGAGAGCGCAAGAAAAACCTCAAGTCAGCCCTCGACGTCAAGTTGGCCATTGTCGAAAAGGCAGAGGCCCTGGCGCAGCGTACCGACTTTGGGGCGGCCGCCAAAGAAATGAAGCAGCTGCAGCAGGAATGGAAGGATTCGGGGTTTGCTCCGAAAAAACAGACCGACGAGCTGTGGGCCCGGTTCCGCGCCGCCGGCAATTCGTTTTTTGACGGAATGCGCGGTGCCCAAGGCGAAGAGCGCGCGGTGCGGCAGGTTGCCCACCGCAAGATGCAGGGCATGCAGTCCGCCCGCCAAACGGTCGAGCTCGCGCGCCGAAAGCTTGCCCAGATGGAGAACAACATGGGATTCTTTCAGTTTGCGAAGCCCGACAGCCCCATCGTTCAAGACGCCTTGAACAAGGTAGACCAAGCCCGCCGCGAGCTGGAGGCCGCTGAAAAGGCGTTCCGCAGCATGCAGCAAGCCGAGCGCGCCAAAACCGCCGACAGCTTGGCTCCCAGCCAGGAACCCGGAACTGAAGAAGCCTAAGCGATGGAAGGCCGTCCCCACAACCACGGCGGCAAAATCCTGAGCGAGCTCGGCCTTTCGGTCGCCGGTTCGGGCGGAGGGTTCCTGCTTGCGAGCGAGTTCCAACCCACCGGGGACCAGCCGTCGGCCATCGACGCTTTGGCTCGGGGCGTACTCAACGGCGAGCGCGCCCAAACCCTTTTGGGCGTGACCGGCTCGGGCAAAACGTTCAGCGTGGCGAACGTGATCGAGCGCGTGCAGCGTCCGACCCTAGTGCTTTCGCACAACAAGACCTTGGCCGCCCAGCTGTATCAGGAATTCAAGTCGTTTTTCCCAAACAACGCCGTCGAGTACTTTGTCAGCTACTACGACTACTACCAGCCTGAGGCCTACATTCCGTCGAGCGGAACCTACATCGAGAAGGACCTCAGCATCAACGACGAGATCGAAAAACTGCGGCTGTCGACGACTTCTTCGCTGCTGAGCGGGCGCCGCGACGTGCTGGTTGTGGCCTCGGTGAGCTGCCTGTACGGCATGGGCAACCCCGAAGCCTTCAAGAGCCAGCAGGTCCAGGTCGCGGCCGGGCAAAAAATCAGCCGGCAAAAGTTCCTGCACGCCCTAGTACAGGGCCTGTACAGCCGCACCGAAGGCGAGTTCAAGCGCGGAACCTTTCGCGTCAAGGGAGACTCCGTCGATGTTTTTCCGGCCTACGGCGACATTTTTTATAAGGTGCTGTTCTGGGGCGACGAAATCGAGCGGATCGAGCAGTGGGACCCCGTGGCCAACGAGCGTCAGGCCGCGATGGAGCAGCTGCGGATTTTCCCGGCCAACCTGTTCGTCACCACGCCCGACATGCTGAATGGGGCCATCAAGCAAATCGAGCTCGACCTCGGGGCGCAAGTGGCCCACTTCACCAGCATGGGGCGTCCGCTCGAAGCCAAACGCCTCGAGGAGCGCACGGTATTTGATCTCGAAATGATTCGGGAGCTGGGATACTGTTCGGGCATCGAGAACTACTCGCGCTACCTCGACGGGCGGGCGCCCGGAACCCGGCCGTTCTGCCTGCTGGACTACTTTCCCGACGACTTTTTGATGGTGGTCGACGAGAGCCACGTCACGCTTCCGCAGGTGCGCGCCATGTACGGTGGCGACCGCAGCCGCAAGGAGAACCTCGTGGAGTATGGGTTTCGCCTGCCGGCTGCAATGGACAACCGTCCGCTCATGTTCGGAGAATTCGAGCAGCTGCAAAACCAAACGATTTATGTGTCGGCCACGCCGGCGGACTACGAGCTTGAAAAGTCCGAGGGCGTCGTCGTGGAACAGCTCATTCGCCCCACCGGCCTGCTCGATCCCGTGATTGAGGTGCGGCCCATCGAGAACCAGGTCGACGACCTCATGGAGGAGGTTCGGCTGCGCAGCGAGCGCGACGAACGGGTGCTTGTCACCACCCTCACCAAGCGCATGGCCGAGGAA
>JBEGTJ010000062.1:0-9185 GCA_041179465.1 Bacteroidota bacterium | reverse complement strand
CCAAGTACTTTACGCGCTACGGGGTGCGCTGCCGCTACATTCACAGCGACGTCGAGACCATGGAGCGCATTGAAATCATGGACGCCTTGCGGGCCGGACTCTTTGACGTGCTGATCGGGGTCAATTTGCTTCGGGAGGGGCTCGACTTTCCCGAGGTGTCGCTGGTGGCCATCATGGACGCCGACAAAGAAGGCTTTTTGCGGAGCGAGCGTTCGCTCGTGCAGACCATCGGGCGGGCGGCGCGAAACGTGAACGGGATGGCGATTTTTTATGCGGACAAAATCACGGATTCAATGGCCCGCACCATGCGCGAAACGGAGCGTCGCCGCGCCAAGCAGCAGGCCTACAACGAAGCCCACGGAATCACGCCCACGGCACTGGTCAAGAAGGACCGTTCCAGCGTGTTCACGCAGAAGTCCGCCGAGTCCGCCGCCGCCGAGGTGCGCCGAACGACCCTGGCCGAAGCCCTGCCCAAGTACGCTACCGAGGAGCAGCGCAAGTCCAAGGCGGCCGAACTTCGGCGCGAAATGGAGAAGGCCGCAAAAGAGCTCGATTTCTTGCGAGCGGCCGAGCTGCGCGACGCCATCACGGCGCTTTCGGCCAGCAACTAGCCGCTAGATCAAATAAAAAGCCCCGCCGTGCGGCAGGGCCATGGAGGTAGGTTGCGGTCGCGGACTACTTCTTCTGAAGGTCTTCGATCCAAACGTCAAAGATGAGGGTCGCATTGGGCGGAATCACTCCGCCGGCACCCGCCTCCCCGTAGCCAAGGGCCGGGGGAATGATGAGTTTGGCGTGGCTGCCCTTCTTCAGGCCGATGAGGCCCTGCTGCCATCCCTTAATTACGCGACCTTGGTTGCCGCAGGTCACGGGAAACGCTTCGTACGGCTCGCGCTGGGGGTTGTACTGCCCCCAAGCTTGGGCCACCGCCTTGACGCTGGAATCAAACGGCTTGCCGTTGTTCAGGTATCCCGCGTAGTGCACCAAAGCTTGGTCTCCGTCGGCGAGGGCTTCGCCTTCTCCTTCGGTCAGCACGAGGACTTTGAGGCCTTCAGCACGGCTTTCGGCTTGGGAAATCCACTCCGCGTACTTCTTCTCGAAGGCTTCGGAATTCACGGTTCCGTCGACGATCCACGAAAACTCCGCGGCGCGAACCGCGCCTTTAGCGGCAGCCTCCTCGGCAGCCTTGGCGGCCTTGGCCTGGGCTCCCGCTACGCCGTCGGTAAAGACTTTGGGCGCGTTAAAGTCCTTGGCGGCCTTGCCCTGACGGATGATTTTCACCTTCATGGTGATGGGCGTTTTGGGCATGTCGCGGGGGTCGCGCTCGGCATTGGCGATTTCGGTCACCTTCTCGATGCCGGCAATCACTTTACCGAAAATGCTGTGGCGGTCGTCGAGCCACGGCGTGGCTACTTCGGTGATGAAGAACTGGGAACCGTTGGTGCCGGGTCCGCTGTTGGCCATCGACAGAATGCCTGGACCGCTGTGGCGCAGCGTCGGGTGAAACTCGTCCGGAAACTGGTAGCCGGGGCCTCCGGTTCCGCGGCCGTCGGGGTCGCCGCCCTGAATCATGAACTGCGGAATGACGCGGTGAAAAATGAGTCCGTCAAAAAACGGCTCCCCTTTCTTGGTCACCGTCTGGGGGTGGTTGCCCTCGGCGAGCGCCACGAAATTGGCCACAGTGAGCGGGGCCTTTTCCATTTCAAGCTGCACGAGGATGTCGCCTTTGCTCGTCTCGAACAGGGCGTAAAGGCCGTCGCCGACCTTGATGTCTTGGTTATTCACGCGAATGTCAGGTGTTGCGCCGCAGGCCACTGCAAGCAGCGCCGAAGCGGCAAGAAGCGATGGTTTAATCATAGGACGCGAAGGTAGTACACAAGCGGACTCATTGGCGGCACTTCTCCGGCCCCCGCAAGGCCGTGGCCCAAGTGCGCAGGCAGCAGCAGCACCAGGCTGTCGCCGTGGCGGGCCCGCTTGAGGGCATACTGAAGGCCCCACACCGCGTCGGGGTCGCGCAGCACGCGAACCTCTTGGGTGCCTTGGCCGTAGACTTCGCCGTGCACGCCCGTCAAGCGAAAGGCCACCGTGACCAGCTCTTTATCGGCCACTGCTGCCCCCGTGCCCGTTGCGACGCGCCATTCGAAGGCGCCCGAGCCGGCCGGGACAAAGGCCCACTGGGTGGAATCCATGAACGACTTGAGGTAGGTGCGCTCCTGCTCGAGGGCCGCTCGGTTTTGCTGAATCAGGCGCTCTTGCACCTCTTCGGCGCTGAGCTGCGGTGCCTCGGGCTCTTCTTCGGGGCGGTTGCAGCCCGCGAATCCGGCGGCCGCGACGAGCAGTCCGAGCTGCAGCCAGGAAACTAATCGCGACCGAGCCATGATTCCAAAAGGCTAATGAGTTGGGATTCGGCGTCTGCTAAGGCTTCGTTCGAGGCCCCGCCCGCCGCGTTGCGGTGTCCGCCGCCGGCAAAATGGGTCCGGGCGAACTCGTTCACGTCGCGGTCGCCTTTGCTGCGGAACGACATTTTTATGAGGCCAGCCGCGTCTTCGCGCAGCAGGACGCTCACCTCGGCGCCCTCCACCGATAGGCCCCAGTTGACCAGGCCTTCGCTGTCGCCAGACACGTACTGGGCGCGCTCGAGGTCCTCGCGGGACAGTCGCAGCACCACGGCCTTGCCTCGGGCCACCTGCCGAGCCGAGGAGAGTCCGAATCCGAAGGTGGTCAAGCGACTCAGGGGGTTGGCGTCGAACAGCCGTTCGTGGATTGCGTGCGGCTGGGCTCCCGCCTCAATCAAGCGGGCCGCGGTGGCGAAGGTTTGGGCGGTCGTCGACGGGAAGCGAAACGACCCCGAATCGGTGATGATGCCCATGAGCAAGTTTTCGGCGCAGGCCGGGTCCACCTGGGCCCAGCCCTCGTCAGCGGCAATCAGGTCGGCAATCATCTCAGAGGTCGACCCCTTGGCGGTGCTGCTGTAGGCGTCCCCAAACAGCCCGTCGGGTTGCTGGTGGTGGTCGATCAGGACCTGACGGCCCGCGAAGGCAGCGATAAGCGGTTCCAAGGCGGCACCCGCCCGCGAAGGCGTATTGTAGTCCAGGGCGAAGTGCAGTTCGGCCCGGGCAAACAGACCTTCCAGTTCGTCGGGGCGGTCGTCGGCCAGGACGACAAAAGCGGACTGGAATCCCGGGCTTTGCTGAAGCGGCTTTGAGGGCGCATTGGGAAAAAGGACCCGGACTTGGTGGCCGGAGGCCCTTAGGTAGTGAGCCCAACCGAGCGCTGAACCTACCGCGTCGCCGTCGGGGTTCCAGTGCGTAGTGATGAGGATTTGGTGGGCCCGCTGCCGGAGCGTCCGCAGTACGTCATGGATCATGGGGTAAATTTCGTACTTTTGCGGCCGATTTTACGACCTCAATTTCAACTTATCATGAGCGCTACGAACCGCACGTTTACGATGATCAAGCCCGACGCGGTGGCCAACGGCCACATCGGAGCCATTCTCAACCACATTAACAAGGCTGGATTCCGCATCGTGGCCCTGAAGTTGACCCGCCTGAGCGTGGCCGAGGCTTCAGAGTTCTACGGAATCCACCGCGAGCGTCCGTTTTTTGGCGAGCTGGTGGAGTACATGACGAGCGGACCCATCGTTGCCGCCATTTTGGAGAAGGACCATGCCGTGGCGGACTTTCGCACCGTGATCGGAGCGACCGACCCCGCTAAGGCAGAGGAAGGCACGATCCGCCGCCTCTACGCCCAGTCGATCGCCGCCAATGCCGTGCACGGCAGCGACAGCGACGAAAACGCGGCCATCGAAGGCGCGTTCTTCTTCAGCGGCCGCGAGCAATTTTGAGCTACTGGAAAAAAGTAAATTCGGATATATCCGAATGGTTTAGGAAATCCCGCCGGCGGCGGGATTTTTTTATTTAAGGATTAACTCTTTGATTTCGAGCTGGTCGCGAAGCTCGTCTTGAAGCCCTTGCAGAAGGCGCGTTTGCTGGGCGCGCAGCTCGTGCCGGAGCGAATCCGAAGTCAGGTAGGCGGTCAAGCGACCGTCTGAAAACGAGAGCTTTCGCGTTTTGTTGTGCGCCGCTTCGCCGAGCAACGCCCGCCATGCGTTGGTGCACAGCGCCAGCTGAAACGCGGGCTTGTGCCGGTGCGGAGCCAGCATGCGGCTCAAGATTCCGTCGAGGCCTTCGAGGTTGGGACGGGGCATCAGGAGGCTGCGGGGGTGAGGTCGTGAATCATGGACTCCTGGTCCAGCGCTTTGAGCAGTGCCGCGGTGCGTTCCGGGTGGGTGTCGCTGACAAAAATTTGACCGAATCGCTGGTCGTTCACCATGCGTATCAGTCCTTCGACGCGCTGGGCGTCGAGTTTGTCAAACACGTCGTCGAGCAGCAAAATGGGTTTGCGTCCGAGGGTTTGGTGGAGCACCGCAAAAGCCGCCAGCTTGAGGGCGATCAGGAAGCTCTTTTGCTGTCCCTGGGAGCCTACCCGCTGCAGCGGGTGGCCGTGCACGCTGAATTCCAGGTCTTCGCGGTGCGGACCCGCCGAGGTGTACTGGAGCACCCGGTCTTTGGGCAACCGGTCCGCCAGCAAGGATTCCATGCTTTGTTCCGAGAGGGCGCTTTGGTAGTGAAGGGCGACCTGTTCGCGTCCGCCCGAGATGCGTTCGTAGGCGTCCTGAAGCAGGGGGGCGAACTGCGCGGCAAAGCGGACCCGAGCGGCGTGGAGGACCGGGGCGAGCTCGATGAGTTTGGCGTCGTACAGCTCGAGGGTATCGGCCTGAAACACCCGGTTGGCCGCGAAGTACTTCAGCAAGGCGTTGCGCTGCTTGAGGGCGTGCTGGTAGTTTTTCAAGGCTTCGAGGTAGCTGCGGTCGGACTGGGCGATGACCGAGTCCATGAAGGCGCGGCGCGCTTCGGATCCGCCGTGCAGCAGATCGTGGTCCCCGGGGCTGATCATGACCACAGGAAAGCGTCCGAGGTGGTCCGAGATCCGAGGGTACTCCGCGTCGTCGGCTTTAAATACTTTTTTTTCGCCGCGCTTGAGTCCGCAATACACCGGCGTCGAACCGGATTCGGCGCGAAACTCGCCCTGAACCACCAAAAATGGAGCGTCGAACTGAATGCAGTGGGCGTCGCTCGAGTGAAAAAAGCTGCGCGTCATGCACAGCACATGGACTGCGTCGAGCACCGAGGTTTTGCCCGCACCGTTCGCCCCCACGAGGGCATTGAGTTTCGGCGAAAAGGTAAATTCACCCTGGGCGTGGTTTTTAAAGTGCACCAGGCTGAGGCGATCGAGCACGACATCTTGCATGCTGCAAAAGTACCTAGGTATGCGTGCTTTGGCTATCTTTGCCGCCCTATGGCAAAAGAGAAAAAAGAAATCGATTTGGTTGAGCGCCCCATTGAAGCGGTAGAAGAAACGTTTTCAAAGGCAGAAACCCTTTTTCACACCTACCAAAAGCAAATCACCTACGTCGTCGGCGCGGTAGTTGCGGCGGTGGCCTTGACCTGGGGTTACCAGGAGTTCATCGCAAAGCCGGCCGAAGAAGAAGCCCAGCTGGCGCTGTACCCTGCCCAAGATGTGTTTGCCCAAGATTCGCTCAATTTGGCGCTGAACGGCAACGCCGAGTTCATGGGTTTTGTAGAGATCGCCGACGAGTACTCCAACACCAAGGCGGGCAACCTCGCCAACTACTACGCCGGGCTGTGCTACCTCGGACTCGGACAGGCCGAACAAGCCATCGACTACCTCGAGGAGTTTGACGGCGACGGAACGTTCCTCGACATCGTGGCCACCGGCGCGATCGGCGACGCGTTTGCCGACCTCAAGCAGCCCAAGGAGGCCGAAGAATTTTATGCCAAGGCGGCTTCGTTTGAAGCCAACGAGTTCCTGACGCCGTTCTTCTTGTCTAAAGCTGCCCTGGCCGCCGAGCTGAACAGCGACCTAGACGCCGCATTGGAGTACACTAAGCGCATCAAGGCGGACTTTCCGAATTCCGCCCAAGGGGCCAACGCCGACGCGCTGATCGCGTTCTACGAAGCAAAGCTGGCCGCTAACTAATGGCTACCGCCGAGCGCGGACCCCTCGACCTCAGCGCCGCTCCCACTGCAAAAGGGCGGCGCTTTGCGTTGGTGGTGAGTGCGTGGAACCCCGAAATCACCCAAGCCCTGGCCGACGGCGCCGTGCGGGTGCTCGAGCAGTTGCGCGCCGATCGAGTGGACCGCTTTGACGTGCCGGGCAGTTTTGAGTTGATCCACGGATGCAAGGTGCACGCCGAGTCCCTCGAGTACGACGCCGTGATCGCCATCGGTTCGGTGGTCCGCGGCGAAACCCCGCACTTCGACTTCGTCTGCCAAGGCGTGACCTACGGCATCGCCCGGCTGAATGCGACGGGCAAGACTCCGGTCATTTTTTGTGTGCTCACCGACGACACCTACCAGCAGTCTTTGGACCGCTGCGGCGGACGCTTGGGCAACAAGGGCGAGGAAGCTGCCGTGGCGGCGGTGCAGATGGCCACATTCTAGTTGCTAGTTGCTGGTTTCTAGCTGCCGCGAAGCGCAAATCACCAATTTTTAATCGATCTGGTGCGGCGGGTGCGGCAAGCCCTCGGCGTGGGCGAACTTTGCAGCGTATGAACACGATTTTGGATTCCGGCGCCGTGGAGCGCGCCCAACGTTGGCTGGCCAGCCCGATCGACGAGGCCGACAAGCAGGCCATACGGCACATGCAGCACGCCGATCCTGCGGGATTTAACGAGGCTTTTTACACCGAGTTGGAGTTCGGCACTGGCGGCCTGCGCGGACTCATGCGCCTGGGAAGCAACGGAATGAACCGCTACACGGTTGGCCTTGCCACCCAAGGATTGGCCAACTACGTGCGCAAGGCGAGTTCCACGCCGTCGGTGGCGATCGCCTACGACTCGCGCAACCAATCTCCCGAGTTTGCCCGTGTCGCGGCCGACGTACTGGCGGCCAACGGCGTCAATGTTTGGCTGTTCGACGCGCTGCGTCCGACGCCCGAGTTAAGTTTTGCCGTGCGCCTGCACGGCTGCACGGCGGGGATCGTGATCACGGCTTCGCACAACCCCAGGAATACAACGGCTACAAGGTGTACTGGAGCGACGGCGGCCAGATTGTTCCGCCGCAAGACAAGGAACTGCTGGCGGCGGTGCGCGAGGTAACCCTGAGCGACGTGAAGTGGTCGGGCGGAACCGGCGCCGTGCGCCCCTTGGGCCGCGAAACCGACGAGGCCTACCTGGGCGCGCTCGAGACGCTGTCCCTCAACCGCCAAGGCAATGCTGGCTTGGGGGTGGTGTTCACCGCACTGCACGGAACCTCGATCACGCTGCTTCCCGAATCCCTCCAGCGCTGGGGCTTCACCAAAGTGGACGTGCTCGAGGCTCAGGCTGCGCCCGACGGGAACTTCCCCACGGTGCACTCGCCCAATCCCGAAGAATCGGCCGCATTGGCCCTGGCGATGGCCCGAGCCGAAGAGCTGGACTATGATTTGGTCGTAGGCTGCGACCCCGACAGCGACCGCGTGGGCATTGCCGTGCGCAACGACCACGGCGACCTGGTGCTGCTCAACGGCAACCAAGCGGCAGCAGTACTCATGGACTACGTGCTCGCGCAGCGTTCCGCCCAAGGAAGCATGCCGGCCCAGCCCTTTGTGGCAAGTACCGTGGTCACCTCGCCGTTGCTTTTGCGCGTGGCGGAGCACTACGGGGTCGAAGCGACCGAAACGCTTACCGGATTCAAATGGATCGCGGAGCAAATCCGCCTGCGCGAAGGCAGACAAACGTTTGTGGTGGGCGGCGAAGAGAGCTACGGCTACCTCGCCGGCGATTTTGTGCGCGACAAAGATGCGATTGGTTCTGCCTGCCTGCTCGCCGAGGCCGCGGCCTACCACGCTTCGGCGGGGTCGAGTTTTTACCACGCACTCCTCGGACTGTATGCCCGCCACGGCGTGCACCAAGACGAACTGCTGAGCGTGACCAAGCCGGGGCGAAGCGGACTCGAAGAAATTCAGGCCATAATGGCGCGTCTGCGCACAGCGACGCCGACCGAGGTGGCCGGATTTGCCGTGGCTGAGGTGGTGGACTACCAGGCGCGGACGAGGCGGTTGCTTGCAACGGGCGGCGCGAGTGCGTTGTCCCTCCCGGCCTCCAACGTGATTCAGCTGGTGATGGCCAACGGCGACCGAATTACGGCCCGACCCAGCGGAACCGAACCCAAGATCAAGTACTACTTCAACGTGCGCGGAGGCCACCTCGACGAGGCCGACCGGCCGGCTCAGTACCGCCGAGTGCGCGACGAGCTCGCCGCCCGAGTAGACGCCTACCGCGAAGCGCTCCGGCAGTACTAACTTGGGGGAATGAAAATCATTTTTGTCCTGATCCTGGGCCTTGCCACGTGGGTGGCCGTGGCCCAACCCAGCGCCAAGGCCCAGCCGCGTGAATCATGGTACCACGCTGAAATCACGTTGGCCGCCGAAGGACGGCAGCCCTGGACGTTGCCCTTTGACGTCCTCTCGCTGCGTTCGGGATCTGGCGGGGCGCAATGGTACCTCGTCAACGGCGAGGAGCGCATTCCGCTGGCCTACGCCGGCGCCCAGAGCGAGGGCTACGAGCAGTTTGAAATTCCCTACTTCTCGGGTCGGCTGATTTGGCGTCAAGAAGGCAAAAACCTCGTCGGATTTTGGCAGCGGCCCGACCAGGGCACTCAGTTTTCGCTCCGCCTCACGCCCGGCGCATCGCCCCGTTTTGCGCGGAATCAAGAGCCCTCGAAGCTTCCAAAGCAGCCGCTGCAGCCCAAGTACGGCCTGCGCTTTCATCAGGCCGACCAGCCCGCCGAGCAGGGCAGCAAGGGCCTCGCAGTGCTGACGGAGCACGCGGACGGCCGAGTCACCGGCACCATCATGACCGAGTCGGGCGACTACCGCTACTTGGCGGGCAACCGAATCAGCAACCGCGTGTACCTGAGCACCTTCAACGGAGTATTCGCCTACGTTTTTGCCCTGGAACTAGGCCCCGACGGAAGCATTTTGGGCACCCACTACATCAGCTCCACCCGCCAGCAGCGCATCAAGGGGGTGGCCGATCCCGACGCTCGGTTGGCTGACCCCACAAGCCTTTCGAGCATGAAACCCGGAGTGGAGTCCCTCACGTTTTCGCTTCCGCACTACCAAAC
>JBEGTJ010000061.1:0-9206 GCA_041179465.1 Bacteroidota bacterium | reverse complement strand
CTGCTCGATAAAGGCGGCAACGCCATGGGAACGACGGCGTTCCGCTTACTACAAAACACGGTGTACCGCCTTCAGGAGCGGTTGAGCCGACGTACCAATCTTTAATGCACATGGCTGACGCATTAGAATCGGCCGTTTCGACGGTCTTAAATACGTTGTACGGATGGGAGGGTCCCGTCGAACTTCAGGAAACCCGTAAGGACTTTGAGGGCGACGCGACCCTAGTGGTTTTTCCCTTCCTCAAGCTCAGCCGCAAATCGCCCGTGGACACCGCCCACGAGGTCGGAGCGGCGCTTCTTGCGGCAACGACCCTGGTCGTTCGCTACAATGCGGTACAGGGTTTTTTGAACATCGTACTGAGTTCCGACCAAATACAGGCTCGCTTTGACGCCATCCGCAGCGCGGATGCCTGGGGCACCGCGACCGTTGATCCGAACGCTCCCGCCGCCATGGTGGAATTCAGCAGTCCCAACACCAACAAGCCGCTGCACCTTGGGCACGTGCGCAACATTTTGCTCGGTCACAGCGTAAGCCGCATCCTCGAGGCCAGCGGCCGCAACGTGGTTCAGGTTCAGATCGTGAACGACCGCGGAGTCCACATTTGCAAGAGCATGTGGGCGTGGAAGCAGTTTGGTGGCGGAATCACCCCCGAATCCTCCGGTACGAAGGGCGACCACCTCGTGGGCGATTTTTACGTGCGCTTCGATCAGGAATTCCGCGCCCAGGTGCGCGAACTCATGGCCCAAGGCCTCGATGAAGATGCCGCCAAGGCGCAGGCTCCGTGCATGCTCGAGGTTCAAGAAATGCTCCGCCAATGGGAGGCGGGCGACGCCGAGGTGCGCGGGCTCTGGGCCACCATGAACGGGTGGGTGTACGACGGGTTCAACCAGACCTACGGCCGACTGGGCGTTCGCTTTGACCGCAACTACTACGAGTCCGACACCTACGTACTGGGCAAGCAGGACATCGAAGAAGGCCTGGCGCGCGGCGTGTTTTACCGCCGCGACGACGGTTCCGTGTGGATCGATTTGCGCGAAGACGGGCTCGACGAAAAGCTCGTGCTGCGCCGCGACGGCACTTCGGTCTACATGACCCAGGACATCGGAACGGCCATTCAGCGCTTTAGGGACTTCGCGATTGACCGCTTGACCTATGTAGTGGGCAACGAGCAGGACTACCACTTCAAGGTTTTGTTCCTGATTCTCAAAAAATTGGGCTACGCATGGGCCGATCAGCTCTACCACTTGAGCTACGGTATGGTGGACCTTCCCAGCGGAAAAATGAAGTCGCGCGAGGGCACCGTGGTCGACGCCGACGACTTGCTCGACGAAATGGAATCCACGGCCCGCACGCTGAGCGAAGAGCTCGGCAAAACCGAGGGCCTCCGCGAAGACGAAAAAGCCCAACTCTACCGAGTGCTGGGCCACGGAGCCTTGAAGTACTTCATTCTGAAAGTGGACCCGCGCAAGCGCATGGTGTTTAACCCCGAGGAGTCCATTGATTTCAACGGACACACGGGACCCTTCATTCAGTACAGCCACGCCCGAATCCGGAGCATCTTGCGCAAGGCCGAAGGGCGCTCCTCATCGTGGTCGTGGGCTGAGGTAGCCGTCGACGAGCGCAGCAAGGAGCTCATTCAGGTCCTCGATCGTTTTCCCGAAGCGGTGCAGCAGGCGGCACGGACCTACAGCCCGGCCGTGGTGGCCCAGTTCGCCTACGACCTCGCCAAGGCGTTTAACGGATTCTACCAAGCGAATCCGATCCTGAACGCGGATTCCGAAGCCCTGGTGGCGTTTCGTGTCGAGCTCTGCCGAACCACCGCGGCAGCGCTGCGCCGGGCCCTTGAAATGCTCGGCATTGAAGCGCCCGAGCAGATGTAACCAAAAATCCCGGCTCAGGCACGGAGCCCAAACCGGGATTTCGAACAAACCATAGGGGCTTAGAACCCTGCCGCCTTCTTGGTCGCCTTGGGCAAACCGTCTTTGTGCAGCATGATCGAAATGGTCTTGGCACGCACAAACGCCTCAGAAGCATAGATGTAGCCCTCGCGGTAGGCGTTCTTGCGCGGACCCCAGGAGTTCTTCACGATGTAGTAGGCAGCGCCGGACTGGTCTTTGACCTTGCCGACGATTTGCATTCCGTGGTCGTCTTGGGTCTCGAAGTTGTCGAAGCCTGCCTGGCGCGAAGCCTGAGTCACAGCGGCTTCTTCGTGCGGCCCCGTGAACACCGCGGATTTTTCTTCGGCACTCATGTCGCTCCAATTTCGGGCAGGCCACACGGCCACGCCGTTATTGAGCGAAAATCCTTTTTCAGACACGTCGGTGGCCCAAGCGATGGTGAATCCGTTGGCCAGCGCGTGGTCAATCGCCGCCATCATGTCGTCGAGCGGAACGTTGTACGACGTGCCCCACGTCCAGTTGTCGGGAACTTCAATGGCGAACCACGTACCGAAGGGGTGGTGCGTAAAGCTGGTGAGTTGAACGTAGTCTTTTACATTGATTCCGAGGAACTTGTCGGCAAAGCTGCGCGGTGTGTAGGTCTTGCCCTCGTAGGTGAACGTCGCGGGCTCCGCGCCAAGGTAGGCGTCGAGGTATCCCGTGAAGCCCTTGTGCCACGCGGTGGTCACGGTTCCGGAATTTTTATTCACCACCGCGTCGACGATGCCTTTGAGGGCGGCCTCGAGCTCGTCGTGGTCGTTGCCCTCGGTGCCGTAGTTGAGGCCGGCGTAGGCAGATTGCGGAACCGCTCCGTAGCGGTCAATTACGTAAAAGAGGTCGGGGCAGGCGCCGCCTTGGGCGAAGTTGAGGGCGCCGTGCAGGCGGACGTACTTCTCGGCCTTGTCTTGGTAGACTTTGCGGACGGTGTACATCTCCGAAAGGTCAATGGCGGGCTTGCCCATGCGAAGCAATTCCGACTCCAGGAATCCGGTGGCGGAATAACTCCAGCAGGTGCCCGAGCGCCCCTGGTCCTTTACCGGGGTGGCTTCAAGGTCGTACACGGTGGTGAACTGAAACGTTTTGCTGTCGCGTGCGCCGTTGCCCGAAACCTTGTTGATGAGGTCTACTTGAGCAAAGAGCCCAGCTGAGGCGAGCATGGCGCCGAAGAAGAGGTGATTTTTCATGAGGTTCCGAGAAGGTTAGTTAAAGTTAGGGGCGACGGGAGCGTCTTTGGTTCCGTTCGCGTAGTCGTAAAATCCGCGCCCGGACTTCACTCCGAGGTCGCCCGCGGTGACCATGGCCACGAGAAGCGGGTTGGGAGCGTACTTGGGCTGTCCAAGGCCCTCGTGGAGTACGCGCAAGATGCTAAGGCACACGTCCAAGCCGATAAAGTCGGCCAGCTGCAAGGGTCCCATGGGGTGCGCCATGCCCAGCTTCATAATGGAATCGATGGCTTCCACGCTTCCTACGCCCGTTTGAAGCGCTTCAATGGCTTCGTTGATCATCGGCATGAGGATGCGGTTGGCGACGAATCCCGGATAGTCGTTGCATTCCACGGGGATTTTACCCAATTGGCGGCTGATGTCGGCCACCGTAGACGCCGTCGCGTCTGAGGTCTTGTAGCCCCGGATGACCTCGACCAGCTTCATCACCGGAACCGGATTCATAAAGTGCATTCCGATGACCTGGTCGGGACGCTTGGTCGCCGCCGCAATTCGGCCGATGGCAATCGACGAGGTGTTCGACGCGAGCAGGGTCTCGGGCGCGCACAGTTCGTCGAGCTGCGCGAACAACTTGAGTTTGATTTCGACGTTTTCGGTAGCGGCCTCGACCACCAGCGCGGAACCCGAAACGGCCGCCGCCAAATCGGTGTGCGTTCGGATGCGCGCCACGGCCGCTGCGGCCGCCTCGGCGGTCAGCAGTTCTTTGGCCACTTGGCGCTCTAAATTCTTGGTGATGGTGGCTAGGGCGCGCTCCAAGGCGGGCGCGCTGATGTCAAACAGCGAGACGTTCCATCCGCTGGTGGCGAACACGTGGGCGATTCCGTTGCCCATCGTGCCTGCGCCGAGTACGGTACAGTGCTTCATGCCCTAAAAGTACGGCCTGAAGCCTACTTTCCGCGTCCTTTGAGCACGGTCCAAACCGTGTACACCAAAACCTTGAGGTCGTTGCGCCAAGACATGTTTTCGATGTACAGCAGGTCAAATTCCATGCGCCGTATCATCTCGTCGACGGTGCTGGCGTACCCAAAGCGGACCATGCCCCAGCTCGTGATGCCCGGGCGAACCTTGTACACGTGGCGGTACTGCGGAGCGCGGGCGAGAATTTGCTCGGCAAAATGCGCGCGTTCGGGCCGGGGTCCGACAATGCTCATGTCGCCCACCAAGACGTTCCAAAACTGCGGCAGCTCGTCCAGCCGGTACTTGCGCAGCACGCGCCCCACGGGGGTAATACGCGGATCCTCTTCGCTGGAAAGCTGCGGGCCCTGTGCCTCGGCGTCCACCCGCATGGTGCGAAACTTGACAATTTGAAAGCGCTTGGCACCCCGGCCCAAGCGTTCTTGGGTAAAAAATACCGGACCCGGCGTGCGCCGCACCGCAACCGCGACGGCGGCCAGCACGGGGGCAAGCACGAGGAGGGCCATCGCCGAAAGGACCATATCCACGGCGCGCTTGCTGTTGCGCTGCCAGGCGTCCATGGGCTCGTGGTGCCATTCCATGAGCGGAACCCCGTGTTCATCCAGTCCCACCATGCCCGACAAAATGCCGTAGGTGTCGGGAATCATAAAGATCCGCACCTTGAGTTGCTCCAGTTCCAGCAAAATCGGCGTAAGCTGTTGGTGTTCCGTAGGGGGGAGGGCGACCACGACGTCTTCAATGCTCAAGCGCTCCGCCCATAGGGCCACGTCGCGCGCCGGCCCAAGGTGCGGAAGGCTGCAGCACGGCGCCTCCGAACTTGAACCCAAGGCCGACATCCAGCCGGCCAGCACTTCGCCCGAAGCCGAGGCGTGGGATTCCAATTTCGCCCACTGCTGTTCGAGCAGCGCCCGCTCTCCGATCAGCAGGGTGGGGAAGTGGATTTTCTTCTGCGTGATCTTCCAGCGCAGGTGGGTGCCCAAGACCAAGCGAAGCGCAAGGCTCATCACCAAAATTCCGCCGCCAAACCGCTGAATTTCGCCCCAGTAGTTCTGGTAGCTTTTCACGTAATCGTCCAGCAAAAACATCAGAAAGTAGCTGATCACGAACAGGCAACCGACCTGAACCAAACGGCTCAGCTCGGTAAGGCGCGATTTGCGCAGCACGCTTTGGTAAAGCCCCACCATCGCCATCGTGCCAATCCACAGCAAAGCCGTGATTCCCAAGCCAATGGGGTAAAACGAATCCCATTCGAGCTCGGTCAGGCCGAAGCGGGCGGGCTCGGCCACCGACTTGCGGTAGTCGTACAGCCAGGTGTAGGCAACGCCGGCAGCCAGCGCATCCGCAAGTACGTACGCCATCGTGTAGCGCCGCTGAATTTTGCGAAGAAGCGGGCTCCGAGGGCTCACCGGTATACGAGCTTAAAATTGTCTACCCAGAGCGTGTCGGCTCGATCCGGCCGAGTGCGCACGGCTCCCAGGTAGAGGTTAAAGTTCAGGGCGTTGGGAAATCCCGAAACCTCGGTAACCAGGTTGACGTAGGCCTTGGACCACTGCGCCTTGTCGCGGAACGTAACCGTGGGCTGCTGGGTGGTTTGGCCGGGCTGATTGGCCACGACCCCCAGGCTAAACGGCATCGTCGACTTGTAGTTGAACTCTAAGTACACATTGCTTCCGCCGCGGGGAAGGGTGTAGGCCTGCTGCGTGATGGCCTCAAAAATTTGCTGGCCCGGCCGCATGATGACCATGCCGCTGCTGCTGTTGGATTCGCCCGAAGGGGCCGGAAAGCGTTCGGAAGTTGTTCGGGTCCACACGGTATCGCTGCGCGGACTGGGCGCAAACTGAATGCCTGCAGCCTCAAAGTCCTCCACAATTACGACGTTGGCCCACGGTTCGTATTCGAGAACTGCGGGAGTTGCGGGCGGCCACGACACCGTCGAGCCAAAACTGCTGTTGAGCGCGCGCTCGTAGGGCTGGTAAAACTCGTACTGCGCTTGGAAGCTGCTGATTCCGTTGACCTCCACGCCCGGATAAAGCCGCACGGTGGCGTTGGGGTTGCTCACGGGCAAGGGAATCCGCGCGGGAAGCGGAAAAACCCCGTAGTATATCCCCTCAGATTCTACCCACACTGAGCGCACGTGCGCACTGGACGTACCCCGAGCGGGGTCGGGCTTGAGCGTCAAGCTGTCAATGCTCAGGTACACTACGGGTTTGGCCTCCTTGGGTTCGCAGGCCGCGGTTAGGGCCAGAATTCCCAGGGCCGCCGCCGCGTTCAGGGCGTTGAAAAAAAGCCGGAGGTTTCGCATACCGGCCAAAGGTACGGTTGTACTTTCGGCCCGTGACTCCCGATTTGCCCCGACACCAAGGCCAGCGCCAGCAGCTCATGGCTCTTTTGCGCGCCAAAGGCATTGATAACGAGCGGGTTTTGGCGGCCATGGGGCGCATCCCGCGGCACGTTTTTCTCGAGAGTTCGTTTGAAGAATTTGCCTACCAAGACGTGGCGTTTCCCATTGCGGCGGGACAAACCATTTCGCAGCCTTACACGGTGGCCGTGCAGTCGAGTGCGCTGAACCTACCCGAAGGCGCCAAAATTCTCGAAATCGGCACCGGTTCGGGCTACCAGGCTGCCGTACTCGAAGAGATGGGCTACAAGGTCTTCACCATTGAGCGCCAAAAAGCGCTGTTTGACTTCAGCAAGCGGTTGCTCGCCGAACTGGGCATGCGCCGCATTACGCAAAAATTCGGAGACGGCTACAAAGGTTTGCCGGCATTTGCGCCGTTTGACGGGATTCTAATCACGGCGGCCGCTCCGGAACTTCCCCGCGATTTGCTGGAGCAGCTGGCTCCTGAGGGCGTACTGGTGGTGCCTGTGGGCGACGTCGAGGCGGAACAGCGCATGCTGCGCGTGCGCCGTGGACCGGACGCAAGCTGGATTCACGAAGATCTGGGCAGTTTTCGCTTTGTGCCTATGCTCAAGGACGTTGCGACGCAACGATAGCTATTCCCGCGCAGCGTCGCGGTCGATGTCGCGCTCCTTGATGCTCGCGCGCTTGTCGTAAAACTTCTTGCCCTTGGCTAAAGCGATGTCCAACTTGGCCCATCCTCGAGAACTAAAGTAAAGCTTCAATGGTATCAGGGTTATTCCATTGTTTTGCAGCTCTTTGCGAATTTTCTTAAGCTCGTTTTTCTTCAGCAGCAGCTTGCGTTCGCGAAGGGGTGCGTGGTTGGCGTAGGTGCCGAACTTAAACTCGGAAATGTGCAGGTTTTTGATCCAAACCTCTCCGGCCTCTGAAACGTAGGCGTAGGCGTCGCTCAGATTGGCCTTGCCGTCGCGCAGGGCCTTGACCTCGGTCCCGGCCAGCATGATGCCGGCCGTGAATTCCTCCTCGAGGACGTATTCGTAGCGCGCACGGCGGTTTTGAATGACCGGATTCATGCTGCAAATCTAACCCCGACGCTACCTTTGAGGTGCCCATGATGTATTCTTCGCTGATCCGTCCCTTGCTTTTTCAGCTTTCCGCTGAGCGCGCCCACAATTTGGCCCTGCGCGGACTTCAATTTGCTTCCCAGAGCGGAATCACCACGGCCGCCCTCCGTGCGGCCGTGGGCTCGGTACCCGACGCCCCCGTTCAGGCCATGGGATTGACTTTTCGCCACCCCCTTGGGCTGGCTGCCGGAATGGACAAGAACGCCGTTGCCCTTCGCGCCTGGGAGGCGCTCGGCTTCAGCCACCTTGAAATTGGCACCGTCACCCCGCGGCCCCAGCCGGGCAACCCGAAGCCGCGCATGTTCCGCCTGCCCGAGGACCAAGCCCTGATTAACCGCATGGGATTCAACAACGGGGGAGCCGAAGCGGCCGCACAACGAATCAAGGCCTCCAAGCACCGCAACCTCATCGTGGGCGGCAACATCGGACGCAACAAAACCACCGCCAACGAACAAGCGGTTGACGACTACCTGGCGGCCTTGAACGCCGTGTACGCGGTGGTGGACTACATCGCCGTCAACGTATCGTCGCCCAACACGCCGGGGTTGCGGGACCTGCAGTCCGAAGCCAGTATGCGCGCACTGCTGGAGGCCGTGGCCAACGAGGCCAAGCGCCTCGGAGGCAAACCGGTAGCCGTGAAAATTGATCCCGACTCCAGCAAAGAGCACGTGCAGCGCACGGCGGCCCTGGCCGTGGAATGCGGCCTCAAAGGCATCATTGCCACGAACACCACGGTAGGTCGCGGCGGCCTTCGCACCCCGCAATCCCGCATTGACGCCATAGGCACTGGCGGACTCAGTGGGGCTCCGCTCACCCGTCGTTCGACCGAAGTCGTGGAGTGGGTGCGCGAGGCGGTCGGAAGTTCCGCTTCAGTGATCGGCGTAGGAGGCGTGCGCACCGCCCAGGACGTGAAGGACAAGCTCAGTGCCGGGGCGGACCTCGTTCAAGTCTATTCAGGCTTAGTCTACGAAGGGCCCGCCATGGTCCGTCAACTCGCCGCCGCATGGAACGCCTGATCTGGGTCGAGTGCCCGCGCGACGCGATGCAGGGCTATCCGACAGTCTTTGCCACGAAGGACAAAATCGCCTACCTGAAGCGGCTGCTCCCGGTGGGCTTTGACTACCTCGACGTGGCGAGCTTCGTGTCGCCCCAAGCGATTCCCCAAATGGCCGATTCGGCCGAGGTGCTCGACGCCCTGGTGCCCGACAAGGGTAGCAACAAATTTCTCGTCATCGCGGCCAATCCTCAAGGTATCGATCGAGCCGTGGAGCATCCGGCGGTGGACGTGGTGGGCGTTCCGTTCTCCATCAGCGAGCAGTTTCAGCTTCGCAACACCAACCGCAGCAAGCTCCAGGTTTTGGACGATTGGACGCCCGCCCTGCAGCGCGCGCACGATGCGGGCAAAGAGGTCGTGGTCTACCTTTCGATGGCCTTTGGCAATCCCTACGGCGAGCCAAACACGCTTGATCTGGTAGCGGATTGGACGCAAAAGGCGGTGGATCGCTGGCAGCCTAGCGTGCTTTCGGTGAGCGATACCGTCGGCAGCGCGACGCCCCAGAGCCTTCGCGACGTGGTTGCGGCGGTGCGGACTTCGGCCGAGAATACGCCCCTCGGTCTGCACCTGCACATGCCGGCCGCCGAAGCCTTG
>JBEGTJ010000060.1:0-9210 GCA_041179465.1 Bacteroidota bacterium | reverse complement strand
GCGCTCGAGGGCTACCGAGTAGGGAATGTGGCTGAAGGTCACCTGCGTGTAGAGCGGAATCCATTGGTCGGGCCGCTGGGCGTGCAGCTTGGATTCAATCTTTTTGCGGAGCAAAAACTCGGGCTGGCCCGTCAGGTCGCGCATTTCAATGAAGTTCAGCAGGGCCAGCTCGGCGATGGCGTCGGCGTTGGGCTTGCGCTCGGCCTCAAAGGCCGGAAAAAGGGTCGCAGGGTCCTCGCCCAAGGCGTCCATCATGCGGTTCAGCTCGAAGCAGTCTTCGAATCCGGAATTCATTCCTTGGCCGTAAAACGGAACAATGGCGTGCGACGCATCACCAAACAAGACCACCTTGCCTTTGGACCAGGGCCAGCTGCGCACGATGCTGAGCTTGCTCACGGGGTTTTGCGCCCATTGCTCTTTGAAGTCGGGCATCAGGGCGAGGGCGTCGGCAAAAAATTCCGCAAAAAAGACCTCGGCGGCCTCCGGAGTGTTGAGCGCGGCAAAGCTCACCGGGCCCTCGTTCGGGAAGAACAGGGTCATCGTGAAGCTGCCGTCGGGGTTGGGCAGTCCGATCAGCATGTAGCTGGCGCGCGGCCAGATGTGCAGGGCTTCGCGCTCGATCAGCGACGTGCCGTGGGGTCCGGCGGGAATCAGCAACTCCTTGTATCCGTGGTCGATGACCTGCTCGGTCCACTCCATAGCTCCTTGGGCTTGCAGGGCTTTGCGCAGGCCGGAATTGGCTCCGTCGGTCGAAAACACGGCGTCAAAAGAGCCCGAGCCTTGTCCGTTGGGGGTGGTCCATTTTATGCGGCCTTCGGTGGCGTCGTCGAGGTCGGTGTCGTGTTCGAAGTGCAGGCGCACGTTGGCGTGCTTCTCGGCCTCGGTCATGAGGGCCATATTGATTCCGCCCCGCGAAACCGACCAAATGGCTTGGCCTTGCTCGCCATAGGGCTGCGTCGTGATCGTGCCGTCGACAGCGTGCATGACGCGGCGGTACATGGGAATCGCTTCGCGGCGAACGGCTTCGGCCACGCCGACCGCCTCGAGGGCGCGCCAGCCGCGGTCGCTCAGGGCGAGGTTGATCGAGCGTCCGCCCTTGTAGCCGGCGCGGCGCGAATCGGCGCGGCGCTCAAAAACGTCAACCTGGTACCCGCGCTGGGCGAGGAACGTGGTCCAAAGGCTCCCCACGAGGCCAGAACCCACTACGGCGGCGTGCTTTGACATAGTTACTGCATTAAAGATTCGGCGAGCAGGGCCTCGAGTCGGGCCAGATCGCGGTACGAAGAGTAGAGCGGAGCCACGGCCATTCGCACCGTTCCCGGCTCGCGCCAGTCGGCGTAGACCCCGCGGGAGACGAGGTAGTCGAAGAACCGGCGGTCGCGGCCGACCAACTGCACGGAGACTTGCGAACCGCGGTGCTGGGGCTCGCGAGGCGTGAGCACCTTAATTTCTTGTCCGGTCTGCGCGGAGACGTGGTCGAGCAGCCCGAGGAGTACGTCGGTCATCGCCAGCGACTTGGACCGGTAGGCGTCGAGGTCGGCTCGGTCAAAGACGTCGAGGGAGGCGCGCTGGGCGGCCATTCCGAGCACCGGCGCGTTGGACCACTGCCAGGATTCGGCGCTGCGCTCAGGAACAAATTCGGGCGGCATCTTAAACCGGCTGGCCTTGTCGTGGCCCCACCAGCCGGCGAGGCGAAAGGTTTCGGGTCCGTGGTGGCGTTCGTGGACGTAGAGCCCGGCGACGCCGCCCGGGCTGGAGTTGAGGTACTTGTAGGAGCACCAAGCGGCGAAGTCGACGCCCCAGTCGTGCAGCTTGAGCGGAATGTTGCCCATGGCGTGGGCCAAGTCCCAGCCTACACGCATTCCCTGGGCCTGGGCGGCCGCGGTGATCTCGGCGATGGGGTAGGCGCGGCCCGTGAAGTAGTGGACTCCGCCCAACAAAAGCGTGGCGCCGCGGCGACCGTGCTCGGCGATGGCCTTGAGGACCTCGTCGGGGGTGGGGGCGCCTTCGGGATCGGTTCCGCGAATTTCAAAAAGCTCGCCGTGGGGATGCCACTGCGCCTGGCTGGCGAGGGCGTACTGGTCCGAGGGAAAAGCCTTGGCTTCGCACATCAGCAGCGGACGCTCGGCCGTCGGGCGGTAAAACGACGCCAACAGGGTGTGCAGGTTGCCGGTGAGCGAGCCCATGGCGACGACTTCAGACGGCTTGGCGCCGGCCAATCGGGCCAGCGAACCGGTCAGTCGCTCGTGGTAGGGCATCCAGGGATTTGGGCCGTGAAAATGCGCCTCGACGCCGTACTGCCGCCAGCTCGCCAGTTCGGTGGCGAGGGCGTGTTCGGTACCGCGGGGCTGAAGGCCTAACGAGTTGCCAGTCAGGTAAATAACCTCCTCGCCGTCGAGGGTGGGGAAGTGGAATTCCGCGCGGAGCGGAGCAAGGGGATCGGCGGCGTCGCGAAGGGCCGCTTCGTTAATGCTGATAAAACGGTTCATAAGGGCTGAACAAGCCTGCGCAAGGTAGGTTATACCACTAGTAATTTTGCTCGCTCAACCGCTTTAATTCCGCCCGCCATGCAGGGAAGTTTCGAAGGCCGCCACATCGGCCCCCAGTCCGAAGAACAACAGCAAATGCTTCAAGCAATTGGGGCGAAAAGCCTCGATCAGCTGATCGACGAAACCGTCCCTGCGGGGATCCGCAGTCCGCGCCCGCTCGACATCGCGCCGGCGATCAGCGAGCCGGAATACCTGCGCCACATTTACGGCGTTTCGCAGAAAAACAAGGTGTTCACGAGCTACATCGGTCAGGGCTACCACCCCGCCGCGCTTCCTGCCGTCATCCAGCGCAACATCCTTGAGAATCCGGGCTGGTACACGGCCTACACGCCCTACCAGGCCGAGATTGCTCAGGGCCGCCTCGAGGCGCTGCTCAACTACCAAACCATGGTCATCGACCTGACGGGCATGGAAATCGCCAACGCTTCGCTTTTGGACGAGTCGACGGCCGCCGCCGAGGCCATGACGCTCCTGCTGGCCGCCCGCAGCCGCGAACAGCAAAAGCGCGACACCCTGAAGTTTTTTGTCGACCACGACGTCTACGCCCAGACCAAGGCCTTGCTGCAGACCCGCGCAGAGCCGATCGGGGTTGAGTTGGTATTTGGCGACGCGATGAGCTTTGAGCCCACCGACGCGTTCTTCGGAGCGTTGGTTCAGTACCCGACCGCGAGCGGATCGGTGCGCGACTACGTCGATTTCAGCGCCGCCTGTGCCCGCCACGAGGTGCGCCTGGCCGTGGCCGCCGACATTCTGGCGTTGACCCTGCTGCCGTCTCCCGGAAGCTGGGGTGCCGACGTCGTCTTTGGGTCGACGCAGCGACTTGGAATTCCGATGGGCTACGGCGGTCCGCACGCCGCATTTTTCGCCAGCAAGGACGCCTACAAGCGCTTTATGCCGGGCCGCATCATCGGCCGCACCATTGACGTGGACGGCAACCCGGCGCTGCGCATGGCGCTGCAGACGCGCGAGCAGCACATCAAGCGCGACAAAGCGACGTCCAACATTTGCACGGCCCAAGTGCTTCTGGCCGTGATGGCCGGCATGTATGCGGTGTACCACGGTCCCGAAGGCCTGAAGGCCATTGCTGAGCGCATTCACGCCAAGGCGAGCGGAATCGCCGACGCCCTCGCCGCCATGGGCGTCACGGTGAAGCACGACGCGTTTTTTGATACGGTGACGTTTGCGGTGAGCGACGCGCAGCGTTCCGCCCTTAAAAAAGCCACGGAGGCGCAGGGAATAAACCTGGGCTACACGGAGCATGGCGTGCAAATCAGCACGCACGAATTGATGAACGGGGACGACGCCACGGCGCTGGTGGCCGCGCTGGCCGAAGGGCTGGGAGCGAAGGCCCCCGCCGTTGCCGACGGTGCCAAGCGTTTGAAGCAGCTGCGCACCGACGCGATTTTGACGCACCCCGTGTTCCACAGCTACCGCAGCGAAACCGAAATGATGCGCTACATCAAGAAGCTGGAGCGCCGCGACATTTCGCTGAACCACAGCATGATTTCGCTCGGAAGCTGCACGATGAAGCTCAACGCCGCCGCCGAAATGCTGCCGCTGAGCTGGCCCGCGTTTGCCAACATGCACCCCTTTGTTCCGGTGGAGCAGGCCGCGGGCTACCACGACGTGCTGCGCAGCCTCGAGCGCGACCTCGCCGAGGTTACGGGCTTTGCCGCCACGTCGCTGCAGCCCAACTCAGGTGCCCAAGGTGAGTACGCCGGGCTTCTGGTGATTCGCGCCTACCACCGCAGCCGCGGCGACCACCACCGAGTGACCGCCCTGATTCCGTCGTCGGCGCACGGAACCAACCCCGCCTCGGCCGTGATGGCCGGCATGGACGTGGTCGTGGTGGGCTGCGACGAGCACGGAAACGTGGACCTCGCCGACCTGCGCGCCAAGGCGGAGCAGCACAAAGACACGCTGGCCGCGTTGATGGTGACCTACCCGTCTACCCACGGCGTGTTTGAGTCGGGGATCAAAGAAGCCACCGCGATCATTCACGAGTTTGGCGGCCAAGTCTACATGGACGGCGCCAACATGAATGCCCAAGTTGGCCTGACCTCGCCGGGCATGATCGGCGCCGACGTCTGCCACCTGAACCTGCACAAGACGTTTGCGATTCCGCACGGCGGAGGCGGTCCCGGCGTGGGCCCCATTTGCGTAGCCAGCCACCTCGCTCCGTTCCTGATGGGGCACCCCGTGGTTGCCTGCGGCGGAACCCAAGCGATCGGCCCGGTGTCGGCGGCACCTTTTGGCAGCGCGTTGGTTGCGCTGATTTCGTACGGATACATTAAGATGCTCGGCGGCGAAGGCCTCACCAACAGCACCAAGATGGCCATCCTGAACGCCAACTACATGAAGTTCCGCCTCGAAGCGGCGTACCCGATTTTGTACACGGGCGAAAACGGCCGTGCGGCGCACGAAATGATCCTCGACTGCCGTCCGCTCAAGCGCGACACCGGCATCGAGGTGACCGACATCGCCAAGCGCTTGATGGACTTTGGGTACCACGCACCCACCGTGAGCTTCCCCGTGGGCGGAACGATGATGGTCGAACCCACCGAGTCTGAGTCTAAGGTCGAACTCGACCGATTCTGCGACGCGATGCTCGCGATCCACGCCGAGGCCATGCAGATCGCCCACGGTCGGTCGGATGCCCACAACAATCCGCTCAAGAACGCGCCCCACACCCAAGCCATGCTCGTGGCCGAGGAGTGGTCGTTGCCCTACAGCCGCAAGCAGGCGGGCTATCCGATGGCGGACTCCCTGGAAAACAAAGTGTGGCCGGCGGTACGCCGCGTCGACGACGCCTACGGGGACCGCAATTTGGTGTGCACCTGTGCCCCCATTGAATCCTACCAATCCTAATTTTTTGAATCGATTTCTGTCGTAAGTTTGAGATTCTTCAACGCCAACACGTGAATTAATATGAAAAAATCTACACTTTTCTTAGGCGCGCTCCTGCTTTCAGGGGGTGTCTTTGCTCAACAAAGCCTGCGGACTTTGGCCAACGAGCGCACGGTCGACGAAGCTCCGGCTCGCCTGCTCAGCGCCGACGAGTTAGCTAAGTACTACCAAGGCGAAACCGTCATTTGGACTGAGACGTTTGCCAACGGCATCCCCTCTACCTGGATGAACTACGGTACCGCCAACGGAACCGCCGACCCCGACGCCAAATGGGAGTACCGCGGAACGACGACCACCCCGTCCAATGCCACGGGTTCACGCGGAGCCTACGCCGGTCCCGCAAGCACGGGCCAGCTGCCCATCCAGAGCGCTACCGCGGCCAACGGTTTTGTCGTGTTCGACTCGGACTTCTTGGACAACAACGGCGTTGCCGGCAACTTCTGCGGAACCGGTGCTTTGGCCTGTGCTCCGCACGTAGCCAACCTCGAAACGGGAGTAATCAACCTGTTGGGCCACCCCACGGTTGACCTCGTGTTCACCCAATACTACCGCCGTTTTGCCGGACCGGGTGGGGTACAGACGGTTCCCGCTACCTACCTCGACTTCTCGACCGACGGCGGTCAGACGTGGACGGGTAACGTAGCCCTGAACTCCGCCATCGCGGTGAACAGCGCTACTCCGCGCAACTCCGCGGTAGCCGTGAGCATCGGCCAGTACGTGGGCAACCAAGCCAACGTGAAGATCCGCTTCCGCTTCGACGGAGACTACTACTTCTGGCAGCTCGACGACATCCAAATCATTTCGACTCCCAAGAACCGCCTCACCTTCACGGTGGGTTCAGACGGTGCGCCTCCCCGCGACATCGTGTACGGTGCCAACCAAGAGTCAGCGCGCATGGGCCACATGACCCTCAAGCAAGTGCGTCCGGTTGCGTTTGACGCCAACTGCTTCAACAGCGGCCAGAACGCCCAAACCAACGTGAAGCTTCAAATGAAGGTCTTCAACAGCACGGGCGTAATCCAGACGATCAACTCTCCGGTGATTGCGTCGCTTCCCGCAGGCGATACGGCCACGTGGAACCAACTCAACACCTACACGGCTGCATGGACTCCGTCAGCGGCTGGAGTTTACGGGTTCACCTACAACCTGGTTTCGGACTCAGTAAACATCTCTTCAGACACGCTGCAGCTGGTGGTTTCTGACTCGTTGATGTCGCTCGACTTTGGCGACTGGAACAACAGCATCGGAGCGTCTACCAACACCACGCAGTGGGGCGACGGTTCGCAGATGACCAACATGCAGGAGCTCGTGAACGACGAAATGCTCTTTGGCGCCCGCGTCTACATCAGTGCTTCAAGCCAAGCTGGAGCCATCCTCGAACTGAGCGTGTACGACTCATCAGGTTTCTTGGGCAGCAACGGCGGTTGGGATGCCAACAAGCTGGTGGCCTACGGACAGCGCGTACTGACCTCAGACGACGTGGCCAACGGCTACGTACATTTCAACTTCGCCGACACGAACACCGGTCGCGGAGTAATCTTGAACAGCAGCAACATCGGCTACTACTTCAACTTGACGATGTACAACAACCAAGGCGCGAACACCCTGTTGATCCGCAACGACCAAACGTTTGGCGCTCGCTCGGGCACCAAGTACATGTACCTCGCTGCCCTGGGTAGCTGGTACAGCGGATACAGCAATTCACTGACCTTCAACAACCTGTGGATTCGCTCAATCAACTGTCCGGCCACCAACGCCGCCAACTGTATGGCTACGAGCGTAGGCGAGAACCCGCTCAACGAGGTGGTAGTTGCTCCGAACCCCGCTACCGACTTCGTGTACGTGAACTTCGGACTCCTCTTCGGCGAGTACGCCGTAGAAGTTCTTGACCTTACCGGCAAGGTGGTTAAGGCGACCAAGGTTCAGGCCGACGCCAACGTTCCCGTGTTCGTGGGCGACCTCGAAAGCGGACTCTACATGGTGCGCATCGCCAAGGGCGGAGACGTGAAGACCTTCAAGGTTTCAGTGCTCTAAGCCAGAAAGGCCAAAAATGCCAAGCGGCCCGGGGAGACCCGGGCCGCTTTTTTTTTGGGGGCATGCTTCAAGTTGGGGCGAGGGCAGCGTCGTTCTACCGGCCAGCTTTTCCGTGGCGATCAGATTGGGGGCATCCGGCCCTCAAGCAGCGTTCGGGTGATGAAGTCCCGCTCGAGCGACCAGCCGCGTGCGGGGCTGTATTCGCGTCCGTAGAAAATGATTTGCAGGTGAAGCTTGTTCCACCGCTCCTTGGGAAAGAGTTTTTTGGCGTCCCTTTCGGTTTGCTCCACGCTTTTGCCGCTGGTCAACTTCCAACGGGTCATCAGCCGGTGAATGTGCGTGTCTACCGGAAAAGCCGGAACGCCGAAGGCCTGGCTCATGACCACAGACGCCGTTTTGTGTCCAACCCCTGGCATGGCCTCAAGAGCCTCAAACGAGGGCGGAACCTGTCCTCCGTGAAGCGTCACGATCATCTCCGACAATCCCTTGAGGCCTTTGGACTTCATCGGAACCAGACCGCAGGGCCGGATGATCTCGGCAATTTCGTCAATGCTCAGGGCGGCCATGGCCTCGGGCGTGTCGGCCTTGGCAAACAGCGCTGGGGTGATGGTGTTCACCCGCGCGTCGGTGCACTGCGCCGACAGCACTACGGCGCAGAGCAGGGTGAAGGGGCTGTAGTGGTCGAGCGGAATGGGCGTTTCCGGGTACAGCGCCTCCAGGGCGTCTACGAGGTAGGTGGCTTTTTGCTTCTTGGTCACCAAACAAAGGTCTGACTGCGGGCGTTACCTTAGAAAACAAATTTCAGACGCCCCATGACCCATTTGAACCCTGGCGACTTAGCCCCGCATTTTGAAGCCCAAGACCAGCACGGAACCGACGTTTCCCTGAGCCAATTCGCCGGCCAAAAGGTGGTTCTTTACTTTTACCCCAAAGACGACACTCCGGGCTGCACGGCTGAGGCTTGCTCGTTTCGCGACGGCCAGTCGGAGCTCCAATCTGCGGGCTATGTGGTGCTTGGCGTGTCGCCCGACAGCGTGAAATCCCACGGCAAGTTCGCCAGCAAGTTTTCGCTCAACTTTTCGCTGCTCGCAGACCCCGAAAAGGTCATTTGCCAGGCCTACGGCGTGTGGGGCAAAAAGAAGTTTATGGGCCGTGAATACGACGGGGTGCACCGCGAAACGTTTGTAATTGGCGAAGACGGCCGCATCGAGCGCGTCATTACCCAAGTGGACACCAAAGAAGCCACCAAACAAATTCTCGCAGGGGCCTAAAAAGGGCGGATTTCTTATCAACCGCCGTTGCGGCAGCCGTGGCAAGCGCGTACTTTCGTTTAGCCGACGACTGCTCGTAAAGGCGCCTCTACTTTTGGCCTAAACCATTAATAACTAAGCACAATGAGTCAAGAACGCGAAGCCAAACTGAAGGCCCTGCGCCTCACCATGGAGAAATTAGACAAGACCTACGGCAAAGGGGCAGTGATGCTCATGGGCGACAAGGCGGTGGAAGAAGTAGAGGTAATTCCTTCGGGATCCTTGGGACTGGATATAGCCCTCGGCATCGGCGGGTACCCGCGCGGTCGGGTCATCGAAATCTACGGGCCGGAATCTTCAGGTAAAACCACGTTGACGCTACATGCCATCGCCGAAGTGCAGCGCAAGGGTGGAATCGCGGCCTTCATCGACGCGGAGCACGCCTTCGATCGCTTTTACGCCGAAAAATT
>JBEGTJ010000059.1:0-9512 GCA_041179465.1 Bacteroidota bacterium | reverse complement strand
TGCTGACGCCGATCGCCAAGGCGTTCATGACGGACCGTGGATTCGAATCGGCAGTACTGGCGCAGCAGATCTACGGCGGCCACGGCTACATCGCCGAATGGGGCGTTGAGCAGCTTGTCGCTGATCGCGTCAAGCCCGGCCATTTTTACTTCGCCGGTTTTGAAATTGAGACGTCCGCGCACCGTGTCGAGAATCGACTTGGGCTGCTCGAAGATCTCCTTGATCATGAAGTGGTCAAATCCGCCTTTTTCAATGGCGGCCAGGTCGAGCTGCAGCTGGTGGATGACGCTGTCAACCGGCAAATCGTTGGCGATTTTGCGCACCACGACTCCGCTGCGCTGCACCACGGCCATTTCGCCGTCCTCGAGGTAAATAACTTTCTTGGTCGAATCGATGAACGGGGTGGCGTCGCTTCCGACAAAAAACTCGTTGTCGCCCAGTCCGAGCACGAGCGGAGAACCCAAGCGGCCGACCACCATTTGGTCGGGCTCTTCGGTGCTCATGACCACGATGGCGTAGGCTCCCACGACCTCATTGAGGGCCAGGCGCACGGCCTGCTGAAGGTTAACCTTCTCTTCGTTCTGGATGTACTCGATGAAGTTCACGAGCACTTCGGTGTCGGTGTCGCTCGTAAAGGTGTAGCCTTTTTTGACCAGCAGCTCCTTGAGCTGGGCGTAGTTTTCAATGATCCCGTTGTGCACGATTACGAGGCGTCCCGAATTCGAGGTGTGCGGGTGGGCGTTGCGGTCAGAGGGTTCGCCGTGGGTGGCCCAGCGGGTGTGCCCAATGCCGAGGGTGGCGTGCGGACGTTCTGCGTCGGCAACCGCTTCAAGGGCCGAAACCTTGCCCATTTTTTTGAAGACGTCCAAGCGTCCGTTGGATAAAGCAACTCCTGCGGAATCGTATCCGCGGTACTCTAAACGCTTTAAACCTTGAATGAGAATCGGGTACGCTTCGCGTGGCCCGATGTAGCCGACAATGCCGCACATAGGCGAGTTAGTTTGGTTTGGTGTACCACAAATTTAGCGACATAGGCTCTACCGCGTCGCTGCTGCCGTGAAGTACGGCGCGGGCCGGCGACGAAGCCATGCGCTCGGGAACGAGCATCATTTGAAAACTCGCGGTGTCGCCGTAGCGGAGCAAATCCTGCACGTGGCGGGTAACGACAAAACGGTACGCGCCCTTGCGGAGCACGCCCGTAGCCGTGAAGTTGCCCCCGGGGTTGCCCCGGAGGTAGTCGCGAATGAGCGTTTTCGTGGATCCATTGACCTGTAAAATGCTCAACGAAGCCGGCGTAGCGTAGCGCACATTCGACCCCTCGCGCACGGGAACGACGAGCTCGGCGTAGTTCACGACGTAGCCGCTGTCGACCAGGGCCTTGAGTCCGTCGAGGCGCAGCACCGTAACGGCACCACCCATGCCCTGAATGTAGGTAGTCGGTTCGCCCGCGGCCGTGTCCTGGTCGCCAAAGTCAATTTGGGCCGCACTGCGGTCAAACGTGATGCGGTTAAAGCTCTGCACCCCCGACGAAAGCGCGAGCTGAAACAAACCGTAGTCTTTTCCTGATGCCGAAGTGTCGTTTCGGATGCTGTCGTTGGTGTAGTAAATGCGGATCCGCGCGGCCGCGTCGCCCGAATTGAACTGGTACATTGCCTCGTTCTGTTCGGTGCCCGAAACAATCAGGCCCCGGAAGTACTCGATGAACGCCGTGTTGCTCGAAAAATTTCCGGGACGCGCAATCGCCTCGTCGACGATCCACTGCTGCATCTTTGCGGCATCCAAGCGAAGGGCCAGGGCCGCCTTGCCCGAGCGAGCTCCGGTTTTCAGGGTTTTGATCAACGCGTCGGGCCGAAAGCTCGTGTCGCAAAGGGGCAGCCCCGGGGTAAGGGTGCTGAATCCGTAGTACACTGAATCGGTGAGCGGCACCGCGCTGCGGTGCACCTTCACGTGGAAGGCCGCTGAGGTGTCTCCGTACCAACCCGAGTAGGGAAGAATCATGAAGACCGAGTCGACCGTGGCGTTGGTGCCAAACTGCGGGGCGACCGCGGTGAGGATTACTTGGGTCGCAAACGAAGCGCTGGGGCGTCCAAAAACGGGGTCGTTGTAGCTTCCGACCACCAGGCTGTTGGGCCTAAGGGTCAGCAGCGAATCGTACTCTTCGGTCCACGAACGAAGGGCGACCGATTTCTTGGAACCGAAGGCCAGGGCGCTTTCGTCGACAAAATCGATTCCGACCTCGCCGTTGGACTTTTCGCAGCCCGTGAGCGGCAGCAACGCAAGCAACGCCCAAAGCGCTGCTCCGGCAAAACCCCAAGAACTACGCAAAGAGCGACTCATAAAAGGCGTCCAAGAGGGCGGGTTGCTCGAGAAAGGCCTTGCCGTCGTGCACGGGGACCCCGGCGTCTTTGGCCGCCTTGAGGGCCGCGGCGGGGGCTGCATCCGACATTTGAAGAACGGCGTCCACGTTGCGCACGGCTCCGCAGTAAAGGGACTCCGCGGTGGGTTGGGTAAAAGCGTGCATGTCCTTCACTCCGTCAAACGCCATGCCTTGCTCGAGGCCGAGGTCCAACGTGCCGTCAAAAGCGTTGTCGCTCAGGCTGAATACCACTTTGGTTCCGGCAAAATGCGGATCGTCGGCGTGGAACTGGCGGAGGTACACCGGCAGCGGCGTAGACATCCAGCCCATCACATGGACGACGTCGGGCTGCCAACCCAATTTCTTGATGGTCTCAATGATGGATTTGCTGAAAAACAGGGCGCGGGCGCCGTTGTCGTCGTAGAATGCGCCTTGGGCGTCTTCCCAAGTGCCCTTGCGCTTGAAGTACTCCTCGTTGTCGATGAAGTAAACTTGAATGCGTGCCCCCGGAACCGACGCCACTTTGATGACCAAAGGCTGGTCGTAGTCGTTGATTACCACGTTGATGCCGCTCAAGCGGATGACTTCGTGGAGCTGGTGGCGGCGCTCGTTAATGACGCCGAAACGCGGCATGAAGGCGCGAATTTCGTGCCCCAGTTCGTTCATCTTTTTGGGGAAGGCTAGGGCCATTTCCGCCAACTCCCCCTCGGGGAAGTAGGGCTTGATCTCGTGAGAAACATATAAAATCCGCCGCTTTGCCATAATCTCGTCTTATAGTGCCAATAAAAAAGGCCAACAAAGGTACGAAATTCTCGCGAGGCGCTCTAGTTTTGGCATGTTTTGACGCATTCCCTTAAGGTTTTAAAAACCCGCTCCGAGCTCGAAGCATGGCGGGCGGAACAGAAGCACGTGGCGCTCGTGCCCACGATGGGGGCGCTGCACGCCGGCCACATGGCCTTGGTGGACCGCGCAGCTTCTGAAGGGATGTGCGTGCTCGTGAGCATTTTTGTCAATCCCACCCAGTTCAACCGCCCTGAGGATTTGTCGAGCTACCCTCGCGACGAGGAGGGCGATTTGGCGACGCTCGCGCAGTCGTCGGCCCAGGCGGTGTGGTTCCCCGAAGTGGCGGATTTGTATCCGCAGGGCGTGGTTTCGGAGCAGTTTGACTTGCTCGGACTCGATACGCGGCTGGAAGGCGCGCTGCGGCCCGGGCACTTTCAAGGGGTGGCGACGGTGGTCGACCGGCTGTTCACGGCCTGCCGCCCAGACAAGGCGTACTTTGGGCTTAAGGATTTTCAGCAGGTCGCGGTGGTCCGCCGCCTGGCGGAACTGCGCGGCGGAACGCCCGTGATCGTGTCCTGCCGCACTACCCGGGAGGCCGACGGACTCGCGATGAGTTCGCGCAACCGGTTGCTCCGCCCGGAGCAGCGGGCCGCAGCACCCGCCATTTTTCGCGCACTCCAGTGGGCGGCGCGCGAGGTGTCGGAGTTTCCGGTGCCCCCGAAGGCCCTCAAACGGGAACTCCGCAAGGAGGTAGAGCGCGAACAACTTCTTAAGGTTGAGTCGATTGACTTTGTTTTTTCGGACACCCTAGAGGCCGTTGCCGACCCCGACCGACCGGTGGACTCGTACGGCCGAAGCGTCCAAACGCTTATATCCGTTTATGCGGGGGAAGTCCGCCTCATCGACAATGCGCCGTTGTACCTTTGCCGGCCATGACCATCGAGGTACTCTACAGCAAAATCCACCGGGTGCGCGTCACCGGAGCCGAACTGCACTACATCGGCAGCATCACCCTCGACGGGGACCTCATTGATGCCGCTAAACTTATTGAAGGTCAAAAGGTTACGATTGTCAATGTGGACAATGGCGAACGCTTCGACACCTACGTGATTCGCGGAACGGCGGGAAGCGGTGAGGTCACCCTGAACGGTCCGGCTGCCCGCCGAGTGCAAAAGGGCGACGTGATCATCATCATTGCCTACGCCGCGATGCCGATTGAAGCGGCGCGCAACTTTCAACCTACGCTCCTCTTCCCTGAAGAGCCCACGAACCGCCTACGGGCTTAATGATGAAGATTCCAAGCATTCCCAGCTGGCTCAAAACCCTGGTTTTTGCCTCGCTGGGAGCGGGTTTGCTCTACCTCGCCTTTCGCGGTGTTGACCTTGAGGCCGTGGGCCGCGAAATGGGCCGCGCCAAGCTGTACTGGTTCGGAGTGAGCGTGGCCGTGGGGTACGCCGCCGTGATTTCGCGCGGAATGCGGTGGAAGCTCGTCCTCGACTCCATGGGCTACCCCACCACCGCGTGGCGGGCCACCCACGCCATCGGCATCGGATACCTCATTAACATGGTGTTTCCGCGCGCCGGAGAGGTTGCGCGCGCCACCGCCCTTCGCCGAAGCGACAAGACGCCCGTGGACGTGCTGCTCGGCACGATCATCGTCGAGCGCCTGATCGACCTGATCATGATGTCGATTCTGCTTGGAATCACCGTGCTGCTTACCTACCCCGAGCTTCAAAAACTGCTCGCAAGTACGCAGTCCACGCCCGCAAGCGACGAGGGCGGATTTCCGTGGATACCGGTAGTGGGGCTGGTGCTCGCCCTGGCCTCTTGGTTCAGCCGTCGCCGCTTTTTTGAGACCGCCCTGGGCCAGCGGGTGCAGTCTTTTTTGCGCGGACTGGCCCACGGTTTTACCAGCATCACCCGCCTCCACCGCCCGTGGGCCTACCTCGGGCATACGCTGTTCATCTGGGGCGCCTACTTTCTGATGGTGTACGTGTGCTTTTTTGCCCTTCCCGCGACCGAAGGCATTCAGATCGACGAAAGCCTGTTTGTGATGATGGCGGCCAGTTTGGGCGTGGTCGTGCCCGTTCCCGGCGGCGTGGGCGCCTACCACTACCTCGTCGCCAAGGCGCTCGAGGTTCTGAGTATTCCCTACGTCGAAGGCCTTGCCTTTGCCACGCTCGTCCATGCTTCGCAAGCCCTGATGCTGATGTCCACCGGCGTCATTGGGTTCATCGGACTTAGCCGTTTTAAAAACGACTAAGCGGGCTGGGGTGCGTACCTTGGCGGTACGTCTATGGCCAAGTTGAAAAAAGCGTTTGTTTGCCAGTCCTGCGGAACCAACTACCCGCAGTGGGCCGGCCAGTGCCGAAGCTGCGGCGAGTGGAACACCTTGGTGGAAGAAGTCATGGAACGGGCCCCCGCCGAGCAGGCCTGGGTCGCTCCCGGCCAAAGCCGCGCACTTACCCTTGACCAGGTCGACCGTAGCGCGGAGCGCCGGGTTCCAACTCGGGACGCCGAGCTCGATCGAGTCTTAGGGGGCGGTTGGGTACCCGGTTCGCTCAGCTTGCTGGGCGGCGAGCCCGGAATCGGCAAGTCGACCCTCATGCTTCAAGTAGCCCTGAATGCGGGCGCCAAGGCGCTGTACGCCAGCGGTGAAGAAAGTGCGGAGCAGATTCGCATGCGCGCCGAACGGATTGGCTTCAACGGGCCCGGATGCCACGTGCTGGCCGAGGTTTCTACATCCAAAATTCTGCAGGCTGCCGAGCAGCTCAAGCCCGATTTGTTGGTGGTGGACTCGATTCAAACGGCCTACAATCCGCAGCTCGAGTCCGCCGCCGGGAGCGTCGGACAAATACGCGAGTCCGCCGCCGAATTTCTGCGCTACGCCAAAGCCCGGCACGTACCCGTGGCGCTGATTGGCCACATCACCAAAGAAGGTACGCTCGCCGGACCCAAGGTGCTGGAGCACATGGTCGACGTGGTGCTCCAGTTCGAAGGCGACAAGCACCACCTCGTGCGCACGCTGCGGGCCCTCAAGAACCGGTTCGGTTCGACGCAGGAACTCGGGCTGTACGAAATGGCCGAAAAGGGCCTCAGGCCGGTCGCCAATCCGTCGGCGTGGCTGCTGGGGCAGCGGGGCGAAGGGCTCAGCGGTTCCGCCATAGGGATCACCGCCGAGGGCCTGCGGCCCCTGCTCGTGGAGGTCCAAGCTTTAGTGTCGACCGCGGTGTACGGCACGCCCCAGCGCAGCTGCACCGGGTTTGACACGCGCCGGCTGAACATGCTGCTGGCGGTACTCGAAAAGCGCTGCGGGTTTCACCTGGCCAGTAAAGACGTGTTCCTCAACGTGACCGGCGGACTGCGCGTGGACGACCCCGCCCTGGACCTCGCGGTGTGCGCCGCCATCTTGTCGAGCCAAGAGGACCGTCCGATCCCGCCGGGGGTCGCGTTTGCCGGTGAGGTGGGCTTGGGCGGAGAGCTCCGGCCCGTAGCCCGCATGGAGTCGCGCATTCACGAGGCGGGCCAGCTCGGATTTGACTACATCTGGGGCGCCAAAACACCCGGGCTGCCCAAGAAGGTGCACGGCGTGCACTTCGTGGCCCTCGACCGAATCAGCCACGTCGTCGACAACCTCTTTTAACCCGGTCCCGGAGGGCCCACAAAAAACGGCCAACCCGGGAGCGGGTTGGCCGTACGCTTTAGGTCTGGTCGCCTTTCGTTAGTTGTTGATCAGCTCCGCGAGCTCGCCGAGGTTGGGCGTAATGATGATTTCGGTGCGGCGGTTTTTGGCCTTGCCCTCGGAGCTGTCGTTGGGCGCGATCGGCAGGTGTTCGCCGCGGCCGGCCGCCTGGACCCGTTGGGGCTTCACGCCCTGCTTGACCAAGATCTTGACTACGCTCGTCGCCCGCATGACCGACAGATCCCAGTTGTCCTTCACCGCGGTCTTGCCGTTGAATTCGTCGGAGTCCGTATGGCCCTCGACGGCGATTTTGAGGTCCTTGTTTTCGTTGAGCACCTTGGCCAGCTCGCTCAGGGCGCTGGCGCCGTCGGGCTGCACGTCCCAGGAGCCGCTGGCGAACATCAGGCGGTTGTCGAGCGAAACGTATACTTGTCCGTTGCGCATCGAGACGCTGAGTCCGCGGTCCTTAAATCCGAGCAGGGCGTCGGCAAGGCGCTGGCGGAGGTAGGCGGCCGCGCTGTCCTTGCGGCTGATGAGGCGCTCCAGTTCGGCCACGCGAAGCTCGCGCTGCGTAAGCTCCTGCTCGAGCACAAAAAGGCGGTCCTGCTCGCGCTTAAGCGAGTCTTCTTTCGCGGCAAGGCGCACGGCCAGACCTTCCATGCGCTCGAGCATCGCCTTATTCTCGGTGAGGTTTTGCTGCACCAGACGGCTGTTGTTTTGAAGGGCGTACTCGTAGTTCGAGTTCAGGTCGCGGTAGGCCCGCTGCAGCTTGCGCATTTCGACCCCCTGAGCCGAAGTGTCCTTGATGGCCGCGTCCAAGGCGGCGAGGGCCTTGAGCTTCTGGGCCTCGCTTTCGCTGGCCGAGATCCGCGCCTTTTCGGCGTCGACCTTTAAGGCCTCGGCGCGCTGGACCGAGGCGTCAAACGACGACTGAAGTTCAGAGTACTTTTTGGGAGAAACACAGGCGCTGAGGAGCGCCACGGCGGCGAGGGCCGCGCAAACTTGGATACGCATAGTACGAAGGTAATTAACTCCAGCGGAGTCGCAGGGGGGCGTGGTCCGAAAATCGGGCCAAAGCGTCGTACGAAACCGCCTCGATCCGCTCGGGAGCGTTGGTAACCCAGTGGTCAATGCGCCAGCCCTTGTTCCGCGCTCGGGCGTCGGAACGCATGCTCCACCAGCTGTACACGTCGGCGGACTGGGGGTACTTCGCTCGGAAGGCGTCCACCCATCCCCGCGCGGCAAGCGCGGCAAACCACGCGCGCTCTTCGGGTGTGTAGCCCGGTTGGCCGTCGAGTCGGCGAGGATCGTGCACGTCGGCCGCGGCGGGGGCCAAGTTCCAGTCTCCGCCCACCACCGCAGGCCCCGATTGCCCGTCGAGCCACTGCCCCAGAAGCGCTAGGGCCTCGAGCTTGAGCGCCTGACGTCCGGCTCCTTGGCTGCCCGAAGGCAGGTACAGATTGAGCCAGGTTACCCCGGCGATTCGCCGCGCGACGTAGCGGCCTTCGCCCTCCAGCCCCGGCGGAAGCAACGGCCCCTCAGCCGGCTCCAAGGGTCCGCGCGAAAGGACCGCGACGCCGCTGTACCCGGGCTTTTGCGCCAGACTGGCCGCCACAGTCCACCCGGGCAGGGCCGCGCGCAGGGCGGCTTCGTCGTTCCACTTGACCTCTTGAACAAAAACAAGGTCCGGATTCTCGGCGTCAAGCCAAGCATCCAGACCCTTTCGCAGCGCAGCCCTTAGGCCGTTTGCATTAAGGCTTATGGCCTCCACTTAGTTCAGCACCAGCGTCGAAGTGCCAATCTTGGCGTTGTCGCTAAACACTTCAACTGTGTAGGTGCCGGGCTTCAGCGTGCTGCTCAGGTCAAACGCCGCGCAGCTCTGCACTTGCTTGCCCTCGTACACGATCTCGGTCTTGGCCGAGAAGTAGATGGTCTCGTTGCCCACCTTCATGCTGCGCTCCTCACTTTGGCTCGGAAGCACGCGGCCGTCGGGCGTATTAATGCGCATGTAGAGCGTGCGCTTCGACGATTCCGCGATCGCATTTTGGGCCACCGTGAAGCAGGCCTTCACGCGGTTTGCCTTGCTGGCCGAGGTCGTGGGCTTTTCCACTCCCTTGCTGCTCACCCGCACGGCCGTGGCCTCAAGGGCGGACAACTGAAGCTTCAGCGCGGTCGTTACCTTGCCGCTGAGCTTGGTGTTTTCGGCGTTTAATTCGGCGTTCTTCACTTGCTCGCTGCCGAGTTGCTCGTCTACTTGGCGCTTGGCCTCGCCCAAAACCGCGTATGCCTTGTTGACCGAATCCACCTGGCTGCTCAAGCGCGCAACCATTTTGCGCAGGTCATTGACCTGGCTGCGGTACTTGGCCAGCTCGGACTGCGAGGCGTTCTTCAGGTTGGTGATTTCTTCGATCGTGGCGTTCAGGCGCGCGGTCTCCGCAATGATGTAGCTGTTCATGCTGTCGTTTGCCGCCACTTGGCCGATGAGGTCGCGCTTGTACTCCTCGAGTTCACTGACCAAAATCGCCTTTTCTTCTTCAAGATTTTGCACCTCTGAGTTGCGGTTCAGCGCAAAAAAGCCCAGGGCCAGGACCAACGCGATTAAAAGACCAATAACTGTTTTTTGTCGTTTAGCCGACGAATCGTTGCTCATAGCATTCAGAATTTGTGCAAATGTACCACATTCTTTGGCGC
>JBEGTJ010000058.1:0-10104 GCA_041179465.1 Bacteroidota bacterium | reverse complement strand
CCGAGCAGCAGGCCGACGTCGAGAAGCTCCTCGAGAAGATCGAAGAAGACGAAGACGTGCAGGCGGTCTACCACACGATGGCTGGTTGAGTGCGGCTTGGTGACTGCGGTCACGTGCCGGTTTTGGGAGGTGGCGGAATTTTGCCCCACTAAAAAATCAAGACATGACCCTCAACGAAGCGATCAACCACCCCAACGCCACCCTCATCGACGTCCGAAGCGAAGGCGAATTCGCCGGAGGCCACGTAGCGGGGTCGGTTAACATTCCCCTTCAAACGGTTCCGGACGAAGTCGAAGCCATTAAAGCCATGCCGCGGCCCATCGTTCTGTGCTGCGCTTCGGGAAACCGCAGCGGCCAAGCCCTGATGTTCCTCCAGGCCCAGGGCCTCGAAGATCTGTACAATGGCGGCGGCTGGGCTCAGGTTCAAATTCACAAAATGTAATGGGGGCCATGTTTGGATTGCTAAAAAAACTATTCGCTCCGGCCGAGGACCCCAAAACTTGGGTAGCCCGTGGCGCCAAAATCATTGACGTGCGGAGCCCGGGGGAATTTGCCTCAGGCCACGCACCGGGCGCAGTGAATATCCCGTTGGATCAGTTCGCGACACAGGTTTCGAAAAAATTCAAGGACCCCAACCAAGAATTTGTACTTTGCTGTGCCTCGGGCAACCGCTCGGGAATGGCCCAATCGATGATGAAACAAAAAGGATTTACCCACGTACTCAACGGCGGACCGTGGACGCGCCTTCGCGCATGGATCGTCGGACTTCTCGTCTTCGCCTCGAGCGGAATTCTGTCAGCTCAAAACCTTGAGGTCGCGTCGTTTGAGCGCGAGTCCAAGAAGGGCATCCTCGTGGACATCCGCACACCGGGCGAGGTGGCCGAGGGCATGATTGCCGGAGCCAAGCACGTCGACTTTTACGACGCGGCCTTCATGACCAAGATGTCGGCGCTCGGCAAGGACAAGCCCATCTACCTGTACTGCCGCTCGGGCGGCCGCAGCGGCCAAGCCATTGCCAAGCTCAAGGCGGCTGGATTCACCAAGGTTTACCACCTCCAGGGCGGAATCCTAGCCTGGACCGCTGCCCGCAAGCCCATAGTCAAGAAATGAATGCGAAGTTCAACGAACTCGTAGGCGGAGACGAGCCCGTGCTCGTGGATTTTTTTGCCGAATGGTGCGGGCCCTGCAAAAGCATGGCGCCCATTTTGGTCGAACTGCACCGGCTCATGGAGGGGCGCCTTCGCATCGTAAAAATTGATGTGGACCGCAACCCGACCCTCGCCCAGAACTACCGCGTTCAGGGGGTACCCACGCTGGCCCTCTTTCGAAACGGAGAAATTTTGTGGCGCCAGTCGGGCGTCCTGCCCGCCGCGGCGCTTCAGCGCACGCTGGAGCCCTTTTTGAATCGCTGATTCGGCGCCAGAACCGCGAAGGCGGTAGGGTAGCGTCCGCGCCACTTGCGCAGGGCAAACTCGGCCTCGAGCCGGCTGCCGTAAACACCTACAAACACCTTGAACTGCGGCTCGTCAAAGTGAATTGCCACAGGCATGCTGCTGCCAATGGAGTCTGACAAATGCACGAATACCGCGTTCGCATCTTGGCGCCGACCGGCGTACACCTGAACGGTGTAGCGCTCGGCCCCGGGGTCCACGCTTTGCTTGGGCTGGTGGGCGCTTGAAGCGAGGGTGGCGCGGACCGCTTCGTCGATCGAAGCACCAGCTCCCAGCACCACGGTATCGACCGGCGCACTGAGGTTTAGGGCGAGGAGTAGAGCGAGCATAGCGCAAAGGTAGGTGCATTTTTGGGGCCAAAGCCACCGGACCCTTTTTGCTTCTTTAGAATGGTTTTAAATTAAAAATGCCTTGGTCGGTTTGAAATATGCCCGAGGCCGTTCTGTTGTACTTTTGCGAGGCCTTGAAAAGCACTAGTTCACCTCTCAGTATGCGTATGCGTTTGTCACCCTATGCCTCGCTGTTCCGACGCACGTTTTTAACGTTCCTGTCTGTCAGCGTTTTAAGCCTCTCGGCCTCTGCAGAGGTCAGCGCCGAAGCCGGCAAAAAGCTCTTTAAAGCGAATTGTGCGAGCTGCCACAAACTCGATAAAAAACTCGTTGGACCGGCGCTTGGCGACGTGACCCAGCGCCGTTCCGAAGAGTGGCTGCTCAAGTGGATTCGCAACAACGCGGAATTCCGCGCTTCCGGCGACAAGGACGCCAACGCCATTTTTGAGGAATACGGCGGTTCGGTGATGCAGGCCTTCCCGGCCCTCACCGACGACGACATCAAGAGCATTTTGGCCTACACGGCCGAGGGCGACAAGAAGGCGGCTCCTGCGGCCGGCGATGCGGCGGCGGCTCCTGCGGCGGCCCCGGCTGAGTCCGCGAGCTCACCCTGGTTGATGTACGTGCTGGGCGGCTTCTTGCTGATCAATTTGGTGCTGCTCCTCCGCGTGCGGAACACCCTCAAGCAGCTCAACGGCGAAAATCCCACGAGCCTCCTCGAGGACCTCGACGTTGTAACTAAAATCCTGGTCGCGAACAAGCGCTTCATGACCTTCCTGACGGTGGTCCTCGCGCTGGGCTTCCTCTATGCGACCTACGCCTACCTGATGAGCGTGGGGGTAGAGCAGAACTACCAACCGGTGCAGCCCATCGCGTTCAGCCACAAAATTCACGCGGGCGACAATGGAGTTGACTGTAACTACTGCCACAGCAGCGCACGCCACAGCAAGCATTCCGGCATTCCTTCGGCCAATGTGTGCATGAACTGCCACATGTACATCGACGGATCCGAAATCGTGGACGCGGCAGGCAATCCGAAGTACGGCGGCGAGCGTTCGCCCGAAATCCAAAAGATCTACGCCGCCATTGGCTGGGATCCTGAGGCGCGGACCTACATCGAGGGCTACGAGCAAAAGCCGATTCAGTGGGTGCGCATCCACAACCTTCCTGACTTGGCCTACTTCAACCACGCACAGCACGTGACGGCCGGTCAAGTGGAGTGCCAGACCTGCCACGGTCCGGTACAGGAGATGGAAGAAGTCTACCAATTCAGCGAGCTCACGATGGGATGGTGCATCAACTGCCACCGCGAGACCGAAATCAAGGGCGACAACGGCTACTACGCCGGTTCCATCGACGGCTCCGCCTCGATCAGCGACCGACTCGTCGAGCGCTTCCACAATGAAAAAATTACGGCTGCTTCAATCGGCGGCCTCGAATGCGGCAAGTGCCACTACTAAGCGAACAATTCTATGGCAAGCAATAAAGTGTACTGGAAGAGCTTCGACCAGCTCGCGAACACCGAGGTGTCGCAGCGTTTGGCCGAAAACGAATTCGCGCAGGACATCCCCGCCGATGTCTTTTTAGCCGACGAGCGCAGCATGGAGGCCCAAACGAGCCGCCGTGACTTCCTCAAGTTTTTGGGCTTCAGCACCGCCGCCGCAACCTTGGCCGCCTGCGAACAGCCTATTATCGAGAGCGTGCCCTACGTCGTGAAGCCCGACAGCTTAACTCCGGGCGTGCCGTCGTTCTACGCCACGGCCTACACCGACGGTCAGGACTACGCCGCCGTACTCGTGAAGACGCGCGAAGGACGCCCCATCAAGGTGGAGCCCGGCGACGCCGGCCGCTTCAACCGCGGAACCAACGCCCGTGCCCAAGCCAGCGTGCTTTCTCTGTACGATTCGGCCCGCCTCCGCGGACCCCTTTTGAACGGCAAGGAAAGCGACTGGTCGAGCGTTGAGGCATCGCTCAAGAAGGCTGCAGACGCCGCACTCGCCCAAGGAAGCCAGTTTGTGCTGCTTACCTCGAGCGTGTTCAGCCCGTCGCTGCAAGCCGCCATCGAGCGCCTGCGCCAAGGCTACGCCAACTTCCAGCACGTCGAATTCGACGCCGTTTCGCAGTCCAACACCCTCGACGTCTGGGAAGCCCTGACGGGCGTACGCGCCCTTCCGTCGGTGGACCTGAACGCCGCCCAATTGGTCGTGTCGTTTGCCAGCGACTTCCTGTCGGGCGCTACGGCCCAGCAGCTCTCGAGCGACTACGCGGCGCGCCGCAAGCCGGGCAGCGGAATGCTTCGCCACGTTGAACTGGAGAGCAACCTGTCGCTGACGGGTTCCAACGCCGACAAGCGCGTGAAAATCAAGCCGTCTGAAGTTTCGGGTGCGCTGGCCTACCTCGTCAACGAGCTCGGAGGCTCGGCCGCTAAAGTGGCCCTTCGCGACGACCTTACCAAGGCACTGAAGTCGGTGGCCGGCGAACTCAAGGCCGCCAACGGCAAAGCGGTGGTCTTGGTCGGCGGCGACGACGCCCAAGTGGCCAAGCTCGCTGCAGCCCTTAACGCTCTGGTTGGTGCCTTCGGAACTACCCTGCGCACCGACAAGCCGGTCTACCTGCGCCGCGGCAACGAGGCGCGCGTTGCGAACCTCATCTCCGACCTGAACGCCAAGCGCGTCGGAGCCCTTGTGGTGGCGGGCACGAACCCCGTGTACTTCCGTCCCGACTTTGCGAAGGCAATCAAGGGTGCGAAGTTTAGCTTGAGCCTGACCGACCGCATGGACGAGACGGCCGTTATGTGCTCAGCTGCTGCACCGCTGCCGCACTACTTGGAGGCTTGGGCGGACTTCCGTCCCGTCGCCGGCGAGTACACGGTCGCACAGCCAACCATCAAGAATTTATTCAACAGCAAGTCCCTGCTCGAGGTACTCGGCGGACTGTCGGGCGACGCCCGCAGCGCCAAGGACCAAGTAGCCGCGGTGGCGAGCTCGTTGGGACTGAACTGGAACCAAACGGTGCACGACGGCGGCGCCGCGGTGACCTCAGGGGCCGTTTCAGGTGCAGCTGCCGGAGCCGCCCTTGCCCTTGCGGCAACGGCCAAAGTCGCCAAGCCCGCCAAGGGAATGGAGCTCGCACTCTACGAAAACGCGGTGGGCGCCGGCTACCAGGCCAACAACCCGTGGCTCCACGAGCTTCCGGACCCCATTACCCGTTTGACGTGGGACAACTACCTCACGATTGCCGCGGCCGACGCCCTGGCCATGGGATTTGAGAACGAGACCAACAGCGACGGTTCGCTCGACGGCAGCTACGCCACCCTCAAAGTGGGCAAGCGCGTACTCGAGAACGTTCCGGTCCTTATCCAGCCCGGCCAAACCGCCGGAACGGTCGGTCTCGCCTACGGCTACGGCCGCACTTCAGCCGGCAAAGTGGCCAACGCACTTGGCGTGAACGCCTACGCTTTGGGCGTGGCAACCGGAACCGCTTCGGTGGAGATCAGCAAGTCTGAGGGCATGCACGAGTTCGCGACGGTTCAGCTTGGACACACCATGATGGGCCGCCGCATTGTCAACGAGGTTAGCCTCGCGGACTTCATTGCAGACCCCAAGGGAACCAACTGGAACGAAAAGCCGACCTTCCACACCATTGACGGCCACAAGACCTCTGAAGAGGCCAACCTGTGGGCGAACCACGACCACGAGACGATGCACATGTGGAACATGAGCATCGACCTCAACAGCTGCACCGGCTGTGGAGCTTGCGTGGTCGCCTGCCATATCGAGAACAACGTTCCGGTCGTGGGCAAGCAAGAAATCCGCAACCTCCGCGACATGCACTGGCTGCGCATCGACCGCTACTACAGCAGCGACATGAGCAAGGAGCGCGCGGAACAAGAAAACGTGGGCGGCATCGAGATGTACGCCAAGATGGAGGAGCCTTCGGAGTCGCCTTCGGTCGTGTTCCAGCCCGTAATGTGCCAGCACTGCAACCACGCTCCGTGCGAAACGGTCTGCCCGGTAGGCGCCACGGTGCACTCGCGCGAAGGCCTGAACCACATGGCCTACAACCGCTGCATCGGAACGCGCTACTGCGCCAACAACTGCCCCTACAAGGTTCGCCGCTTCAACTGGTTCAACTACATGGCCAACGAGCAGTTTGCCGACGTCAACCCGTCGCAAGACGACTACGGTCGCATGGTGCTGAACCCCGACGTGACCGTGCGTTCGCGCGGCGTCATGGAAAAGTGCACGATGTGCATCCAGCGCGTGCAGTACGCCAAGCTCGAGGCGAAGAAGGCCGGCCAACCGCTGGCCGACGGCAGCTTCACGGTGGCCTGTGCCGAGGCCTGCGACACCGGAGCCATCACGTTTGGTGACGTCAACAACGCGAAGAGCGCCGTGCGCGCCGCCAAAGCGGACGCCCGTGCCTACCACCTCCTCGAAGAAGTGGGCACGCAGCCTTCCGTATTCTACCTGACTAAAGTTCGCAACGCCTAATCAGTTATGCACTACGAATCACCTGTACGTCAGCCGCTTATCCTAGGTGATAAGAGCTACAACCAGATCACTGAAGACGTTGTACGTCCGATTGAAAACGCCGCCCCCCGCTCGTGGTGGATGGTGTTCAGCATTGCGCTGGTCATGTTCCTTTGGGGCGTGGGCTGCCTTGCCTACACCGTAGGAACGGGCATCGGCGTTTGGGGCTTGAACAAGACCGTGGGCTGGGCCTGGGACATCACCAACTTCGTATGGTGGGTCGGAATTGGCCACGCCGGAACGCTGATCTCCGCGGTACTCCTGCTGTTCCGCCAGCGCTGGCGCATGGCCATCAACCGCTCGGCGGAAGCCATGACGATCTTCTCGGTCATTCAGGCGGGACTCTTTCCGGTGTTCCACATGGGCCGCGTGTGGATGGCCTACTGGGTTCTCCCGATTCCGAACCAGTTCGGCTCGTTGTGGGTGAACTTTAACTCGCCGCTGCTGTGGGACGTATTCGCCATCTCGACCTACCTCTCGGTATCGGTCGTGTTCTGGTACGTCGGACTTATTCCGGATTTCGCCATGGTGCGCGACCGTGCTGTGAACCCCGTACAAAAGCACATCTACAAGGTGCTTTCGTTTGGCTGGGGCGGAAAAGCCAAGGCATGGCAGCGATTTGAGGAAGTGTCGCTGGTGCTCGCCGGTTTGGCGACTCCGCTGGTTCTTTCAGTACACACCATCGTATCCATGGACTTTGCTACGTCGGTGATTCCGGGATGGCACACCACCATCTTCCCTCCGTACTTCGTTGCGGGTGCCATTTTCTCGGGATTTGCCATGGTGCAAACCCTGCTGCTCATCGTGCGCAAGGTGTTCAAGATGGAGGACTACATCACGGTGCAGCACATCGAAATGATGAACATCATCATCATGGTGACGGGTTCGATCGTGGGCGTGGCCTACATCACCGAGCTCTTCATCGCGTGGTACAGCGGCGTTGAGTACGAACAGTACGCCTTCTTGAACCGCGCAACCGGTCCCTACTGGTGGGCCTACTGGTCGATGATGACCTGCAACGTGTTCAGCCCGCAGTTCATGTGGTTCAAAAAGCTGCGCACCAACTTGGTGTTCACCTTCGTCATCTCGATCGTCGTGAACATCGGTATGTGGTTCGAGCGCTTTGTCATCATCGTGACCTCGCTGCACCGCGACTACTTGCCCTCGAGCTGGTCGATGTTCTCTCCGTCGTTTGTCGACGTGGGCATCTTCGTGGGCACCATCGGATTCTTCTTTGTCCTGTTCTTGCTGTACGCCCGCACCTTCCCGGTAATCGCTCAGGCGGAACTCAAGACCATTTTGAAAACTTCGGGCGAAGCCCAGAAAAAACACCACAGCGACCATGGCGCACACCACTGAGCCTACCCCGGTAGTTCGCGCGTTGTACCACGACGACGACGTGCTCATCTCGGCCGTTAAGGAAATCCGCGCGGCCGGATACCAAATCTCGGAAGTCTACACGCCCTTTCCGGTGCACGGACTCGACAAGGCCATGGGCCTCAAGGAGACGCGCATCGCCATGGCGGCGTTCATGTACGGCCTGCTCGGCTTGACCGTGGCGGTGACCCTGACGTGGTACATGATGATCAGCGACTGGCCGCAAAACATCGGCGGAAAACCCAACTACAACTGGGGAATGAACATGCCGGCTTTTGTGCCCATCTTGTTCGAGCTGACCGTGTTCTTTGCAGCCCACCTGATGGTCTGGACGTACCTCGTAATCAACGGATTGTACCCTGGCGCCGACGCCCAAAACCCCGATCCCCGCACGACCGACGACTACTTCATGGTCGAACTTCCGGCGGCTGACGGTTTGGTCGACGTGCTCAAGAAGTCGGGTGCTGTAGAAATTGCTGAAGCCTAAGCGATATGCGTATTAAAACCATTCTATGGGTTGCCGGAAGCGCCGTTGCGCTGTCTGCCTGCAACTGGGACAAGACCACGCCGGGTTACACGTACATGGACGACATGTACCGCTCACCGGCCCACCAAACCTACGAGCCCGGCACCGCCAAGGAGCCGGCTGAGGGAAGCGTTCCGCGCGGGTACGTTCCCTACACCATCCCCAACACGAACGAGGGCTACGCCGCTTCACGGGCCAACACTGAGGTTCCGGCGATGTACGAAACCTTGGACGCCGAGTCGGGCAAGCAGCTCTACACCCAGTTTTGTTCGCACTGCCACGGTGAGAAGGGCGACGGCAACGGAATCCTGATGCAGCGCGAGAAAATCCTGGGTATTCCGGGGTACGGCGCAGACAAGCTCCCGGACATCACGCCCGGAAGCATTTACCACGTAATCATGTACGGCAAGAACAACATGGGCAGCCATGCTTCGCAGCTGAACTACGACGAGCGTTGGAAGATCATCAAGTACGTGTGGAAGCTCCGCATGGATCAAGTTCCGGGTGCTGCACCCGCTGCCGCGGATACGGCCGCTGCCCAACCTGCCGCCTAACCTAACTGCCCTAGAAGACATGTTTGTATTCACCTCCAAAATGAAGTTGCTCGCCGGGTCCTTGACCCTGGTGGGATTGGTTTTCTTGCTGATCGGCTTTAATACGGACTACACGTCGCACGCGGCTGAAGGTCACGGGGATGCCGTGGCCCATGCCGACGACCACGGTGCAGCGGCGCACGTCGAAGAGGCTGCTGCAGCGGTACCTGAAGAAGCGCACGCTGAAGAGGGCCACGCAGAAGAAGCGGTGGTCGTGGAGGCCGTGGACGAGGAAGCTGATGCGCACGAGTCGAAGGACCATGCTGCTGCCGATCATGCTGCAGCGACGCACGAAACGGAAGCCCCCGCGGCGGAAGGTCATGAGGCTGACGCCCACGTGGTGGAAGGTCATGAGGCTGACGCGCACGGAGCGGACGCCCACGAAGGTCATGGAGCAACGCACGACCTCAGCGCCAACCGTCCTTGGGCGGCCTTCTTGGTCAACAGCATCTTCTTCTTGGGCATTGGAATCGGAACGCTCTTTTTCTTGGCCATCCAGTACGCCGCACAAGTGGGCTGGTCCGCGGGCTTGATTCGCGTGTTTGAGGCCGTAGCCATGTTTGTGGGTATTCCGCTTTTGGGCATCCTCTTCTTGGCGGTAACCGGCGGAATGCACATGCACCACCTTTGGCATTGGATGGCCGAAGGAATCATGGATCCCGCCAGCGCCAACTACGACCCCATCATTGCGGGTAAGGAAGCCTACCTGAACGTGCCCTTTTTCACGGTCCGCACGCTGGCCTACCTCGTGATTTGGGCCGGTGCCGCCTACCTACTTCGCCGCAACAGCCTGCGCGAAGACGCGATGCCCAAGGGTCAAAACCTGTTCTTTACCCAGCGCAAGCTGGCCGCCACTTTCATCGTCCTGTACGCGGTGACCTCGTCGACCAGCGCTTGGGACTGGGTGATGTCCATCGATACGCACTGGTTCTCAACCCTCTTTGGATGGTACACGTTTGCAGGCATGTTTGTGACGGCCATGACCGTCCTCAACTTGCTCGTGATGTACCTGCGCTTGAACAACCACCTTCCGTGGATCAACGCCAACCACCAGCACGATTTGGGCAAATTCATGTTCGCCTTTAGCGTTTTCTGGACCTACCTGTGGTTCAGCCAGTACATGCTGATTTGGTACTCGAACATTCCCGAAGAGGTTACATACTACCTGCCGCGCTTTAAGGGCGAATACAAGCCCCTGTTCGTGATGATGGTGGCGATGAACTTCATCTTCCCGATTTTGGTCCTCATGTCGCGCGACGCCAAGCGCATCTTCGGCTTCATCGGCCTTGCGGCGGT
>JBEGTJ010000057.1:0-10467 GCA_041179465.1 Bacteroidota bacterium | reverse complement strand
CACAGGATCCGGGCCGCCCCGCCGACAAAAAGGACCACTACGTCAAGCGCTGCATGGGGGTTCCGGGCGACACGCTCGAAGTGCGCCACGGCCAAGTTTATGTCGACGGCGAGGCCATTGAATTTCCCGAACGAAGCAACGCCCAGTTCAGCTACTACGTGCGCACCCTGCCCGGCCAAGGATTTAGTGCGCGCCAGCTCAAGAAGGACTTTGACATCAACTACGTCACCAACATGACGGTGAACAACCAGAACGTCAGCGACGTCCTGCAAATCACTGAAACCGAATACGTGGTGACGATTCCGAATCAGTCGGTGGCGGACTTTGCCAAGATGCCGAACCTCGACACGATGTTTGTCATGGACGCGCTCGGAGGCGATTCCGCGTTTGTGCCGGGAACCCCGGAGGCCCTGAAGTGGTACTACGCCAACTTTGTGGCGGGCGCGCTGATGTTCCCGAACCCCATGGGCGGCCACAGCGACACCGTGGTATATGCCTGGTCGCGAGACAACTACGGTCCGCTTTGGATTCCGTCTAAGGGAGCTACGATCGAGCTCAACTACGACAGCTACCTAAAGTACAGCCACGCCATCAACGCCTACGAGGGCCACGAATTGGTGCGCGAGCAAGGCCCAAACGGCGAGCGCTACCTCTTGGACGGCGAGCCGGTCACGAGCTACACGTTTGCCATGGACTACTACTGGATGATGGGCGACAACCGCCACAATTCCTGGGACAGCCGCTACTGGGGCTTTGTGCCCGAGGACCACGTCGTGGGCAAGCCCGTGTTCATTTTCTGGAGCATGGATTCCTTTGTGAGCGGACTCGACAAAATCCGCAAGGACCGCCTCTTTACCGTGGTGCACGGCGAGGGCAAGCCGCGCAGCTACGCGATTCCGTTTGCCCTACTGGTGGCGCTCTACTACGGCTGGGATTGGTACCGAAAGCGCAACAAAGCATAAGCGCCATGCGCGTAAGGTTACTGGTTGCTTGTTTCTTGTTGGCCTTAGGCCTCGGAGCGCAGCCTGTGGACACTGCCGCGGTGCGCGCGGACCGTGCCGAGCGCTGGGACCAGCTCAGCGACAACCAGCTCATTCGGCTGGATTGGGCCGCCCGCACGTGGACCTGGCCGGCGGACAGCCTGACGGGGCGCATGCTCCGCACGCCAATGGGTTTGAAGCGCGATTCGCTCCTGGTATGGCTCGAAGAAGGGGGTCCCGCCGGAGACGTCCGCAAACGGGTCGAAGCGATTAAAAAGCGCCGCTACCAAGTGGCCACCGAAGCCTTTAACTACACCGGCGACTTGCGCGGCCTGGATTTGTCGCTTTTTTGGTACGGGATTTACGACGTAGACGGCACCTGGAAGCTCCGCCCCGTGCGGGTTAAGGCCGAGCTGAGCGAGTTTCCTTCGGGCAGTGGCGGACTGGAATTCGACCTCAAAACCAACCGCGAACAAGGCAGCCATTTCTTGTTTGGAAGTCCCGTGCGCCTCGACAGCGCCGATTTGGGCCTCGTGCGCGAAGGCTCCGCCGTGCTCATGCCCGGAAGCCAAGCCGACTTGGGCGCCCTGACCGCGCGCGACCCAAGCTACCGGGGAAGCCTGGTGGTCTACGCCACCGGATCGGTGAACGGCGTTGGTGCGGATTGTCCCGAGCTCGGCGGCTACGCCCTGATTGCCGGGGTTCGCGGGCCCGACCAAAGCTGGCTTCGGCGGGACACCCTCGGCGGCGTCGTGGATTCCATGAACGCCTGCCCCCCTGAAGTGCATTGGTCCGGCGATTTGATGGGCGACGGGGTGCCCGACGCGCTGCTCTACCAAAAGGTTCCGGGCGGAATCCGCCTCGTGCTCTACCTGAGCGACGCGGTTCCGAACGAAGAGGAGCTGTGGGCGCGCGTGGCGGAATGGACCATGCGCTACTAACTCAAACCAACGCGGAACTGGCGAAATTCGTATTTTGGTCGTTAAATCCCCATTTTGGCACGGTTATTCGCCAGATATCTGAAAATACGAACACAATGAAAAAAATTCTTTCGGCCCTTTTGGGCGCAGCGGTTATCGCCTCGTGCGGACCAGAGATCCCCGCCGGTTCCGAGTCGGCCTACCAGGTTGAGCTCAATGCGGCGTCTACTCGATCGGGGAAGACCCTGACCACCACCCTTACCGAAGCCAAGGCCTACGTGCACGGGTTTAAGCTTTTTGCCAGCGACCTCGACACCAACGTGACCAACGTGGACCTTCACGGTCCGTTTTATGTCGATCTGCTGACGGGCAACTCGACCCCCGTGATCCCGACCACGGGCATCACGGCCGGCTTGTACCGCGGAATCTCCGTGCATCTGGGCCACCGCGACGGAAACGACACCAGTTCCCTCTACGTGGTGGGCGACAAAGACGGCGTTCCGTTTGTGTTGGACGTGAAGCACCCGCTTCACTTGGTGTACCGCGCCGACAGCGCCGGGTTTCAGGTTGACCCCAATACCGTGTCGAACATCACCGTGTACCTCGACTTGGCCGGAACGCTTGATGCCGTTGACTTCAGCGGAGCGGTGGCCGACAGCGCCGGAGTGCTGCAGATCAACCGCGAGGACAACGAAGACCTCTACAAAGACATATTGGAGGCCATCGGCGCGCGCGGCGAGCGCGGGGAACGCCACGTGGGCCACGACCACCACCGCGGCCGCGGACGTCGCCGCGGCTAAGTCCGCACCCAAGCACCCGAAGGCCAAGGAAACTTGGCCTTTTTTTTGCGCCCCTCGACCGCCAGCCGCAGTTCTCCTTGGCCCAAGGCCTGCTTCAGGCCTACCTTAGGGGTACCCCCTCTGAATCCAAACCAACCATGGCCCACGACCTCAAAACGGAACGCAACGCAGACGAACTCAAACTCTTAGTTGCCGAGTGCCGCCGCCGCTGGAGCGAGGTGTCGCTCGGAGGGGGCAAAAAGCGCCTCGAAAAACTCGCGGAGCAGGGCAAACTCAGCGCCCGGGAGCGGGTCAAGCGCCTTTTGGACCCCGACGCGCCCCAGGTTGAAGTGGGCGCCTTTGCGGCCGACGGAATGTACGCCGAGCACGGCGGATGCCCCTCGGCAGGGGTTGTGGTGGTCTTGGGGCGTATTGCGGGCCGAACCTGCATGGTGGTGGCCAACGACCCCACGGTGAAGGCGGGGGCTTGGTTCCCGATGACGGGCAAAAAGAACCTCCGCGCCCAAGAAATTGCCTTGGAGAACCGCATCCCGATTCTGTACTTGGTGGATTCCGCCGGAGTGTACCTGCCGATGCAGGACGAGATTTTTCCCGACAAAGAACATTTTGGGCGCATCTTTCGCAACAACGCGGTGATGAGCAGCCTGGGAATTCCGCAGCTGTCGGCCGTCATGGGGTCCTGCGTGGCCGGCGGCGCCTACCTGCCCATCATGAGCGACGAGGCCCTCATCGTCGAAGGCACGGGGAGCATCTTTTTGGCCGGAAGCTACTTGGTCAAAGCCGCGATTGGCGAAGAAATCGACAACGAGACCTTAGGCGGCGCGAACACCCACACCCAAATCAGCGGAGTGTGCGACTACAAGGCCAAGGACGACGACGACGCGCTGCGCACCCTGCGCGGACTCGTCGACAAGTTGGGCACCCGCCCCACGGCCGGGTTTGACCGGGTGGCGCCGCAGGCTCCGGCCGTAGCCCCCGAAAAAGTGTACGAGCGCATGCCTGTCGACGGCAAGCCCTACCCGGTCCGCGCGCTGCTCGAGTGCCTGGTCGACGCCGACTCGATGATCGAGTACAAGGCCGACTACGGCAAAACCCTCATTACGACCTACGCCCGCATCGACGGCTGGGCGGTCGGAATCGTCGCCAACGAGCGCCAAGTGGTCAAGTCGGGCAAAGGCGAAATGCAAATTGGGGGAGTGATTTATTCCGACAGCGCCGACAAGGCCGCGCGCTTCATCGCCAACTGCAACCAGAAGAAAATTCCGCTCGTCTTTCTGCAAGACGTCACCGGATTCATGGTGGGTTCGCGGTCGGAACACGGCGGCATCATCAAGGACGGAGCCAAAATGGTCAACGCCGTCGCCAACAGCGTAGTGCCCAAATTCACCGTGATCACGGGCCACTCGTTCGGAGCCGGCAACTACGCCATGTGCGGAAAAGCCTACGATCCGCGCCTCATCGTCGCGTGGCCCACGGCCAAAATCGCGGTTATGGGGGGCGAGCAGGCGGCCAAAGTGCTGCTGCAAATCGAGAAAGCCCGCACGGCGGACCTGACTCCCGAGGCCGAGCAGGAGCTGCTTCAGCGCATCCGCGAACGCTACGAGGCCCAAATGAGTCCGTACTATGCCGCCGCCCGCCTCTGGATCGACGCCATCATCGACCCGATCGAAACGCGCAGCGTGCTGTCGATGGGCATCGAGGCCGCCAACCAAGCGCCTATTGAGCGCGCCTACAATCCGGGAGTGCTGCAGACCTGATCGGCGCGACTATGGTCACTGGTTACTAGTTGCTAGTCGCCCGCTGTTCGGTTATAACCGGATTTCACTTTTTCTCCCCGTGCGCGAAATGACTAAGTGTCAATAGATCAGCGATTTGAATAAAAATCCGTTTAGCGAATTTCGCTGCGAAGCAGACTTCGCGCTTGGCCTGAAGCCCAAGAAGCCAACGGACTACAGCCGCCCGTCCACCATGTCCCTCGGCCAGAGGGCTTTGGTGTCAAAAACGACTCCTTGGGGCTCGAGCCCCAGTTGCGCGCGGCCCAGCGAGGCAAACTGCTCGTGGGCAACCGCAAGCACCACGGCGTGGTAGCCCTGCCCAACTGAGGGAGCGAGCGCAATTCCGTACTCGTGCTGGACCTCGGACGCGTCGGCCCAGGGGTCGTAGACGTCGACGTGCATGCCGAACTGCTGAAGTTCCGCCACGATGTCGACCACGCGGGTGTTGCGAATGTCGGGGCAGTTTTCTTTAAAGGTCACGCCGAGGACCAGGGCTTTGCTGCCGTGCACCGCGAGGCCGTTGCCGATCATGAGCTTCACGACCTTGTTGGCGACGAACATTCCCATCGAGTCGTTGACGCGGCGGCCGCTAAGGATCACCTGGGGGTGGTAGCCCACGCTCTGCGCTTTGTGGGCGAGATAGTAGGGATCGACGCCGATGCAGTGTCCGCCGACGAGGCCGGGGCTGTACTTCAAAAAGTTCCACTTGGTTCCGGCGGCTTCGAGCACGTCGCGGGTGTCGATGCCCAGGCGGTCAAAGATGAGGGCGAGCTCGTTGACAAACGAAATGTTGACGTCCCGCTGGGCGTTTTCGATCGCTTTGGAGGCCTCGGCCACCTTAATGCTCGGGGCGAGGTGCGTGCCGGCCTTCACAATGCGCCGGTACAGTCCGTCGACGAAGGCAGCGGCCTCGGGCGTGCTCCCGCTCGTCACCTTTTTAATCGTTTCGAGCGTGTTGACTTTGTCGCCCGGATTGATGCGCTCGGGACTGTAGCCGCAGAAAAAGTCGACGTTGAACTTAAGGCCGGAACGGCGCTCAAGCACCGGGACGCAGTCTTCTTCGGTGCAGCCCGGGTAGGTCGTGGATTCGTAAATCACCACGTCACCGACTTTCAGTGCCGCGCCAATGCTGGCCGAGGCCGACAGCAAGGGCTTGAGGTCTGGGGCTTTGAATTGGTCGATGGGCGTCGGAACCGTCACAATGTACACGTTGGCTTGGCCCAACGCGGCGGAATCGGCGCGGAACTCGAGCCCCCGCTCGAGCGCCTCGGCAAGCTCGGCCGGATCGGCTTCAAGGGTGTGGTCTTCGCCGCGGTTCAGTTCGGCCACGCGTTCGGCGTTGATGTCAAAACCCAGCACGCGGAACTCGCGCGAAAGGGCCAGGGCGAGGGGAAGCCCGACGTAGCCAAGGCCTACGACGGCGATTACGGGGTTGGACGGAGCCGAAAACATGCCCTAAAGGTACAAAGTCGTTAAACCTTTGTACATTTTGGGCATCTACCCTGTATGAAAAAGCGCATTGCCCTCGGCGCACTCGGCCTAGCGACCTTGGCCTGCCGACCCGAACCCGTCGACCCGGTCGCGGAGTACCTCAGGCTGCCCGAACAGCCCTATGCCTACACGCCGGAGCTACCGGCCCATTTCGCGCAGCCCAACGTGCTGGCCGCCGACAACACTCCGATGAACAATCCCGTCACCGACGACGGGGCCACCTTGGGGCGGGTTCTGTTCTACGACCGCAACCTGAGTGCCAACCGAAGCACTTCCTGCGCCAGCTGCCACCAACAATCGAGCGGATTTGGCGACAGCGCCCGATTCAGCCGCGGCTTTGCCGGCGGCCGCACCGCCCGCCACTCGATGGGCCTCACCAACGCGCGGTTTTATGCCAACGGAGCCTTTTTTTGGGACGAGCGCGCCGCCAGCCTCGAAGACCAGGTCTTGATGCCCGTCCAGGATCCGACCGAAATGGGCCTCCGCATCGACACCCTCTTGGCCCGCATCAACGCGCTGCCGTACTACGCGCCGCTGGCCGAAAAAGCCTTTGGGACAAACGAACTCAGCGAGCTCCAGGTGCGCAAAGCCCTGGCTCAGTTCGTGCGCAGCATCATGAGCTTTGGCTCGCGCTACGACGAAGGACGCGCTCAAGTGGCCGCTCCCGCCGCGCCGTTCCCCAACTTTACCGCGCAAGAAAACCAGGGTAAGGCCCTGTTCTTTGGGGTGGCGCCCGGAGGGGGTCCGCCGGTCCCCGGCGCGTGCGTGACCTGCCACGGCACCGAGGCCTTCACGGCCCCCGGACCCCGAAACAACGGCCTCGACGCGGCCACCACCGACGCCGGCGTGGGCGGAATCAACGGCAACCCCGCGCAACTCGGACTGTTCAAGGTTCCGTCGCTGCGCAACCTCAGCGGCCGCGGGCCCTTCATGCACGACGGGCGCTTTGCCACCCTCGAAGAGGTCGTCGACCACTACAGCACGGGCGTCAAAAACCACCCCAACCTGAGTCCGCAGCTGCGCGGACCCAATGGGCAGCCCGTCGCTCCCAACTTCACCGCGGCCCAAAAGGCGGCGCTGGTGGCCTTCCTCGAGACCCTTAACGACCCCGCGCTCGCGCTCGACGACAAGTTCAGCGACCCCTTCATTCGCTAAGGCCGACGCGCGGCTTCGCCGGGGGTGGGCCGTACCTTTGCCCCGTGCGTGCCCTGTGGTCCCTGAACCCCTACTTCCTGCGGTATCCTTGGCATCTGCTGGGCGGAATCCTCTTTGTCGTCGCCTCGGCCGTCTTCTCGGTTTACCCGGCCATCTACATCCGCGAGGCCTTCGACACCGTGTCTGAAGCCCTTCGGCTCCAAAGCGATTCGGCGGCCTTGCTGCGCGCCCTGCTCGGCTACTCGGCGCTCATCCTGCTGATGAGCGTTTTGCGCGGAGCCTTCACCTTCCTCATGCGCCAAACCCTGATCGTCATGTCGCGGCACATCGAGTACGAACTCAAGAACGACATTTACCGGCACTACCAGGCGCTGGACCAGACCTTTTACCGGCGCAACGCAACCGGCGACCTGATGAACCGCATCAGCGAAGACGTCAGCCGCGTGCGCATGTACCTCGGCCCCGGGGTCATGTACACCATCAACACCGCCTTTTCCACCGGACTGACCCTGGTGTTCATGTTTCAGGTGGACCCCAAGCTGAGCTGGATCACCTTGGCGCCCATGCCCGTGCTCGTCTGGGCCATCTACCGCGTTTCGACCCTGATCAACCAGCGCAGCCACGCCGTTCAGGAGCAGCAGTCCGCCATCAGCACCCTGGCCCAGGAGACCTTCAGCGGAATCCGCGTGCTCAAAGTCTACGGGCTGGAGGCCGAGCAGACCGAGCGCTACGCCCAAAGCGCGCAGCAGAGCTACCGGCTGAACCGCGAGCTCTACCGCGTCAACGCCCTCTTCGCGCCGCTCATGATGCTGCTGGTCGGGCTAAGCACCGTGCTCACCGTGTGGATCGGCGGCGAAGGCGTCATCGAAGGCCGCCTCAGCCCCGGGGTCATCGCTGAATTCGTCTACTACGTGGGGCTGCTTACCTGGCCCATCGCCAGCATCGGCTGGGTCATGAGCCTCATCCAGCGCGCCGAGGCGTCGATGGAGCGCATCAACGACTTTCTCCTCGTCGAACCCTTGGTGCGGCAGCCCGCCGCCGCCCACAGCGCCCCGGTGCGCGGAGCCTGGAACTTCGAAGGCGTCTCCTACACGTACCCCGACAGCGGCATTCAGGCCCTCAACGACGTTTCGTTTGCCGTCAACCCCGGCGAAACCGTGGTGGTCGTGGGCCGCACCGGATCGGGCAAATCGAGCCTCGTCGGCCTGATGAACCGCCTCATGGACCCCAGTTCGGGCCGGGTGCTCCTCGACGGCGTCGACCTGCGGGACTGGGACCTCAACGCCCTTCGCGCCTCCATCGGCACCGTGCCCCAGGACCCGTTTTTGTTCAGCGATTCGGTGGCCGACAACATCGCCTTTGGCAGCCTGAGCGCCGAGCGCTCTGAGGTCGAGCGCCAAGCGGAACTCGCCGACGTGGCCGACGACATTCGCGGCTTCCCTCAGGGCTTCGACACCGTGGTGGGCGAGCGCGGCGTAACCCTTTCGGGCGGACAAAAGCAGCGCGTCAGCATCGCCCGCGCGCTGATGAAGCACCCGCCGGTGCTGCTGTTTGACGACGCCCTGAGCGCCGTCGACACCGAGACCGAGGTCACCATCCTCAGCAACCTCAAAGCGCGCCTTCAGGGACTTACCGCTGTGCTGATTACCCAGCGCCTCAGCTGCGTGCATTTGGCCGACCGCATCGTCGTGCTCGACGAAGGCCGGGTGGTCCAGCAAGGAAGCCACGCCGAGCTCATCAAGCAGCCGGGTCGCTACGCGGAACTGTACGCGCTTCAATCCCAGCAGGCCTCGTGATTCCGCACCCTAACCTCGTCGCCGGGGTGCTTGAAGTGCTCGAGCGGACCTTTGGCCAGCGCCTGTACGCGGACCGGGTCGTCGACCAGGTTTTGCGCGCCAACAAGCGCTGGGGCGCCCGCGACCGGGCCTTCGTGGCCGAGCACAGCTACGAAATCGTGCGCTGGTGGGGACTGCTCTGGCACCTGCACGGCGCAGAGCCCCTGGTGAAGCGCAAGCCCCTCAAAGAGCTTTTTGACACCTACTGGGCCTGGCGCGAGGCGGGCATGCCCGTGCCGGCCGGCCTCGACGTAGCGCGATCCCAGAGCTATGCGCCGTGGTTTGCCGAACGCGCCGAAGCCGAACTGGGCGCCGACTGGCCTGCCTTGGCCGCCGCCCTCAACCGACCGGCCCACGTGGTGCTGCGCGCCAACAGGCTGAAAGCGACCCGCGAAGCGGTGCTCGAGCGCCTCACGGCCGAGGGAGTGGACGCCGCGCTGAGCGACGTCGCGCCCGACGCCCTGGTGCTGGCCAAGCGTCCGCGCCTGCAGCACCTCGAGAGCTTCAAAGACGGCTGGTACGAGGTGCACGACGGCGGATCGCAGCGCATCGCCTCCTACCTCGACCCCCAGCCGGGCGACCGCATCCTCGACGGGTGCAGCGGCGCCGGAGGCAAGGCCCTTCACGTCGCGGCCCTCGCGGGCGACCGGGCTGAAATCCGCTGCATGGACGTGGAGGCCTACAAACTCGGCGAGGCAGAAAAGCGGGCGTTGCGCGCCGGAGTCCATAGTCTGCGCACCGAACTCATCCGCTCGCCCCGCGACGTGCAGCGCCACTCTGGCTGGGCCAACAAAATGCTGCTGGACGTGCCCTGCAGCGGGACCGGCGTCATCCGCCGCGACGTCGACACCAAGTGGAAGCTCCAGCCCGAGCACCTCGAGCGCACCCGCGAAACGCAGTACGGCATCTTGAGCAGCTATTCAGAAGCGCTTCAGCCCGGCGGAACCCTCGTGTACGCCACCTGCAGCATTTTGCGCAGCGAAAACGAGGACCAGGTCCGCCGGTTTGTGGAGGAGCAGCAGGGCGCGTACACGCTCCGCGAAGAGGTCCGCATCAGCCCCGAACACCCGCACAGCGACGGCTACTACGTGGCGGTGCTCCACAAGCACTAGTTTTATGGCGATGATCACCGAAAGCCCCAGCAACCACGACCACCTTGAAACCTGGACGGTGCGCCAGCTGCTCGAAGGCATCAACGCCGAAGACCGCCGCGTGCCCGAGGCCGTGGGCGAGGCCATTCCGGCGCTCGAGGCCCTGATCGAGCAGCTCGTGCCGCGCATGCAGCAGGGCGGGCGCCTTTTCTACATCGGGGCCGGAACCTCGGGCCGCCTGGGCATCGTCGACGCGTCGGAGTGCCCGCCGACCTACGGGGTTCCGCACGGAATGGTGGTCGGCCTCATCGCCGGGGGCGACGGCGCCATTCGCAAGGCCGTGGAATTTGCCGAAGACGACCCCAACCAGGCCTGGATCGACCTAAAGGAGCACCGCATCGAGCCCCTCGACACGGTCGT
>JBEGTJ010000056.1:0-10564 GCA_041179465.1 Bacteroidota bacterium | reverse complement strand
GCTCTTCCGATCTGCTGGTCCGGGTACTTCAACAACATCCTCAGAACGATCGGGATCGAATTGCCGGCCTGGGCCACGCAGGTCAGCTGGTTGCGGGCCGCGGCGTCGACCTGGAAGCCGACCACGTCGACGCCGGATTGCGCATCGCCCCCTACAGCCGGGCGGTGCTCAAGCGCTACCTCGACGAGTCCCATAGAGACTTTTGGGAGGCGGAACAGGTGCGCTTCGTCCTGGCGGGCGAAACGGGCCGAGCCCTCGGACTCTTCGACGTATTCAACGCCCAGCCCGTACATCAGCGCGCCGAGGTCGCCCTTTTGGTCGACCCCTCGATGCGCGGCCAGGGCCTGGGCCGTCAGGGACTCAAGCTCGTGGAGGACTGGGCCTTCGGGCGTGCCGGTTTGCGCAGCTTGCATGCCGAAGTGTTTACCGACAATGCGGCCGCCCTCCACACGTTTGCCGCGAGTGGCTACGCATCCTCGGGCGTGCTCCGGGCTTGGTACCGGGTCGGCCGTGAGTTTCGCGACGTGCAACTTTTTCAGCGCCTTCGGTCATGAGCCGCAAGTCCCGCGCGGCGCGCCGCATCCGTCCGTGGTGGCTGATCGCCGTGTTCGGCGCAGCCTCGGTGGTCGTGGGACTTTGGCCGTCGCAGGACTTTTCGCCCAACCGCGTCGCGATCCCGGTACCTGAGGACGGAACGCCGGTACTCGAAGTGCTGGACCGCGTGGCGTCGCAAAGCCCAGAGGCGCACCTCAACCTCTTGCGCTTCGGGGCGGTCCTTCAAGGCAACTTTGGCGTCCCGCGCGGCTACTACGAGATTTCGCCCAGCGAACCATGGTGGCGCACCCTTCGCCGCCTGAAAATGGGCTACGAAACGCCGCGGCAACTGACCGTTCGAGGCTACCAAGGTCGCGAGGCGGTGGTCGGGCGTGTGGCGGACGTTTTTTTTGCAACTCCGCAGGCGCTCGATTCCGCGCTGTACCAGGGCGACAGCACCGTCCCGGTCCTGCCCAATACCTATGAGGTGTACGCCTCCCTTACGGCTGCCGAAGTTGCCCAGCGCATGGGGCGCGAATTCGACGCCTTCTGGAACGCCAACCGCGTCCAAGCGGCCGCTCAGCTCGGACTGAGCCGGTACGAGGTGTATGTGCTCGCCAGCATCGTGCAGGCCGAATCCAAAGAACCGGAGGAGTGGCCGCGCATCGCCGGCGTCTACCTCACGCGTTTGAAGCAGGGCAAACGCTTGGAAGCGGATCCTACGGTGGTGTACGCCGTGCTGGACCGCAAACTCGCGCCCGCGCCCATTCGCCGCGTGACCGGAGCCATGCTGCGGGTGGCGCATCCCTACAACACCTACCGGAACAAAGGCTTGCCGCCAGGGCCCTTGGCCACGGTGCATCCGCCCGTGATTGACAGCGTGCTCGCCTCGAGCGCCACCGGCGAACTTTTTTTCTGTGCGAATCCGGCCAAGCCGGGCTTTCACCTCTTCTCCAAGAGCTACGCCGAGCACTTGCGCAACCGAAGCCGCTACCTCAAGGCCATTACCCGTTAGTCCTGTGCGAGGCCCAACTGGGTGTTCGTGAAGTAAATCGCTCCGTCGACCGCGTCGCAGAGCACCACCGCGTCGCGCTGAACTTCGCCGCTGAGCAGCTTTTTGGCCAGGTCATTGAGGATGCGGCGCTGCACGGTGCGCTTGAGCGGACGCGCCCCAAACGCCGGATCAAAGCCCTCCGCCGCCAGCGCGTCGACCGCTTCGGGCGTGAATTCGATGGTGATTTCCTGGTCGGCGAGGCGCTTTTGGACCTCCTTGAGCTGCAGCTGCACGATGCTCCGCACGTGGTCTTGGCCCAGCGGGTGGAAGGTGATCACCTCGTCAATTCGGTTCAAAAACTCGGGGCGCAAGGTTTGCCGCAGCAGCTGCTGCACGGCCTCGGGTCCGTCGCCGTCGAGCAAGAGTTCCGAGCCCAAGTTGCTGGTCATCACCACCACGGAGTGCGTGAAATTGACCGTGCGGCCCTTGCCGTCGGTCAGGCGGCCGTCGTCGAGCACTTGGAGCAGCACATTGAACACCTCGGGGTGGGCCTTCTCAATCTCGTCGAGCAGCACCACCGCGTAGGGCCGGCGCCGAACGGCCTCGGTAAGCTGACCGCCCTCGTCGTAGCCCACATACCCCGGAGGTGCCCCCACGAGCCGCGACACGCTGTGGCGCTCCTGAAATTCGCTCATGTCGATGCGCACCATGGCCTGTTCGTCGTCAAAGAGGAACTCGGCCAGAGCTCGGGCTAATTCGGTTTTGCCGACGCCAGTGGGTCCGAGGAACAAAAACGACCCAATGGGCCGCTTGGGGTCGCCGAGTCCGGCGCGGGCGCGGCGCAGCGCATCAGAAACGGCTTCGATGGCCTCGTCTTGACCGACCACACGGCGGTGGAGCTCGTCTTCGAGCCGCAGGAGTTTGCTCCGCTCGCTTTCGAGCATTTTGCTGACCGGAATTCCCGTCCAACGCGACACGACTTCAGCGATGTCTTCAGCGCCCACCTCTTCTTGCACCATCGCGCGGCGGTCGGCCCGAAGGCCGTCGAGCGCCGCAAGGCCGTCGGCAATGGACTGTTCGGCGGCAGCTAATTTTCCGTACCGAATTTCAGCCACCTTGGCGTAGTCGCCGTTGCGCTCGGACTGTTCCGCTTCGAGCTTGAGGCGTTCTACGTCTTCTTTGGCCCGCTGAATGCGCTCGACAGCCTCCTTTTCGGCGGACCATTGCGCCCCAAGCGCGGTGCGCTTTTCGTTGAGGCTCGCCAGTTCCTGCTTCAGCAGGTTTAACCGTTTGGGGTCGTCTTCGCGCTGAATCGCTTCGCGTTCGATTTCGAGCTGAATGATTTTGCGGTCGAGGTCGTCGAGCTCTTCGGGCTTGGAATTGATTTCAAGGCGGAGTTTCGACGCCGCCTCGTCCATCAAGTCAATCGCCTTGTCGGGCAAAAAGCGGTCCGAAATGTAGCGCTGGCTCAAAAGGACCGACTGCACGACGGCCTCGTCCTTGATGCGGACCTTGTGGTGCCCTTCGTACTTCTCCTTGATTCCGCGCAAAATGGCAATCGAAGCTTCGGTGTCGGGCTCTTCGACGAGCACCTTCTGAAAGCGGCGCTCGAGGGCTTTGTCCTTTTCAAAGTACTTCTGGAACTCGTTCAACGTCGTGGCGCCCACGCAGCGAAGCTCGCCCCGGGCAAGGGCGGGTTTCAGGATGTTGGCCGCGTCCATGGCCCCTTCGCCGCCGCCCGCGCCCACCAAGGTGTGGATTTCGTCGATGAACAGAATGAGGTCGCCTTCGGCCGAAATGACCTCGTGGACTACCGACTTCAGTCGCTCCTCGAACTCGCCCTTGTACTTGGCTCCGGCGATCAGGGCGCCCATGTCGAGCGAAAAAATCTTTTTGCCCTGAAGGTTTTCAGGCACGTCGCCCCGAACGATGCGGTGGGCGAGTCCTTCGGCAATGGCTGTTTTTCCGACCCCCGGCTCGCCGACCAGCACCGGGTTGTTTTTGGTTCGCCGCGAAAGAATCTGAAGTACGCGACGGATTTCGTCGTCGCGCCCAATCACCGGGTCGAGTTTGCCTGCCTCGGCGCGCTCGTTGAGGTCCACGGCATACTTCTTTAGGGCTTGGTAGCTGCCTTCGGCCGACGCGGACTGGGCCTTTCGTCCCTGGCGAAGTTGGCTGACCACGTCCATAAACTCTTTTTCGCGGAATCCGGCGTCCCGCAGTGCTTGGCCCATGGCGTCCTGCGCCATGCCCAGGCCGAGGAGGAGGAATTCCAAGCTGACGTATTCGTCGCCAAACTTCTTGGCGGCCGCGGCGGCTTGGGAAAGGCTCGTTTGCACGGCCCGGCTGAAATAGGTTTCGCCCCCTTCGACCCGCCCCTGGGACTGGAGCTGGGCCTCGGCCGTTCGCTGAATGATTTCGGGAGCGAGTCCGGCCCGCCGGAGCAGGTCTTCGGTAAACGAGCGGTCGGCCTCGAGGGCTCCGAGAAACACGTGCGCCGTATCGACGGCTTGATGCCCCAGGGTCAGGGCGCGCTGCTGCGCGGCCTGCAGGGCGGATTGCGTTTTTAAGGTAAGGTTGTCCATACGTCGTATCGGCGCTCAAGCCCTGTGCCCAAGCTCGTTAAACGACAAAAAGGCAGCATTTCAAGCGAAACACTGCCTTTTTGGCTCAAAAACCCCTAAGGGCGCTCGTGCTTAACGGACAAAGCGGCGGGTGTAGCTCTGGCCGTTCCACTCGATCACGGCGTGGTACAGTCCGCTGGGGAGTTGCGCCGTTTCCCACTCGAGGCGGATGAGTCCGCCCGTGTGCTCAAAGCTCTGGCTCAGCACCGGCTGTCCGAGGAGGGTGAAGACCGTCAGGCGCAGGGTTCCGCCCTCGTTGGATTGGAAGTCGACGCCCGCGGTTGCACCCTGAGAAGGGCTGGGGCTAACCCCACTGAGGAAGGCATCGCCCAGGCTCGCTTCAGGAAGGCCGATGTTCAAGATGTCGGCAGGAGTTCCCAAGGGAGCGCGCTGCAGGCAGAAGTTGTCTACGGCCCAACCTTCATTCGAAAGGGTGTAGTCGGCACCGAACCTAAAGCGGAACACTAATGTTCCCGTGTTGTCTGCGGTGAAGTTGATGATGGAATTAGCCCAACCGTTCGTCGAACCCGACCATCCTGGACGGATGTTGTCGAGGCTCGTCACGTGCACGGTATTGTACCACTTGCCCGAAGGAAGGACGTTGCCCAACGTGTACCAGTTGATGCCTCCGTTGTAGGACCAGTCGAGGCTTCCGCCGTCGTGGTAATGTTCCGAGAACATGTTGTGGTCGAATTTAAGGGAGTAGACCACGTTGCTGTCGAGCACGAAAAAGGGCGTGTGCAGCGAGCTGCGTCCCATTGCGGTGTAATTGGACGTCAACTTGGTCATCCATGCCTTGGTGCCGCTTGCCGCGCTGCTAATTACCGTTTGAGCGGGCGTACCAAACTCCCAGTCGTGGGCGGCAGTTTTGATGCTCGAGTGCAGGGGCAGCCAGGCAGCTTTGCTCGGGTCTTCAAAGTCGTTGCAGTAGCCTGTGGCGTCAATATAAATCTTGTCAGACACCGGGAAGCTCTGGCAAAGTTGGTCGTCGGCCACGAGGTTGTCTTGCTTGCCGTTGGGCGACGAGGTCTCTACGCAAATGCTGTAGGTCCCTACGCCGTTGTTCAGCCAAGGCTGGCTGAACTCGTGCCAACGACGGCCTCCGCGCGGCAGCGCGGGGCTGAACGTCAAGGTGTCGTACGTCGTCCAAGAACCGTTGTTCACTTTGTAGCGCACCAGGATCGAACTTACCGGTTTCGCCCCAGTGTTCTCAAGGAACACTTTGAGGGTTGAATTTTGGTCCGGGACGATGAGGTACTCCTTGGTGTCGATCGTGATGGGGGCCATGGAGTTCTGGGGTGGAACGTAGATCTGAACGTCGTCTACGGCCCAACCGCGCGCCGAATTGCTCGCTCCCGCTCCCATGCGCAAGCGAAGGTTCAGCGGGTTGGCGTTGAAATTCCACATCGACAGCGGAATAGTCGAGGTTATCCACTGGTTGCTGGAATTGCCCGCCCAACCGGGTTGGTTGCCGAGGTTGACGATTCCGGCCGAACCGTAGCTTGAGCCGTACCAGTTGGTGCCGATGTTGGCCGTGGCGTTGCCCAAGGTTCTCCAGATGCCGTTCTGCAGGTATTCAACGTTGCCGCCGTCCCCAGGGGCAAAGTCGAACTGGTGCTTAAAGCGCAGTTCCGCGCCCATGATGGTGTCGAAGTTGGTCAGCGGAGGGAAGCGCAGGTATTCCGTGCTCACCCCTTTGTAGTTCTGATTGAGTCCGGTCATCCAGGCGCGGCTTCCCGAGGCGGCGGACCAACCTTGTCCAACAGTACCCATTTCCCACATTTGCAGGGTTCCCGTTCCGCCAACGGGGTAGAAGGCGTACTCATTGCCCACGCAGTTTTCAAAGGTCACCGGACCAAACGGAATGTTCACGTTGGTGTTTCCATTGGTGATGCGGACTGCGGTATCGTTTCGGCTGAAGCCGTCGGCCGCAAGCGTCGTCCACGCCTTGATTTGAAGGTCGCCCTCCCAGTACGTTACCGGGGTGGTTACGGTCAACGTCGCCTCAGCGTCCACTGCAATGCTTGGTACCGTGTAGGTGTAGTTGGTCACCGACGCGGGGGTGCAGAGGTCCGAAACCTGAACCGTTACGGGTACGTTCGTTTTGGCCTGCTTACCGTAGTTGCGCACCTTGATGATCAGGTTTTGCGGGGCGTTCAGGAACACGGTATTCGGCGGCGAAGTGATGGCCGTAACGCCCACGTCGTTGTTGGGGCGGTCGTAGATCAAGATGTCGTCGATGGCGATGTCGGCAAAGGACCCCGCGGCGTTCTTGCCGGCGACGAAGCGAAGCTTAATCGTTTGGCCCGCATAGGCGGACAAGTCGACCATCTGGAATTTCCAGTCGTCCGTGTTGGCGGTTTGCTGTTGGCCCGTAATCACCGAAGGGGTCAGGGTCGTCCACGTGTTGCTTCCTGAGGGAACGACCTGTACGCCCAGCGATGCGATGTCGGAACCGTACATGTGGTACCAGAACGAAATCACCGGAGTGGTTTTACCGGTCAGGTCGATGCAGCCGTCTTGCTGGAATAGAGCAAAGGGACTGTTGGCCCCAAAGTTTCCTTCGGCATAGATGTAGTTGCCTTTGCGCCCTGTAGACCAACGCGGACCCGTAGAGGGAGTCGGAGTAAGGTCCTTGCCCAACATAAACGCGTATTCGCTGCTGTTGGATGCGGGCGAGGCGAACCATCCCGAAGGGGCAAAGGTTCCCGGGTTGGCGGTTGTTCCGTTGCCGGGGGTCCAGCCCGGGCCATCGAAGTTCAGGAAGTACGGGAAGGTCGTAATCGGCTGAATGTGTTCGATGGTGATCGGACCGATGCTGTCGTTGTTGTGCTGACCGTCGTTGGCGAGTTCGCCCCAGATGAACACTTCAAAGTCAGCAAAAGCGCTCAGGTTGGCCTTAGGTACGAAGTTGTAGGACAAGGTATCGCCCATATTGAACGTGCCGTTGATCGTGTCCCTCGAAATCACGGTTACGCCCGTAGTGAGGTTTTTAACCGAGAATGCGAGCGGAATCTTGGTCAAGCTCTGCGATCCTTCGGTTCGCACTCGAATGCGCACGTTTTCTTGGTTGGTATAGGTGCAGAATCCATTGCGCGGACTGAAGGACTCGAGTAAGTTAAGGTCCCGCACGAAGGGCTGGAAGATCTTGATGTCGTCTAGCGCCATATCGCCGCGGTCGTTGGTGGCCGTGTTGGTTTTGGTGCCCACGAAGCGAAGGCGCACGTACTTGCCCTTGTATGCGTTCAAATTCAAGAAGCCCTTCTTCCACGGATCCAAATTGCTGCGCTGGGTTTGGCCGGTAATTAAGGCTGCTCCAATGACGCCGTTGCCCGTGGTGAATCCAGTACCTGTGTCGATATCTACACGCAGGTTGCCCATGTGCGCCCCAAACTTGTGGTAGTAGAACTCTGCCGCGACGTTGGACAAGTTTTCGAGCTTTAAGCAGGGCGTGATAAATAGAGTCGTATTGCCCGAAGTGCCTTGCGACGCTTCTGTGTAGAGGTACTTGCCACTGCCAGTGGTGTGGTCTCCCGCGGGCCCAGTGCCAAAGGTGGCCGTGGGGCCAGTGCGCACGGACCAACCGAATCCCGCCGTGAGGGGGCTCGGACTTACCTCGTAGTTGCGTCCAGCGGGCGGATTGCCTAAGGGAAACACTCCCCGGTGAGAGGTTCCCGAGGAACCGGCGCCGGTTCCCGCCATCCAGTAAAACGCTTCAAAGTTCTCCACGTAGGGGAATTGCGTGGCCACAAACGGCCAGCTGTTGGGCAGGGAGGGTCCGCACACCGCGGGAGGCGACGGATCGCGCCAGAACGTGTTGAACGAGACGGCGGCCGCCGTAGACGGCGAGCGTACCGTGTTTTCGTCGCAGGCACAGTCGTAGGCAATCACGTACCAATCGACCGTGTCGCCCACTACCAAGTTGCTGAAGGTGTGGGTGTACTCTGACGAATCGGGGCAGTTGGCGGGGTTGATCGCCGTCATGTTGAGCCAGTTCCACGGACCGTTATTCATGCGGTAGTGCAGTACCACGGAGTCCATGCCCGACTTGGGGAGCACTTTATCGGTGGCGCGCAGGCGAATTTCCTCCGAAGCTTGGTAGCGGGCGCCGATGGGTTCTTTACGCGGGTTCAGGTTCCACTTGATCAAGGGCGGAATTAGCTCGCAAGGTGCAGCCTCCACTTTGACGTTGTCTACGAACCAACCGGCGGCAACGGCGGTTCCGCTCGGAACGCGGTACTGTAGGGCAAAGCGCACCATAACCTGCGAGAAGCCCGTGCCGGTTCCCGAAGGGCCACTGCCCGCAATGCTCGAGATGTCAAATACCTCGTTGGCCCACCAACCGTTGGTAGGGGCGATGCCCTGGCCCAGGGTTGTGGCGCCTCCCCAAAATGGCGATGCCGCCGAGTTGGCGTACATCACTTCGTTCACGTAGCCCAACGTGGCAAAGCTGGTGCTGGCTCCGCGGTAGTGGGAGCCGGTGAGGGTGGTCCAGGTCGCGCCGTTATTGGTCGACACGCTGATGTAGCCCCTCTGGCCGAAGTGAATTTTTCCGATGTGGTCAAACGAAAGGCGCACAAATGAGTTTCCAACCGTAGAAAATGCTAAGGTTTGAAAGTAAACTGTGTCTTGCGGAAGCACGTTGGCGTGGTAGCTGTGCGTGCCGCTGACCTTCAAGGCGGTGGTGTCGTTCCAAAACGGACTGGGTCCCGATTGCGTGTGGAAGGTGGTTACGTTGTGCGGGGGCGAGTCAAAATCTTCAGAATAGACTGTGGTAATTTGTGCTTCCGCGCTGAAATTCAGGGAAGTGTATACAATTGCTGCAAGGCCTAAGCGGCGTAGGAGGTGCGTCATAGCGTGCGTGCGTTCTCGGTTGGGTATAAACCTAGAACCTCAAATATACGAGAAGTAGCGGAAGCTCGGGCCTAGCGCACGTTCACCCGAAGGCGCGGTTCGCCATTCAAAAAGCCCTCTAGGCGATCTCCGGCCGCAACAGGGCCAACGCCGGCGGGAGTTCCAGTGAACAAAACATCGCCTTTTTTCAGAATAAAGTACTGGCTCACGAAGGCGATCAGGTCTTCTACGGAATGCAAAAAGTCGGCGGTGCTTCCCCGCTGCACTTCGGTACCGTTTTTTTCGAGTCGGATTTCGTGGGCGCGAGGCTCAGCGGGGAGCTCAACCCAGCTGCCGAGTACCGCGCTTCCGTCAAAACCTTTGGCCCGTTCCCAGGGGAGGCCCTGGCTTTTGAGCTTGGATTGAAGGTCGCGGGCGGTGAAATCCAGGCCAACCGTCATGGCGTCGAGGTAGCTGTAGGCGAAGCGCGGTTCAATGTACTTGCCCACTTTGCCAATGCGGACCACCCATTCGATTTCGTGGTGCACGTCGCCGGTCCAGGGCGGAATCACGAAGGGATTCCTCGGCGGGAGCAGGGCCGAATCGGGCTTGCAAAAGACCACCGGTTCTTCGGGGACGGCGTTTCCCAGCTCTTCGGCATGGGCCCGGTAGTTGCGTCCGACGCAGATGATTTTCATGACTGCCGCAGCCGAATGGCGGTGAGGATTTTCTTAGTAAACAGCGGAAAGTCCGCGTTTTGAAGCCAGGAGTAGTAGCCGGGATCCCGCATCAGGACGTGGCTCACGCGCTGGCCCTTGTACTTGCCAAAGTTGAACTGCTCGTGGCCTTGTTCGTCGTAAGTGATGAAGCCTGCGAAGTCAGCGGCCTTGTGCATCGTACTGAAGTCGCTGAGCGCGGGAACTTCCCGGGGAAGGTCCTCGTAGCGCTCGAGTTGAGCCAGCAGCACCTCGTAGGTGGCGCGCACGTCGGCTTCGGCGGTGTGGGCGTTTTGGAGCTCCGACCCGCAGTAAAAACGGTAGGCCGCGCTCAGGGTGCGCTGCTCTTTTTTGTGAAATATGTTCTGAACATCAACGCTGCGCGACAGGCTGAGGTCCAAATCGCTGCCCGCGCGGAGCAGTTCTTCAGCCAGCAGCGGAATGTCGAATTTATTGCTGTTGTACCCGGCCAAGTCGCTGCCTTGGAGTATGGGCACGAGTTCAGGCAAAATGCCTGCAAAGGAGGGGGCGTCGGCGACGTCGGCGTCGCTGATTCCGTGGATGGCGGTGGCGGCCGGCGGAATGGGAATTCCCGGATTCACCCGCCAGGTTTTCACCGTTTCGGTTCCGTCGGGCAGGACGCGGAGCACGCAGAGCTCCACGATGCGGTCGTGGACCACATTGACTCCGGTGGATTCGATGTCAAATACGCAGAGGGGTCGGGTGAGCCGCATCAGATTTCGCGGTTCGGATCCCACTGCTCGAGGTAGTCCGCCACGTCCCGCAGTGGAACCGTGTCGATCTTCAGGCTCGTCGTCCTTACGTACCAGATGAACGCTCCGTCCGGCTCCTCGCCTTCGAGG
>JBEGTJ010000055.1:0-10960 GCA_041179465.1 Bacteroidota bacterium | reverse complement strand
GGACGCGGTAACCCCGGTTCGGGTGCATCCCAACCCCGCTTCACGGCACTGGACCTTTGCGGCCGACGACCGCTGTAGGATGCGCATCGAGCTCGTGGACCTCAACGGCCGAATTCTCGATTGCGTATCGGGCTCCGGAACGCTCACGCTCGACGCCTCTAGCCTGGCCGCAGGCGTGTACTTTGCCCGAATTCGCACCGACGAACATTCCGAACTCCTGCGCCTGGTAAAGAACTAAAGGAAGGTCCGCCGTGCGGCACCGCCGCGGCCCTGCGCGTACATTTAGTGCATGGATGCCGGCATTCTGAACTATCCCGCACGTCTCGAAGCGCCCTACCGCGACCTTGCGGACGTGCTTTTGGCCCTGATTACGCATCATTTACCCGACGCAACCCTCAAAATCTGGCACCGGCACCCCGTTTGGTTTCTCGAGGGCAACCCCATCGTGGGCATTAGCATGCAAAAGCGCGGACTTCGATTGATGTTCTGGAGCGGTGCCGATTTCGACGAGCCCCAGCTCGACGTGCGCGGCAAAAACTTCAAAGACGCCTCGCGGTTTTACTCGTGCGTCGAGGACGTCGTCGAAACCGACCTCGTGCGCTGGCTTGAAAAGTCCCGCCACATTCAGTGGGACTACCAGAACATCGTCAAGCGCAAGGGCGTCTTGGTTCGCATCGATACCAACCCCAGCAACGAATAACGCGGCATGCCCTACAGCGAGCACCAGGCCGAACGCATTCGGGTCCGACTAAACCACCTGCCCGTCGTCGAAAAAAAGATGATGGGCGGCCTCATTTTTATGGTGCGCAACGCCATGTGCGTAGGGATCGACATAGACCGTTCCACCGCTAAAGATCGCCTTATGGTTCGGGTGGGCAAGCTTCACGACAAACCCTTGCTTTCGCGGCCCGGAAGCCGTCAAATGGACTTCACCGGCACCGTGCTCCGCGGGTTTCTGTTCGTCGACACCGACGCGTTTGACCTCGATGAGGACCTGGATTTTTGGATTACTCAAGCGCTGGAATTCAACCTTTTGAACACCTAATTCACCGAACCATGGAACTTGGAATCGACAGCTTCGCCTCGCGCGAACACCAGCAGCCCGTTGAAGCCATTCAGCACCTGCTCGAACGCATCGAAACCGCCGACCGAGTGGGCCTGGACGTGTTTGGCGTGGGCGAACACCACCGGTCGGAATTTTTGGATTCCGCCCCCTCGGTCATTTTGGCCGCCGCGGCCGCCCGCACCCAACGCATTAAGCTCACCAGCGCCGTCACCGTGCTCAGCGCTGCTGATCCCGTGCGCGTTTTTCAGCAGTTCGCCACGCTGGACCTCGTGAGCCAGGGCCGGGCCGAAATGGTCGTGGGACGTGGCTCCTTCACCGAGTCCTTCCCGCTGTTTGGGCTGGATTTCAACGACTACGACGCGCTTTTTGCCGAAAAACTCGAACTGCTCCTCAAGCTGCGCGCCGAAGAACGCGTAACGTGGTCGGGCAAATTCCGTCCGGCCTTGCGCGACCAGGCGGTGTATCCGCGCCCCCTGCAGCCTGAAATCCCCATCTGGCTAGGGGTGGGCGGAACGCCCGAGTCCTTCGTGCGCGCGGGCCTCCTCGGGCTTCCGCTCATGGTCGCCGTCATCGGTGGCGAAACCCACCGCTTTCGCCGGGCCGTCGACCTCTACCGCGCGGCCGGCGCCCAAGCCGGTCACGCGCCCGAAAAGCTCAAGGTCGGCCTTCACTCGCTGGGCTACGTGGCTCCGAGCCGCGAAGAAGCCGTGAACGACTACTTCCCCGGCTACGCCAAGACGTTTACCCGCATTGGCCGCGAGCGCGGATGGCCGCCGGTTTCGCGCGAACGCTTTGACGCCCAAAACGGTCCCACCGGGGCCCTTTTGGTAGGCGACCCCGACGAAGTCGGCGAGAAAATCCTGCGCCACGCCGAAGCGCTCGGAGGGGTTGACCGCGTCACCTTTCAGATGGACAACGCCGAGCTTCCGCGCGAAAAGCTGCTGCGCAGCATCGAGCTCATTGGCGAGCGCATCCGCCCCGCCCTTCAATAGCAACGGGCCCCAAAGCCGAAGCTCTGAGGCCCGTGCTTCAGAATACCAACCTAGAACCGCGCAGCCAAGGCCACCACGAGGTTGCGGCCGGCGCCCGAAATCCCTGAGCTGTAAGGCCGGTAGCGCTGGTCGGTGAGGTTTTCGAGCCCCACGTTCAGGTTCAGGCCGTGCTTGAACTCCATACTGGCTCGGGCGTTGAGCGTGTACCAAGCCGGGCAGTAGGCCAATCCGTCGGCGTTGAGCGCATACATCTCGGTCTTGGCGCGCTCCTCCCAAGCCAGCTGGTCGTTGCGGCGGGCGCCCTGAAACTGGGTGTACACGTCGGCCCGCAGCCGTCCTCGGCGGTAGGTCAAGCGGCCCAGCCCAAAGGACGGTGCGGCGTGGCGGGAGGGGCTGACGGCTCCGCTTTCGAGCTCCTCAACTCCGCGCTGCACGTTGTAGGCGACTCGGGTGGACCAATGCCGACTGAGCTTGGCCTCCATGCCCAGCGAAGCGCCGACCACTCGGGCCACTGCCGCATTCTGAAGGGCCTCGATGCGGCTCATTTCGCCGTCGTACATCATGCTGTCGAGCCCGTTGAGCTGCCAGGGGCGGCGCACCAACGCGTTTTCGAGTAAGGTCGCGTAGGCGGCCACGTCCAGCTTGAGCCAAGTCCCAAACAACTTGGCCACGTCGACGTCGGCATTGTAGGCGTACTCCGACTTTAGGTCCGTATTCGGCACCACCACCATTCCCGGCGACGAGTCAAAAAACTTGCCCATGTCGTCGACGTTGGGCACGCGAAACGCCGTGCCCAGGTTGGCTTTTACCACCCAGTCTTCGAGCGGACGGTAGGTAACCCCAAAGCTGCCGGTCACTGCGGCATCCCGAACCCGGGCCTCGGCTGCCGGAAGCGGGTAGTAGGCGCTGTTCGATGAAAAATCCGCGTCCATCCCCACCGCATTGGCCCGTACGCCCGTGGTCCACGTTGCCTTGGGCGTGGCCTCCCAAACTTCGGTGGCATACACCCCGGTCGAGAACCACGTGGCCTGCGGGTACCGTGAGGCGCCCGGAGTCACCGTCCCCGTGCTGAGGTCGGCGACGCTTCCCTTGGAGGTTACGGCGTTCCAAACGGCTTCGGCACCATAAAAAACCCGGTGCTTTGCGCTCAACTCTTTGCGGGCGTCGGCATTGAGCGAATAGGCTTCGACGTGCTCGGTCTGGGTCGTGCGCTGGGGCTTGTTGAGAGCGCGTTCCATGCGCGACTCGTCAAAGCGCTGGGCCGCCACACGAAGGGTCCACGCGTCCGAGAGCCGCCGCTTAGCCTCTCGGCTCAGGGCGAGGTTGTGCATCTGCCACCGCTGCGGGCCGTAGTCCCACTCGGCGTAGCGCGGGAGCCCGTTCCGCACCCGGTTGTGGCGGTCGTAGCGTCCGTACTTCGAGGTCGTCGAAAAATGCCCGCCGTATTGCAGCTCCCAGCCCGGCGCCCATGCCAAAACGAGCTTTTGCATCGCGTTGACTTGCTGGTAGCCCGACGGAATCTGCAGCAACGAATCCGTCTGAATGCGCACCACGTCGCCGTCGGGAGTCACCGCTATGTAGCGGGCTTTGATGTAGTCGCGCGGACCCCTGCTTCCCTGGCGCAGGTGGTCGAAATCCCAGCGGCTGACGCTGGTGATTCCGGCCCACTTCGGTCCGCCGTAGCGCAGGTCCACGTGGCCCGTCTGCTCGCGGTTGGCCGAAGCGTAGCGCACTTGAGCCTGGCCGTGCACCCCGCGCACGCCCACCTCGGGCTGAAGCGTGGTAAAGCTCATCACGCCGCCAATGGCGTCGCTGCCGTACATCACGCTGGCAGGACCAAACACGACCTCGGTCCGTTCCATTGCAAACGGATCCAAGTTGATCACGTTTTGTATGTTCCCGGCGCGAAAAATGGCGGTGTTCATGCGCACACCGTCGACCGAATAAATCAGGCGGTTCGTGGCAAAGCCGCGGATCATGGGGCTTCCGCCGCCTTGCTGGCTTTTTTGAATAAACACTTTACCTGAAATGCCGAGCAGGTCGGCGGCCGTCTGCGGCTGAAATTGGGCAATTTGCCGCGGAAGCACCACCGCGACCTGCGCGGGGATGTGTTCTGCGGTTTGCTTCCATCGGGCCGCCGAAATGACGACCTCCCGAAGGTCCAGCGTGTCGGTGGTATGCGTGGGCGCCGCGGTTTGTGCGGCCAAAAATGCGGGAAGGGCCCATCCGGCCCAAATAGATAATTTTTTCATTTTCAATGTGTTAAAGAAACATAAGTGGATCAAGCAGCCGCAAGCCCGTTCGGGGGCTGCGGAAGCGTAGCGCTCCATTTTGCTTCTTTACCTTCATTTTGAGGCACTTCCCACGAAGGGGTGCACGCCCACCATGCAATTTTCATGCTACGGTCTGCGGGCAGTACCGCGTGCCAACTCGCCCACTGGACCAAGGCGGCGGGAGGCGGTTGCGAATCGTCGATGCGCCGCTTGAACATCTTGCGGCCCAGCTTACTCAAGGCCGTTTCCAAGCTGTCGTCAAAAACCTGAAGTGCCACGAGTCCGCCCGAAAGCCGCTCGGCGCGAATCACGTCGTAAAGCCGTCCGTCCCGCCAAAATTCGCCCGCGTTCACCTGAAGCGCGGCAAACTCGTCGGCCGTAAGCACCCAGCGCTCCAAGGCTTCTCCGGAGGCCAGGCGCTGTTCCAAGCTTCGCTTGGCCGTGGTGCGGTTCCAAAAAAAACCAAACTCCGCGCCGAGAAGGGCCCAAAGCATGATGGCTAAACCAAAAGTCGCAGTCACGCGGTACACAGCGCTAAATGTAGCAGATTTTCCAGTGCAGCGCGCCGTCGTTCTACCTTAGCTTCATGAAGCACCTGTACACCTTGTTCCTCGCCGCGTGCGGACTTTGGGTCCACGCGCAAACTCCGATTGCCATGCTGATGGGCTCCGTCACCGACTCGTCGGGCGCGCCGGTAGCCAATCAGCTGGTCACGCTCACGGCAACGCCCACACCGGGTACTGCCGGAAGCACCTTGAGCCTTACCTACACTACCTCTGCGTCGGGCATTTTTGGAGATTCCCTGCAGCTTCCCAGCGTTATGGGCACCGTAGTGGTGTCGACGCTTAACTGCAACGGGCTTCCGATCAGCAGCACATTCAACTACAGCCCCAACACCGGCTCTGTCATGACCTGGAATTGCACCTTCGTGCTCTGCTCCGCCGGGGGCGGAGGGGGAGGCGGCGGTACGCCGTTGACGTGCAACGCCCTTTTTGTGCCGGACTCCAACCAAGTCAATCCGGGCCTCGTGCACCTCGTCAACGCGTGCTCGACCACCTACTCGGGCCCCGCAGCTACCACCACCACGGCCTATGCCTGGAGCTTCGGCGACGGCGGAACCGCTACCGGCGCCTACCCCAGCCATTTTTACTCCGCCCCGGGAACCTACGGAGTCTGCGTAACCATGGCCTCGACTACGTCCAACGGATTCACCTGCACCGACACCTTCTGCGACTCGATCACCATCGACAGCACCGGATTCCTCGTCTTCAAAAACCAAGCGGGCTTTACCCTTCAGGTGATCGATGCCAGCCAATTGACGAGCATTGAATACCCGGAACTCGCCCTTCACGTGCTTCCCAACCCCGCCGGTCGCGGAACGCGCCTTACCTGGGCCAGCAACGCTGCCGTAGAGCGCGTGGAACTGAGCGACCTGCAGGGCCGCGTACTGTGCACCGGAACCGCGCACCTCGACACCGAGGGGTTGCCGGCCGGCACCTACGTTCTGCAGGCCACGACCCCGTGGGGTCCCGTTTCGCAGCGCGTAGTCCTCGTCCCCTAAGGCGGAATGAAGTACGTCTCCGTTCCCTTCGAGGTCAAGCCCGACCTCTACCGGTCGGAGGCCCCGCTGCGGTCGGGTGCGCCCGACGCGCAGCTGCTTCGCGAAAAGCGCGCGGAATTCTCCGGGCCCCTGCGCCCCGACCTGATCGCCCAGGATTCCGGCACCGAAGAGGGCCTTGAACTGCTTGCCGCCGAATTAGGCCTCGCCCCCGCGAGCCTGGAGGAGCTTGCCCTTCAGTGCCGCGAAGACCTCGCCCTTCTTCACGACGGAGTGCTCCGGGGCATCGCCTTTGCTTTTCCGAGCGGATTTCGGCCCGCCGCCAACCTCGGTCTCGATTTTGCCGCCGTCCACGCGCCCGTCGCCGACGGCGAAGCACTGCGCGCCGCGAGCGCAGGCATCACGGCCGCCATGAAACGCGGCCACTTTGAGCGCGGCGTCTGGACCCTAAGCTCGCTGGGCACGTTGAGCCAGCATCCGCACTACCCACGGCCGGCAATCCGCTCGGCCGATGAGCTCTTCTTCCGCACCGAATTTCAAGTGCTCAAGGCCCTCGGCCGCGGGTGGACCGGCTTCAGTGTGCGCGTCGAAATGACGCCGTGGCCCGACCTCGACGCCCCACAGCAGCAACGCATTAACGAAAGCCTCGCGAGCATGAGCCCTGCCAGCCGCACCTACAAAAACCTCCACGAGGTGGCGGCGCTTCTGGGCGTTTAGCGCATCAGGTGCAGCGCCCCCGTCAAGATGACCGGGTCCACCACATTGACGTTTTTAGCTTTGGCCACCACGAAATACACTCCGTCGGGCGCGGGCCGGCCGTTCACGTTGCCGTCCCAAAAGTCTTCAGGCCGCGTGCCGGTGGCCACGACGGCCCCGTTGCGGTTGCGAACCTCCCATTCCGCCCAGTCGACCGCCTGGTAGTTGGGCGCCCACTGGTCGTTTTGCCCGTCGGCGTTGGGCGTAAACACGTTGGGCAATTCCATTCCGGGGCTGCCCAGCACCGTGAAGCAGAGCGTGTCGGCGCAGCCCTGGTTGGTTTGCAGTCCGACGCAAATGCGGTAGCGAATCTGCGCGGCGCCGTAGGTGTGGCTAAAGCTGAGCTGGGGCGGACCGCTTCCGCCAAAACCCCGCACGTCGCGCTGGCCGTCGCCCCAATCGACCCACATCGACGAGCCCGGAGCCAAAATCCACGGCAGCACCGCCGAGTCCAAGCCCACCGTCAGCGCCAGTGCCGGATTGCCGTAGGGCAAAAGAAGGCTCGTGTCCCGGCCCCAAATTCCGCCCGGAGCGGACCAAAACGCATCGACCACCGGCTGCGGATGCACCGTAACGCTCGGCAGCGACACCGTCTGCGCCGTGCATCCAGAATCAGACCACACCGTGAGCTTCGCCTGATAGGTCCCCGGATTCGCGTAGCAGTGCGTGGGGTCCTTGGCCGTATCGGTCGTGCCGTCGCCAAAATCCCACAAGCGCGCCACCAATTGGCCGCTGGACACGCTGCTGACGTCGTGCCAGGTCGCACAAAACGGATCGCATCCGCTGGTGCGGTTCACCCAGGCCAGCGGCATAGGGGTTGGATTGGGAATCAGCCAGGCGGTTTTGGTGGCCGTGCAGGAATACGTGAACGAAATATCGTCGAGGCCAAAGTCGTTGCCCGATCCCGCCGTGATCACGCCCTGAAGCGCAACCGTGCAGACCCCGTTGGCCGGAGCCGTAAACGTTTGCGTCCTGAGGCTCCACTGGCCTACCGCACCGGGGGCAGCCTGCGCCACGCCCGCTTGCACGCCGTTCATCATCACCCGAAGGCTTCCAGCAGGGAGCGCCAAGCTCAGCACCCAATAGGACATGGTCACGGTCGATCCCGCGGGAAACGTGATCGTCTGCTGCCATATCGTTCGGTTGGGAAGCACGCTCCCGTTGACAATCATGTAGTTGCCCGTCCCGGTGGTGTGGTCTCCCCACGTGCCAAAGTTGGGGTGAACCGCGTTGGGGTTGGGCCCCACGGCGTAGGTGCCCTCGTTCCAAATGCTCGTGGGGTTGTAGGTATACTGGGTGGTAAACCCGGTGTTTCCGGCGCTAAAGTTCCCGTTCACGGCGGACTGGCTTCCGCTCGAAAGCATGTTCAGCGCCACCGAGCTTGCCGGCGAGGTGACCTGAGCGCGCGTGGTCGCACAGGTGTCGCAGGAAAACCGCGCTGCGGGGGTCCACTGAAAAGGTCCGCTGCCCACAGCCTGAAGGGTAACGCTGTCTCCGGCGCAGGCGTACAAGCTGTCGTTGACTACGTTGACCGTGCACTGGGCGCGCAGGGTCCAAGATCCCGCCACGAATACGGCCGCTATGAGGAAACGCATGCCTAAAGTTCGGCAATAATTTGGCTCGTGAGGCCGCCGTTCGACCGATGGGGGTTGGCACCGCGCAGACGGCGCTGCCTTTTGCGTTAGCGATCGCCTTCTACCACTCCCTTGAGGGCGGGGCGCAGGCGCTCGTTCGCTGCCCTGCCCTCGAGCACGGCTTTGCGGACCCCGTCTCGGGCGCACCCCTTGCGCTCGTAGTCGGCCGCAACTTCTTCGTACATGTACGAAGTAAGCGCCACCAAGCGCGTGAGTTCTTGATAGAACAGTTCAGGATCTGAAACCGACGCCCCTTGGGTGCGGTACACTTGGGGCTCGAACTGCCCGTAGTACCACTCGGGCTGGGCGCACGCAATTACGCCTTCGAGCTTGAGCGCTTCGCGGTAAATTTTCTTCCACGGGGCTTCGAATCCTCCAGCCGGAGCCTCTCGGGCCAGCAATTTTAAGTGGAGTTCGCTCAGCATCGTCTGGTGCGACTGCAGTTTTTGCGCCGCAGTTTCGCTGCTGAAGTAGCTTTGGGCTGAAAGGGAGCTCGACCAAAGCGCAATCAAGGGTAGGATAAGGTTGCGCATTATTCAAAATTACGCGCAATTCGCCCCATAAACGTTAATAAATGACTAATTCTGAATCACCTTTAGTAACGGACTGGCCGTCAGCTATCTATACTTCATTTGCTCGGGTCCAAAACGCAGAGCAGGCCGCGGCAATGTCCGCCTACATGAAGGGCCACTTCCGGTTTTTTGGCGTTCCCAAACCCCTGCGCGCCGAAATTCAGCGCCTCCATTGGGCGGACCGCCCGCGCAAAACCCTCGCCCTGGAAGCCGTGGACGCCCTCTGGGCCTTGCCCGAGCGCGAAGCCCAATACGTAGCGTGCGACCTCATCAAATCTGAGGCGAAGTACTGGACTCCTGAAGAAGCATTGCCCGCCCTCGAGCGCTGGATCACGGCCCAGAGTTGGTGGGACAGCGTAGACACGCTGGCGGTGCACGGTGTGGGTACGCTCCTGAAGCACCACCCCGACGCCGTTTGGCCGAGCGTTCGCCGCTGGATTTACGCAAATAACCTTTGGTTAAATCGAGCGGCCATGATTTGCCAATTGGGGTTCCGCGCCCAAACCCGCACCGAATGGCTTGACGAGGCCCTCGGCGCCCATACCCGTTCCGCGGAATTCTTCCACCGCAAGGCCATTGGCTGGGCCCTCCGCGACTACGGAAAAACCAACCCGCGGTGGGTTCAGCAGTGGGTCGACGCCCACCCCGAGCTGAGCGGACTTAGCCGGCGTGAGGCGCTGCGGCTTCTCGGTAGCCGCGAAGGAGCATAAACAGCCCGGCAAACAGCGCGACTACGGCCCCTTCGATACCAATGAGGTAGTACGGCCACGCACCTTGGACCAACGGATGGTCCACGGGGGGCGGCTGGTTCACGTACCAGTAGTTCGAACCAAGGGCCGAGTTCACGGCCATCATGGCAAAGCCGACCAGGTTCGTGACGCCGATTACGCGCCAAAAAAGGGCGCGCGGAAGGCGCGCTCCGCCCCGCACAATGAGGTAGAGCGGAATCACCACCACCGACGAGTGCGCCGTGTAAAACTGCGTCACGTACCCGATCGTGGTTGACGACTCCAGCGCGGGCGTCAGGAAGGCTTGAATTCCGCCCAAAGGACCCCAAAACGCCACGAGCGGCAGGGCCCATTTTTGCTTGAGTACCAAGTGGGCAAAAAGCAAGAACTGGCTGAAGCTGCACATGTGCAAAGGCAGCGACTCGCGGACGTTAAACGTGCCGTCGGCCAGCGCCATCCACCAGTACCACGATTGGTTGGCCAGCACGGTCCATCCCAAAATCTTCTCCCATCGGGCGAATTGGGGATGGCCGGCGCGGGGCGCTACCGTGAAAAAGACGAGAAAAAACAGGGCCAGAATTCCGTAGCCAGCCCACCAAATCGGGCCGCCGACCTCGACGACCACCATGTCCCATTCTCCCATTATGCGGTGCGGTTAATGCGCTTCCAAAAAAGCAGCGTGAGCACCCCGTAGTGAAGGGCCCCCGCCGCGAGAAAACCGAGGATGTAGAACGGCCAATCGCCCATAATGAACGGGTTTTCCACCATGGGGCGCTGGCACAAAAACATGTAGTTGGCGTCGACCAGGTAGTTGACGAGTCCCACGGGCGCCATGAGCAGCACGTTGATTCCAAGCACTTTAGCCCAGGTCCACTTGCCAATAATCCAGCCGCGGGCAAACACAAAGTAGAGCGGAATGATGATGATTCCGCCGTGGACAATGTAGTACTCGGCGTACATAAACGGCGTGTCGCCGCCCGTGAGCTCCGGAGTTAGGAGGCTGTGAAACCCGCCCACTATTCCCCAGAAAAACAGGGGGTAAAAGGCCCATCGCGCCCCAAACGCGAGAAGCAGGATGCTCAGGATGCGGCTGAATCCGCATAAATGCATTTCGAGGTTGTCGTGGACGTTCCACAGCCCCGATTGGTAGAGGTAGAGGTGCTTGACGAGCAGCAGCGCCGCCAGGGCATAGCCCCACCAGCGCTCGAAGATCCGGAGTTCTTCGCCCTTCCACGTGCGGGCGGCCGCGAAAACCACCGCGGCGTAGGCGGCAAAAATGCCTATTCCGCCCCACCATCCGGCAGAGCCGATGGTGTAGACGGCGTGTTCAATGACCAAAAATGACATGTGCGTTGCGTTTAGGTGCCGTCAATTTAGCACA
>JBEGTJ010000054.1:0-10966 GCA_041179465.1 Bacteroidota bacterium | reverse complement strand
GAGTTTGGGGCCGCATTTGCAGCCTTCGGGTCACGCTAACTCGCTCGGCGGTGGCCTTCGGGACCATCCAGAAAGGAATCCGAGGGCTGAGACCTGTGCATTGCACGGCCGCGGAGTACCTAAATCTGCAGAGGTTGATTCGAGGTCTCTTGTGGTGCTGCCGTGTACCAGGGGAAGCTGCTGCTGGTTCGCCTCCTCGGGCGCGGCCTCGCAGCTCGTCGGAGCAAAGTGCTGAAGGTGGTCGCTGCCCAGGTCCACGCTAAACAGTTCCCACAAGAAGAACGTGGGCGGGTTGGCGCCGTGGTGGTCGTGCGGAACCAGACTGTGGCCCAGCATGAGCAGGGCCGCCAGGCCCAGGAGCAGGTTGCGCAAGCGAGGCTGGTTCACGATTGGGGTTCGGATCGGCGAACAAAGTGCCACACGCGCCAGGCGAGGACCGCATTGATCAGGTAAAACACATACTTCGCGACAAAGGCCACGTTGCCAAACAAGATGTTTTGGTACAGTTTGAGCGAATTGTACACGAGCCAAAACACCCAGGTGTCGGCGTACATGCGGGGCATGTTGAGGGTTCCGCTAAAGGTCAGGCCGGTGATTAACGCGGTAACCCAGAACTTCGAAACGTCTTCGTCGGCGATCGGCTGGCTTAAAAAGGCAGTGAACCCGAGGTAGTTGAGGCCAAAGGCAAGCGCAAAGGCCCCGGCGGCCACCGCAAAGTAGGCTCGGTCCAAGGTGCGCGGAACGCGGTCCGCCCTTCGGCTCCACACCAGGAAGCTGAGCCCGTTGCCCAGCAGCGAAATGGGGTAGGTAAGGAAGGCGGCCTTGTTGCCCAAGAAGTAGTCGACCACCGCCGAGTTGACGCTGGTGACGACGCCCACGGCGTTGCCCCAATTCTTGCGCTTGGTGGCCCAGCGGGTGCCCATCATGCTCACCGCGGCGCCCACCGTGCTGAGTATGCCGATGGGTAGGCCCGCGACGACGGTTTCGTGGAAGCCCAGCGCCACCGAGGCGGCCACCACCGTGACGACGCCCACGACGTCCATCCACTTGCTTTCGGTGATTTGCTGGAGTTGCTTCGACATACTAACGAAACAGCAATTGGGCAAAATGGTGCGCGCCCGGCTGAAGCGAGGCGACGCGTTCGGCCGCGAGCACGGCGCCCAGGGCAAATCCGCGGCGGTTGTGGGCGGTGTGCACGAGTTCAATTCGGTCGACGTCGGACTCGTAGCGCACGGTGTGGGTGCCGGGAACGGGGTCCTCGCGCCGGGCGTACACGGGCAGGCTGTTCGGCCGCGCTCCGTCGAGGGACCAACCTTGAAGGGCGCCAAAATGGGGGAGAAGGCCCTCGGCAAAGCTGATGGCGGTGCCGCTCGGTGCGTCTTTCTTGGCGGTGTGGTGCACTTCTTCGATGCTCAAAGCGTACTCGGTTCCGTAGGGCGCCATCAGCCGCGCGAGTTCCTCGCTGGCCTTGAGGGCGAGCTGCACCCCCAGGCTAAAGTTGGACGCGTACACCAGTCGGTTGGAAGCGGATAAAAACGCTTGCTGCACTTCCGGAAGCTGGTCGAACCAGCCGGTGGTGCCGCTCACCACGGGAATGCCCAGCGGCGCCAGACGAAGCAGGTTGCCTACGGCGGCGTCGGGTTGGGTGAACTCTACCAAAACGTTGGCTTCGGCGAGCACCAAGGGGTCGGCGCGGCGCAGTCGGGCCACTACACGGTGTCCGCGCGCCAGGGCCTCGGCTTCGACAGCCTGTCCCATTTTGCCGTAGCCTAGGAGTGCGATGTTCAGTGCCATGCCAGCGTCAATTGTGCCCCAAAGGTAGTTTGCGGCCCGAACGCGGGACGGATTTGGGCGCTCAAGTTGGGCGAAACGTCAAAATCCACGAGGTGTCCGGCGGCGTAGGCGTCGAGGACCTGAAATAGGTAGCCGGCGCCAACCCCCAGTACCGCGTAGTCGCGTCGGCGGCGGTAGTCGTTCTGCAGCGAAAACAGTTGATTGACGGTGAATTGACCGTCGAATTCGTCGACCGTTGCCGGATCGTTGTCGAGGCGAAGGTCAATGGCCGTGCTCAGCCTGCGGAAGTTATTTTGGTTGAGGTAGAGGTAGTACCCGCTTCCGGCCATGATGCCCCAGGCGATTGGGGCCTTCCAAAGCTGCCGGTTGAGTATTTGGCCCGCGCCCGGAACCAAGGCGCTGGCGAGCGCCGCTTTCTGGGGTTGTTCCCATTGCCGTTGGGTGCGGACTGAGTCCGATTGGGCCTTTAGCCAAAAAGCCGACAGGATGAACAGGAGGGAGAGGGAGCGTCGCAGCACGTGAGGTCAAAAGTAGGGTAACCCGTCGAATGGGAGTATTTTTGCCGGCTTTCAGGCTTGGTCCCGTAGCTCAGCTGGATAGAGCATCTCACTTCTAATGAGACGGTCGCGCGTTCGAATCGCGCCGGGATCACAACAAAAAAGGCGCCCCAAAAGGCGCCTTTTTACGTCGGGAAGACAGGATTCGAACCTGCGACCCTCTGGTCCCAAACCAGATGCGCTACCACCTGCGCTACTTCCCGAGGGCCGCAAAGGTAGGGAATTACCAAGGCAATCATGCGATGGCCTCAAATCGCAGCCCGCTATTTGGAGTATAAAAATTCCAAATAGGGGCTAAAGAGTTTTCGAGTAAAACGTATCTTGAACCTTCCAAATAACCTTGACATGCTTAAATTTCTACGCGCAGCAGCAGTATTTGCCTGGTCTTCAGCCTCTTTGATCGCTCAAAGTACCGTTACCACCATGCCGGCCACTACGCCCAACAACGGATCGTCGGTAGTCACTTTTGAGATCAATGCCAACCAGCCCATCTTCGTCACGGGCATGACCAATGTGTTTTCGGCGGCTTCGGGCACGACGGGTCCGGTTGAAATTTGGTACCGATTGGGCGGCGTGCTGCCCACCGGCCAAACTACCCCGAGCGTCACTACGGCCAACGGTTGGGTGCTTGCGTATTCCACGACGGCCACGAGCGCGGGCAATACCGCGGCGGCCGCCATTCCCTTTGGCAGCACCATGATTGCCCTTCCGGGCAACCAGCCCATTGGCGTGTGCATCAACGCCACCGGGACCCTCGGCTCGCGCTACATGTCTTGGGTCACGGGAACTCCTACGTCGTTCACCGACGGCAGCGTCACCATTAACACCATGCCCAACGGCTTCGGCGGAACCCTCACCAGCTTCATTGCTTCTCGGGCCTTTTGCGGATCGATAACCTACATCCCCCAAGCGGCCTGTACGGGGTCGCCCAACGGCGGAACTACCGTCGCCAGCGCCACGGCCGTGTGCCCACTTCAGAACTTCGGTCTGTCCCTTTCGGGCGCTACCGCCGCCGGGGGGTTGACCTACCAGTGGCAGTCGGCGGCTTCGTCGACCGGACCGTGGACCAACATCACCGGGGCCACGGGGGCCACCGCCACCGTTTCGCAAACCGTGAATACGTGGTACCGCTGCGAAGTGACCTGCACGCCCTCAAGTTCTACGGCCTCCTCAACGCCCGTGCAAGTGACCACCTTGCCCAACCTCGCGGGCGGAACCTACACCATCGGCTCGGGCGGAACCTACCCAACCTTCGCAGCGGCCTTCGCGGCCGCGGCATGCGGCGTTTCGGGACCGGTCGTCTTTCAGGTGCTGTCCAATTCCGCGCCGTTTAACGAGCAAATAACGATCAACGAGATTCCGGGCATGTCGGCGACCAACACCATTACGGTGAAGGGCAACAACAACACCCTCTCGTTTGCGGCGACCAACACCAACGAGCGCCATACGCTCCACCTCAATGGCGCCGACTTTTTGCGGTTCGAAGACCTGATCATTGAAGCGTCAGGTGCCACCGCAGGCTGGGGCGTGCGCCTGAGCAACAACGCCAACAACAACACGTTTAAGCGCTGCGTGATTAAGACAAGCGAAACCTCGACCTCGTCCAACTACGCGGCATTTACGTTGACCCAGTCTCCGACCGCTGCCACGGGTTCTCAATCGGGAACGGCGTCCAATCTGTTGATCGACTCGTGCCAAATCGTCGGGGGTTACTACGGCCTCTGCCTCAATGGAGCTGGATTGACGATGGGAAGCCGTCCTTCGAACAACACGGTACGAAACACGGTGGTGAACAACTTTTACCTCTACGGAATCTATGCCTACGGCCAAGACAACCTCAGCGTAGAGTACAACGACATTCACCGCCAGTCGCGGGCGACGGTGAGTACCTGCTACGGCATCTACAACTACGGCCGCAATCCCGGTCTTAAAATAGTGGCGAACCGCATCCACGACCTGGGCGGAACCCAAGGCACCACCGCCTTTACAGGCTACATTTTGTACCTGTCGAGCACTTCGGGTACCGCGGCCAGCCCCGCTTTGGTGGCCAACAACGCGATCTACAACATCAACAATTTGGGCAGCACGCTGTACGGCATGTACCTGCTGTCTACCGACACGGTGGACGTGCTGCACAACACGCTTGACGTCAACTCCAACTCCGGAACCGGAACGGCCACGGTGTACGGCACCTACGTGAGCGGCAACATGACGCAGTTCAACTTCAAGAACAACATCATCCAAATCGGTTCGTCGGGCACCGGCTCCAAATACGGTTTGTTCAACGCATCGACGACCGCCCTGATCAATTCCAACTACAACGCGATTCGCTTTGCGTCGACCGTGGGCGGGTCCAGCAATTTCGTGGCCGCCCGCAGCACCACGGTGACCTACCCAACACTGGCCGCATGGAACTCGGCAACCGGCCGCGACGCCAACAGCATTTCGAGCGACCCCATTTTCACCAACGTGCTTGCGGGTGATTTGACTCCGATTTCGTTTGCCTACAACAACGCGGGCGAGAACCAGTTGGCCAAAGTTCCGCTCGACCTCAACCGCGCGGCCCGCAGCGCTACGCCCGACCTCGGCGCCATTGAGTACACGCCTTCGGGCTGTCCGGCGCCGTTCAACGTGAGCATCACCAACGTGCGCGCCAACTCCGCCACCGTGAGCTACAGCAGCACGTCGCCCTCAACCAACCTCCAATGGGGCCCCAAAGGATTTATTCCGGGAACCGGGCAGGGCGTTACCGTGTCTACGCTGACCCACACGTTGACCGGATTGACTGGCTACACCGAGTACGACGTGTACCTCGCGGGCAACTGCGGCACGACTACGTCGGTTTGGGTCGGTCCGTACAGCTTCATCACGCCCATTCAAGTCGGTTGGGTGGAGCCGTTTACTGCGGGCTACGACCCCTTGGCGGCCGTGCCCAAACCCAAAGGCTGGACCGAGCGCAACGCGGTAGCGGCCAACCCGACCGCAATCGGAACCAATACCTCGGCCTGGATGGTCGACGGCTTCCTGAACGTCGGTACGACGGGCGCCGTCCGCAATCAAGTGCCGGTCACGTCGAACGCCACTCAGGGTTGGACCATCACGCCGTCCATTGATCTTGGCGATGTGGCCCACACGACCTACTTCCAGTGGGATATGGGTGCTACCGCGGCCAACGGCACGGCGTCGGGGGTTCTCGGAACCGACGATACCTTGTTTGTCTTCATTTCGACCGACAACGGCACTACCTGGAACCGCAGCCAAGCCTTGGCCAAGTACCACCGAGGTTCCGGCTTGAGCCGTTTTGGCGGAACCTACACGGTCAACCTGAGCGCCTACACGGGCCTGGTGAAGCTGGCTTTCTACATCGAGAGCCAGATCAGCAGCGCCGCCCACATTGGGGCCATCGACTACGACCTCTTCATCGACAATGCCGCGCTGACGGCCACAGCCGCTCCCTGCCCGGCGGCCTCGGTCAATGTCGTGCCCACAACGACTACTGCGGCGGTATCGTGGACGGTGGGCGGCCAGGCTACCACTCCTGCGACCGTCGCTTGGGGCCCCTTGGGCTTCGTGATTGGTTCGGGCGGTTCGGGCGCCAACCAAGCCAACGCCACGACCAACCCATACACGATTACGGGATTTCAGCCGGGCAATGTGTATCAAGTCTACGTGCAGTCCACCTGTGCGGCAACCTTAGGCCAGTGGGTGGGTCCGATCACGTTCTCGACTCCGTGCACCTCTACGTTGAGCGGCAACTACACCGTCGACTCCAACGGCACCGGCGCGAGCAACTTCACGTCGCTGCAAAACGCCCTTGCGGCGATCTCGAACTGCGGCATTACGGGACCGGTTACCTTCACCCTGGCTCCGTATGTGCACCTCGGCGGATTGAACCTGACCACGCTCAACGGAGCCTCGGCCACCAACACGGTAACCTTCCAGGGCCCCGCAACCGGAACGGCCACCATTCAAGGTACGGCCAGTCAGTTTGCGGCCGTGGTCCTGAACGGCACCGACTACGTGACCCTGCGCAAGCTGCGCATTGTGCACCCCACCGCCTCGGGCATCGTGCTCACGGGCGGCGCCCACGACATCGTGATTGACGAGAACGAAATCTTCGCCGACACGGTGGGCACCTCCAGCACGGTGGCGGGCATTGCCTCGTCAGCCAACCTCACGAGCGTTTCGGGGTACGGCAACAACGCCAACAACATCACCATAACCGACAACGTGATCAAAGGGGGGTACTACGGCGTGCGCTTCAACGGAACGAGCACCACGGTATTCTCGACCGGCATCAACCTGTCGGGCAACACCATTACGAAGGCCTACTACTACGGAACCTACTTCTACTACATGGGCAACCTGACGGTGAACGGCAACGTGGTCCGCGGACTCCGCAATACGACCAACTACGGGCACTACCTGTACTATGTGGGCAACGTCAACATGGAGCGCAACGAGGTCTTCGTTTCGTACTACCCGATCACCATGGGCTACCTCAATAACCAGGTCAAACCCGCCACCAACAGCGTGATTGCCAACAACATGTTTGCGTCCACGACGAGCTACGGCGGCTACTTCCCGTACCCGCGCCACGTGAACATGTACCACAACACGTTCTCGGGCAACACGTACGGTATTTACCTCCTTTCGAGCACCTCCGCGACCTTGACGTCCAAAAACCTGAACGTTCGCAACAACATCTTCAAGGGCGGCACCTACGCGCTGTACCAGAGTTCCGTGCCCGATTCCATCACGCTGGACTACAATCTGTACAACTCAAATGCGGCAACCTTTGTCTTCTACAACACCGCGCAAGCGAGTTTGGCAGCGTGGAAGACGGCCTATCCGGCGCTCAACGTGAATTCAACCGACAACCCGGTGATTTTTGCGGCCAGCGACGACCTGCACGTGGTCAATAACGGGCCCAATAACTTGGGAACGCCGATCGCGAGCGTGACGGTAGACCTCGACGGCGACAGCCGTTCCGCCACGACGCCTGACCTGGGTGCCGACGAATTCACGCCTTTGGCCAACGACCTGCAGCTGCTGGGTATGCTGGTGCCGGGCAACAACTCGTGCGGAGACTCCAACAGCGCCGTTTCGGTGATTGTGCGCAACCTGGGCACTGCGTCGCAGACCAACTTCGCCGTGGGCGCCAACGTGTCGGGTCCTGCCACAGCCACTTTGACGGCCACCTACCCCGGTACGCTGGCTTCGCTGGCGACCGACACGGTTGCCGTGGGCACGTTAAATTCGGTTGTGGGCGGAACCTTCACCTTCACCGGCTACGTGAACCTGGCGAACGACGGCAAGACCTCGAACGACACGCTGCAGCTCAACCGCAGCGTGCTCGACGCGCTTCCCCGAATTCCGGTTGCCTCGAGCGATACCGTGTGCGCGGGCGGAATGGCCACGCTGTACTTCCCGGCAGGAACGACCAACGAGTCCTACCTCTGGTTGACCACGGCGGGCGACACCCTCGGAACCTCAGACAGCCTGCTCGTGGGTCCGATGAACGCCGCCGACACCACGTTTGTCCTGCGCCAGACCTCGACCTCGGGTCAGGTGGGTCCGCTCGACAACACGATTGGAACGACCGGCAACTACACGGCGATGAACCACTACCTGCTCTTCACGGTGAACGCCCCGACGATGATTTACAGCGTCGACGTCTTTGCTCAAGGCGCCGGCTTGGTTGACGTGGTGATTCAGGATGCGGCCACCTTGGCGACGGTGCAAACCGTCACCGTGTCGTCGACCGGAGCAGGCTTCAATCGCTTGGTGGTCAACATTTCGCTGCCGCCGGGCAACTACCGCATGGGAAGCACGACCACCAACAACGCCGGCGGACTGCAGCGCAACACGACCGGCGCTTCGTACCCCTACCTGTCGACGGACGGCAGCGTGACCATTACGGGTTCGACGTTCAATGCGACCTCGTACTACTACTTCTACAACTGGCAGCTGGGCGGCGGCGGATGCCCGCGTCCCGACGGCGAAGTCACGCTGTACCATCAGCCGGCACCAAGTGCGAGCTTCACCAGTACCCCGCAGGCGGCGACGGCAACCAACCTCACGGTGGACTTTGACGCCACGGCGAGCACGTTTGCGGCCAGCGCGTCCAGTTTTGACTGGAACTTTGGCGACGGCAATACGGGCAGCGGAGCGCTCACGAGCCATGCCTACGCGGCCAACGGAACCTACAACGTTTCGCTGGTCGTCACGGGCGTCTGCGGAACCGATACCCTCGTGGTGCCGGTAACGGTGGCAGGAATCAGCGTGGGCGAAACCCCGCTCGACCGCAGTCTGGCCATGTACCCGAATCCGACGAAAGGAGCCTTCCAATTTGACCTCGAGCTGGGGTCGGCGCAGCAGGTTCAGGTCAAAGTACTAAGCGCAACCGGCCAAACGGTGTGGGCCCGCACTTGGGATTCCGCTCGCGAAATTCGCCGCGAACCAGTCGACTTAAGTGCCTGTGCGTCGGGACTCTACCTGCTTCAGGTGACGACCGAAGAGGGCGTGGTCACGCGCCGCATTGCGCTGCAGAAGTAGACGACCAGTTGGCGCAAAAACGGAAGACCGCCCGCTACCCCGGGCGGTCTTTTTATTTAATGTACCTTTGCACCCGCATATCGTCCGCCTTGCCGCCTTGAAGCGCTTCGGCACCAAAGGGAGGAAAGTCCGGACATCACAGAGCACCGCGCTACCTAACGGGTAGGCAGTCCACGGGGAACTTGGGGCTGACAGCTAGTGCCACAGAGAGGGAAACCGCCAACGGATGCATCGTACGAGTACCGGGGGCAAGGGTGAAAAGGTGGGGTAAGAGCCCACCAGCGTCAAAAGCAATTTTGATGGCTTGGTAAACCTCGCGGGATGAAATGCCATGTAGGCTGGCGCTTGAAGACGGCTCGTCTGAGCCAGCGGGTAGGCAGATAGAGCAGTTGGGTGACCAACTGCCCAGATCAATGGCAAGGGCGCGCCGCAAGGCGCGAACAGAATCCGGCTTACAGGACGATATGCTTTTCTACGACCGAAGGCTCCGCGGGTTGGGGCCATTTTATTAGGGCTTAAACTCATCCTCGCGATGTCTACATTTACTGAACTCGGCCTTCGCGCCGAACTCCTCCAAGCGATTCAAGCGCTTGGTTTCGAACAGGCTACGCCTGTCCAATCCGAAACAATTCCCTTGCTGTTAGGGGCCAACGGCCAAACCGACATGGTGGCGCTCGCGCAAACCGGAACCGGCAAAACTGCCGCCTTTGGTCTTCCGCTGCTGCACATGCTGCTCGAAGACGGCCAGCCGTCGGCAAAAAACCGTCCGAAGGCGTTAATTCTGGCTCCGACCCGCGAACTCTGCGTGCAGATTTCGACCGAAATGGAAAAGTACGCGGCCGAAACAGGCCTCCGCATGCTCGCCGTCTACGGCGGTGCCGCAATGCGCACCCAGATCACGGCCATGAAAAAGGGCGTCGACATTTTGATGGCAACCCCGGGCCGCCTGCTCGACCTGAACCGCCAAGGCCAGGTTCTGTTTGACGACCTCGAGTACATCGTGCTCGACGAGGCCGACGAAATGCTCAACATGGGCTTCTGGGACGACGTGCAAGAAGTCCTCAAGCAAGCCCCCGAAGGCCGCAACATTTGGTGCTTCAGCGCCACACTGCCCAAGCCCATCGACGCGATGACCAAGACCCTCATGAACGAGCCGGTCCGCGTGCAGATTGGGCAGCGCAACTCAGGCACCACCACGGTCACCCACAAGGTGTTTGTCGTGCCCAAGGAGCACCGCTACAGCGGCCTGCGCCGCCTTCTTGACAGTGCGCCCGGACTTTACGGTATGATTTTCTGCCGCACCAAAATCGAAACGCAAGAGCTGGCCGAGCGCCTCGTGGCCGAGGGATACACCGCCTCAGCTCTGCACGGCGACCTGAGCCAGCAGCAGCGCGACTTGGTGATGCAGTCGTTCCGCCACAAGCGCGTGAAGCTGTTGGTTTGCACTGACGTGGCGGCCCGCGGTATTGACGTGCAGGACCTTTCGCACGTCATTCACTTCGGATTCCCCAACGACACCGAGAGCTACAACCACCGCAGCGGCCGCACCGGCCGCGCGGGCAAGTCAGGGGAGAGCTGGGCCCTTATCAATCCCATGGAGCGCCGCAAAATCGCCTTCATTCAAAAGATGATTCAGCGCGAGATGATTCAGAGCCAGTTGCCCACGCGCGACGAAGTTTTGGCGCGCCAGGTGAACCATTTTGCCGAAGAGTTTGCGTCGCATCCCGAGGCCCCCGAGGTCATCAAGCCGCTGGTCGAGGCCGTAATGCCTCAATTCGAGCACATGACTTCGCGCGAACTGATCGAACGCTTCTTTGCGGCCGAACTGCACGAGCTCGTGCAGCACTACGTGAACGAACAGGCTGAAATTCCCTCGGTCCGCGCCCAAAAGGAGCGCAAGGAACGAGGCGAAGGCTACGAAGAGCGCGGAACCAAGCGCCAGCGCGGCATGGACGCCCCGCAGGAGCAGCGCTTTTCCATTAACGTGGGCGAGGCCCAAGGCTTTACGTGGTTCGCGCTCAAGGACTTTTTGCGCGAGACCGCTCGCCTCGGCGAGG
>JBEGTJ010000053.1:0-11267 GCA_041179465.1 Bacteroidota bacterium | reverse complement strand
CTCGGTAATGTTGAGCTGGGCGCCTTTAAACCATTCAATGCGCGGCTCCTCAAAATTCCAATCCAGCACTTTATCCCATTTGCGCTTCCAGCGAAAGTGTTCGGCAACTCCGGCCCAGAAGGCCTCAGGGTCATTCGCCGCGGCCTGGTAGGCGTTGAGGTACTGGTCGTGGGTGCGAATTTGGTAGGGATAATTCATCGCATCAAATTAGGAAATGTTTAGGTTTGCAACCTGTGCGAACGCGTTTCTTTACCCCGTTTTTATTGCTTTTAATTGCAGTTTTTGGTGCGACCATCCCATGCACCTCGCCTCGCACGAGATTTCCGTAGGCCCGAAGCGCAGCGAATGGGTCGTCCGCCTCTTTACCGACGACCTCGAAGACGCCATCTCGGCGTCGTTGGGCGGAACCAAAGTCCGCCTCGAACGCACCGAAGGACGCAGCCAAGCTGAGCAGTACGTGCGCAGCAAGCTCACCGTGTACCGTGGCCGCAAGGCACTAACCCTTTATGTGGACGGTTTCACCTACCAACCGGACGCGGTCGAAATTCGAATGCACGTGGACGGCGGACTGCCCCTCACTGTTACCGACAAGCTCCTCCACGAGCGCTTTGAAGACCAGCGCAACGTGTACTTTGTTCGTGGCCCCAAGGGCCGCCTTGACGCCGTAAGCACGGCTAGCAACCCTAAAATTGAATTGCGGTGAACACACCTCCCTTCGCCGAACTGGGCTTTTACCACATCCTGGACGTCGCTGCCTGGGACCACCTTCTCTTTGTGGCGGCCCTCATTGCTCCTTTTGCGCCGCGCGACTATAAGCTGTGGCTGGGCGCCCTTACCGCCTTCACGCTGGGGCACACCGCTGCTATGGCGGGACAAGTAGCACTTAATCTGCCCTTGAACGAACGCCTGGTCGAAGGGTCGGTGCTGGCCACGCTGTTGTTTACCGCCGGCCGCGTGGTTTGGTTCAAAGGCGCCCCAAAAACGAACCGTCGAGGGTGGTTTGGACCGGAACTCGCCGTGGCCGTTGCGTTCGGAATCGTCCACGGACTCGCTTTTGCCAAGGACCTTGGGCCTTTGCTGCCCTCTGATCCGGGCGCCCTCTGGTCCGCATGGTGCTGGTTTGCGGGCGGAATCGAGCTCGGCCAACTCTGCGTGGTCGCGGCGGTATTGGTCGTTCGCTGGATGGCCTCCGCCCGGGGCTTTTCGCCCAAAGATTTTGCCCTCGCTCTGGGGGCGCTGACCCTCGGTATTTCGCTACATTTGGCATCTCAATGGTATTTGGCATGAAAAACTCCGTCCTCCTCGCGACCACGTGCGCGAGCCTTCTTCATTTGGGCGCGCAAGCCCAGCACGTTCCGGCCGACCGCTTGGGGCACAGCAAATTCCGCCAACTGGAACAGGAACTGCCTACGCCCAACAGCTACCGTAACGCCGCGGGGGCTCCCGGACACGCCTACTACCAAAACCGCGCGGACTACGACATTCAACTGACCCTCGACGAAAAGACCCACGTCCTTACCGGCACGGAATGGATCACCTACCGCAACAACAGCCCCGACGCGCTAACCTACCTGTGGGTCCAGCTGGACCAAAACATGATGAAGCCCGGCTCCATGACGGACCAGAGCAAGAAAGGGAGCATTCCCTCGTCCATCACGCCCGAGCAGATCAACGAACAGTACGTCGACAAATACCAAGGCGGATTTAACGTGACCGAGGTAAAGTCCGCGACCGGCGGCAAGCTCCCCTACGTGATCAACAACACGATGATGCGGGTCGACCTTCCGGCGGCGCTTGCTCCAGGACAGAGCGTACGCTTTTACGTCGCCTGGAACTACCTGATCAACGACCGCATGAAGGACGGCGGCCGCAGCGGGTACGAGCACTTCGACGAGGAGGGCAACACCCTCTACACCATTGCCCAGTTTTTTCCGCGCATGGCCGTGTACGGCGACAACGTCGGATGGCAGCACAAGCAATTCCTGGGGCAAGGCGAGTTTACCCTTCCTTTTGGGGACTATAAAGTCGCCATTACGGTACCCAGCGACCACCTCGTGGCCGCCACCGGCACCCTGACCAACGAGGCGAGCGTGCTCACGGCGACCCAACGCCAACGTTTGGCCGAAGCCCGCAAGACCACCGACAAGCCCGTCATCATCGCTACCGAAGCCGAAGCCCGCGAACGCGAAAAGACCAAGGCCACGAGCACCAAAACTTGGACGTTCTCGGCGAAAAACGTGCGCGACTTTGCCTTTGCTACGAGCCGCAAGTTCATTTGGGACGCCATGACCGTCAAGGTGGGCAACCGCACCACCCTCGCCGAGTCGTTCTACCCCAAAGAAGGGAATCCGCTATGGGAGCAGTTCTCGACCCGTGCCGTGGCGCAGACCATTGAGACCTATTCGAAATTCACCGTCGACTACCCCTACGAGCGCGCCATTTCGGTCCATACCGACGACATCGGCATGGAATACCCGATGATTTGCTTTAACGGCGGCCGCCCCGACCCCGACGGAACGTATTCTGAAGCGGAGAAGCTCGGCATGATCAGCGTCATCATCCACGAGGTGGGCCACAACTTCTTTCCCATGATCATCAACAGCGACGAGCGCCAATGGACGTGGATGGACGAGGGACTCAACACCTTTGTGCAGTACCTCACCGAGCAAGAATGGGACGTCAACTACCCTTCTCGCCGCGGACCCGCCTACAAAATCGTGGAGTACATGCGCTCTCCGGCCTTGAACCAAGTGCCCATTATGACGAATTCCGAGAGCATTCTTCAGTTCGGCAACAACGCCTACGGAAAGCCCGCTACGGCACTCAATATTTTGCGCGAAACCGTGATGGGTCGCGAACTTTTTGACCATGCATTCAAAACCTACTGCACCCGTTGGGCGTTCAAGCACCCCTCGCCTGCCGACTTTTTCAGGACGATGGAAGACGCCAGCGGCGTGGACCTCGACTGGTTCTGGCGCGGATGGTTTTACACGACCGAGGCCGTAGACCAAGAGCTGAGCAAAGTGCGCATTGCGGCGGTTCCGACGCTTGACCCTAAGGAACTCGAAGCCCAGCGCAAAGCTGAAGCCGATGCCGAGTACGGCGCATTTATTGGCAACCAGCGCAACGAAACCAGCAACCGCCCCACCAAAGTGGACAAGGACCCGGCCTACCGCGATTTTTACGTGACCGAGTACAACCGCCACGCCGTGAGCAAAGCCGACGCCAAGCGTTTGGCGGGCCTCAAACCCGGTCCCAACGGCTACCTGCACGAAGTCACAGTGAAGAACGTCGGCGGACTCATCATGCCGGTGGTCGTGCGCTACACCTTTGCCGACGGCAGTTCGCACATCGAACGCTGGCCCGCAGAGATCTGGATTCAGAGCGAACAAGAATTCACCAAAACGGTGTTCCTGCCCAAAAAAGCGGTGTCCATTGACTTGGATCCGTTCCGCGAACTCGCCGACATCGACCTGTACAACAACGTATGGGGCGGCGACGCCGACCTGCACTTGGAAGCGCTCCCGAAGCCGACCGGTGCGCAGCTGTGGCGAAGCAATCCGATGCGCGACGCACGGAACTAGGGCCTAATTTTGGCGCATGAAGTATTTGCTGATTGCCGCGGCCGCCCTTCTGGCCTCCTGTTCCCAACCCGAAGCCAACGAAAACGCCTCGGCAGAGGCCCCTGCGGCGCATTCCTACCTCAAGGAAGCCTACGCTGAGGTTCCGCTGGACCAGTACCTGCGGATCAAAGACGCGCTGGTGTCGTCGAACCCTACGGAGGCCCAAGCAGCCGCCCAGCACCTGGACTCGCTCTGGGCGACGAACAGCCCCGGCGAGCAGCTGCAGTCGGCCGTTCGGCAAATTGCGGCAAGCGCGGACCTCAACGAACAGCGCAAGGCCTTTTACTCCCTAACCCAGGCCTACTTGGTGTCGCTGGAGCAGCAGCCTCCGACCGACAGCCTGTACCTTCAGTTTTGCCCCATGGCCTTTGACTACGAGGGCGCCACGTGGATCAGCCGCGAGAAAGCGGTCATGAACCCCTACTTCGGCGACGAAATGCTGAACTGCGGCGTCGTGCGCCGAACGCTGTCCCCGCGCACCGGAGCCACGGATTAAGTTTTCCACAAGCCGCAAGCAGCTCCGTTTGCCGCGCTACCTTCGCCGCTGTGGGAAAAATCATTGCCGTTGCGAACCAAAAAGGCGGAGTCGGAAAGACGACTACGGCCGTCAACTTAGCCAGCGCCCTGGGCGTTTTGGAGCAGCGCGTGCTGCTCATTGACGCCGACCCTCAAGCCAACGCGACTTCGGCCCTAGGATACGATCCGACCGAGCCCAAAACCGGCACCTACCACGTGCTGGAGCACGCCGTGCCGCCCGCTCAGGCCATCGTCGACGGGCGCAATCCCAACTTGAGCCTGATGCCGGCGCACCTTGACCTGGTGGCGGCCGAGCTGGAGTTGGTAGATAAGCCCCGCCGCGAGTACATGCTGCAGTCCGCCCTGGCCGAGATCAAGGAAGACTACGACTACCTGATCATTGACTGCGCGCCTTCCCTCGGGCTCGTCACCCTCAACGCCTTGACGGCGGCGGATTCAGTGATTATCCCCATTCAATGCGAATACTTCGCCCTGGAAGGACTGGGCAAGTTGCTCAACACCGTGCGCTCGGTGCAAAGCCTCCAGAATGCCCAACTTCAAATTGAAGGCATGCTGCTGACGATGTACGATTCGCGGCTTCGCCTGAGCAATCAAGTCGTGGATGAGGTCCGCCAGCATTTTCAGCAGTTGGTTTTTGATACCGTGATTTCGCGAAACGTTCGGCTCAGTGAGGCCCCCTCGTTTGGCGAACCCATTATGGTTTACGACGCCGCGTCTACGGGCGCGGAGAACTACCTCAATTTGGCGCGCGAACTTTTGGCACGAAATGCGCAGGTAGGCGCCTAAGGTTCGCTCCGCCGTAAGTTTGCTTTTTATGCCTATGCCCTTTCGTTCCCTCTTTGCCGCCGCGGTGCTCGCGGTCGGACTTAGCCATACCGCCGTGGCCCAGCCCGTCCTCGCCGACGGCGTGGTTGCCGTCGTGGGCAACGAGCTCATTCTGCAGTCCGACGTCAGCATCATGCGGGAAACCCTCAAGCGCGAAGGCCAAGACCGCAGCGACTGCGACGTTTTGCAGGAACTCATATTGGAAAAGCTCCTGATTCACCATGCGGCCATTGATTCGGTGGTCGTGAGCGATTCCGAAATCGACGACAACATCGCCCGCCGCATCGAGCAGCTCGTTGCGCAAATTGGCAGCGAGCGCCGCCTCACGGAATACTACAAAAAGTCCATTCTCGAGATCAAAGAGGAGATGCGGCCGCTGATGAAAAACCAAATGACGGCGCAGCGCATGCAGGGCACCTTGACCGAGAACGTGAAGGTTACGCCCGTAGAGGTGGAGCAGGAAATTCGCAAGCTTCCGCTCGATTCCCTTCCACTCATTGGCACGGAAGTCGAGCTGGCGCAGATCATTTTAAACCCAGTGGTGAGTGAGAAAGCCGAAAAAGAGGCTATGGAACGGCTCGAGCAGCTGCGCACGCGCATTCTCAACGGCTCCAGCTTTGCCACGATGGCCATTTTGTATTCCGAAGACCCGGGTTCCAACCGGAACGGCGGCGAGTACAAAGGCATAAAGCGCGGGCAGTTTGTAAAGGAATTCGACGCCGTATCCTACAACCTGGCGGTGGGCGAAATTTCGAAGCCCTTCCGCACCGAATTTGGCTACCACATTGTGCAGCTCCAGGCCAAGCGCGGCGAAGAACTGGACCTGCGCCACATTTTGGTCAAGCCCAAGCTCGAACAAAAGGACTTGGACGCGGCGCAGCAGCGGCTCGACAGCATTCGCGGCGCGGTCGTCGCCGGAACCTTGACGTTTGAGGCCGCCGCCCAGCAGTTTTCGCAAGACGAAGAAACCAAGCTGAATGCGGGGATCATGCTCAATCCCAATACCATGGACGTCAAGTTCAGCCTGGACCAACTCGACCGCGGAGTGTTCTATGCGATCCAAAACCTCACGCCGGGTAGCATCAGCGAGGCGGCTTTAGTGCGCGACGCCCAGGGCAAAGAGTTCTTTCGCATCGTTCAGCTGCGGAGCAAGGTGGAGCCGCACCGCGCCAATTTGGACCAGGATTTGGCGCTGCTGAAGAACTACGTCGAAAACAAGCGCCGTCAAGAAGTTTTGGAAGCATGGGTAGCCCGCAAAAAGGCCGAAACGGCGCTTCGCGTCAACCCGGTGTACCAAGATTGCGCGGGAAGCTAATCTTTTCGTTTTTCGCACTACCTTTGCCGCCCCCAGAGGAACTACGCCAAAAGGGATTCCGCAGACCCAACCTCTGCTTCAAAGCGAAGTACGTTGCCGTTTGAATTGCATAATTACGAGATCATGGATCTGATTAAGTACGTTCAAGAGACCTACATTGAGAAGAAGGACTTCCCTTCATTCAAGGCGGGCGACACCATCACGGTGTACTACAAAATTGTCGAAGGGGAAAAAACGCGCACGCAGTTCTTCCGCGGCGACGTCATCCAGCGCAGCGGCGCCGGAGCCACCGAGACCTTTACGATTCGCAAGATGTCGGGCGCCATTGGCGTGGAGCGCATCTTCCCGGTGAACATGCCCAACCTCGAGAAAATTGAGGTGAACAAGACGGGTAAGGTTCGCCGCGCACGCATCTTCTACCAGCGCGACCGCACCGGTAAGAGCGCACGCATCAAGGAGCGCCGCGTTTAATTCGCAGCCCCCTTCTTACGGCACAATTTCGAAGGCCGTTCGCCGATTGCGCGAGCGGCCTTCTTCGTTTTGGTTGCTGGCGACCGGACGGGCAGATCCGTAGCCCTTGGCGCTCAGCCGCTCCGCCGAAACGCCGAGGCGCACTAAGTGATCGAGGACGCGCTGGGCCCGTTGCTGCGAAAGGCTCAAGTTGGCCGCCGCAGAGCCCACGTTGTCGGTGTGCCCTTGAATCTCGATGCGGAACGTCGGATGGCGCTCGAGGTAGCGCGCAAATCCCTGGAGCGCAAGTTGGTCCTCGGGGCTGAGTTCCGAACTCGAAGTTTTGAAGCGAATGCTGCGCAGCGCGAACTCGGTGCCCGGCAGCGCCTTGCGGGCCGTCAGGGCCGGAATTTCTTCGTCTTCGGTGTACTCCTCAAGGCGCAGTGCCGTGTAGCCCAGCTCGGGGTGCTCCAGTTCCAGTACCGATTCGGCCAGGTCCGCCCGAGCGATGACCGCCACAAACGACTTGCTCCCCGGGTCCACAACCACCGTCTGGCTGGACTTGGTCCGCAGGTTTTCAATGCGAATTTGGGTGGGCCTTCCGTCGTCGGGCAGGTCGCCGTCGACGCTTCCGCGCACAAACGCCACTTCGCGGCCGGCGGCAGCACCGGGAAGCACAAAGCGCATCAGGTCGTATCCGCCCGGGTCGCGGCGGGCGCTGAAGTAGCCCAGGGGCTCGTTGGCGTGAACCCCAAAGCCGAGTTCGTCGCCTTCGGTGTTAATCGGATAGCCCAGGTTCAGAGGGACCACCGGGCGCGACACGTCGGCGGTAAACACGTCAAATCCGCCCATTCCGGGGTGGCCGTTCGAGGAGAAAAAGAGGGTGCTGCCGTCGGCGTGGAGAAAGGGAGATTTTTCGTCGCCCTCGGTATTGAGGTTCGGACCGAGGTTGAGCGGCGCGGACCACCCTCCCGCGTCGGTGCGCGTGCTTGTCCACAGGTCAAGCCCGCCTAGGCCCCCAGGGCGGTCGCTGGAGAAGATGATGCGGTCTCCGTTGGCGGAGAGGGCCGCCTGCGAATCCCACGAAGCGGGCAGCGACAGCTCGTCGATTCGCTTGAGGGTGGACCATTCGCCCTGTTCCCGGTGGGCCAAGAACAGGTCGCAGTTGCGGTAGCCGTTGGCGTCGGGGGTGCACGAGGTGAGCACCATCCACTGGTCGTCGGCACTGACCGAGGGGCCTCCTTCGTTGAGCCCGGCATTGAAGGGGCGGTCCAGCGGGCGCACGTCCAATCCAGCAGGGCCGACCAGGGCCTCGCAGAGTACTTCTTCGGTGCGCGTGAGGGCCGCTGGGCCGCTTTTGCGGTCGACGACGGTGCGGCGGCGGGTGAAGTACCACTTGCTTCCGTCGGGGCTGCGCACGCCCAAAAATTCGTCTGCTTCGGTAGCCAAGCCGTCGATCGGTTCCGGGCTGAAGGGCACGGGGTGCGCCCGCAGGGAGTCTTCGAGGGCGAAGCGGCTAAGCCAACGCCGGGCCTCCGCCCCGGCGTTGGGCGAGGCCCAGTACCGCTGGGCCTCGGCGCGGCGACCTTGGCCCGCGTGAAGCGCTCCGATGCGGAAGGCCAGGTCGCTCAGGTAGTCGGGGCAGGCCGCGTAGACCTTTTCGTAGAGGGCCAAGGCGGCGCGCTCTTCGCCGAGGAGCAGCGCGAGTTCCGCGTCGAGGTACCAAACGTGGACGGACTCGGGTTCCTTGCGGCGCAAGCTCGAAACGTACACTTGGGCCATCGGGCGGTCGCCTTTGGCTAAAGATCCCTCGGCCTTGAGCACTTGCGCTGAGGGTGGGCCTGCTTTTTCGCAGTCGCCCAGCTGAACTTGGGCTTCACTTGAGAGCGCAAAAAGCAAGCAACCTGCAACGAGTGCAGCAAATCGGGGGTCCGGCTTCTGGACTCTGGTCTCTTGCTTCATTGGTCGTAAGCCTGGAGCCCCCCGGCCCGAAGCCAGCAACCAGCAACCAGCCACTCGAAACCCTACTTTGCCCCGTGCCATTGGTCTTCGCTGGCCGCCACGGTGAGCGCCACGGCGGCGTCGCTCGAAACGTTGACCACCGTGCGGCACATGTCGAGAATGCGGTCGACGGGGAAGATGAGCGCAATCCACGCCGGGTTGAGCCCGACGGCGTCGAGAACCATGATCAGCATGATGAGGCCGGCCGACGGAATCGCCGCCGCCCCCACCGAGGCGGCCACTGCGGTGAGGACGATGGTGGCCTGCTGGGCCAGACTCAGGTCCACCAAGTGAAACTGGGCCAAGAAAATCACGGCAACGGCTTGGTACAAACTGGTTCCGTCCATGTTGACGGTGGCCCCGATGGGCAGCGTGAACTGGCTTACTTGCTCGTCGACCTTGAGGTTGTCGTGCACGCATTCCAGGGTGACGGGCAGGGTTGCGGCCGAAGACGAGGTACTGAAGGCGAGCAGCTGGGCCGGGCGCATTCCGCGAAAGAAAAACTGAAAACTCCTAAGCCAGGACCACCCGTGCTTGCGGGCGCCGAGCCAAACCAAGGTCGGGTACAGGGTGATCAAGAGCACGACCAGGCCTCCAAAAACGGTGAGCATGTAGGTTCCGTAGGTCTGAAGCAAATTGGGCAGGCGCGCAGGGTCGTCGCCGGTCAGTTGCGTAAGGGTTCCGGCCATGAGCGCGAAGACGAAGAAGGGCGCCGCGTTCATGACGACCACCACCATGTGCACAAACACCGCAGAGAGCTGGGCCATCAGGGGGCGCACGCGGTCGGTCTGTTCCCGCGGCATCAGGACCAGAATGACGCCAAAGAAGATGGCAAACACGATGATTTGCAGCATGCTTCCGTCGGAGAGGGCTTCAAAGACGTTGCTCGGAACCATTTCGTGCAAAAACTCGAGCGGACCGCGGTCTCCGCCGCGCACCTCGGCGATTTGGGCGTCGAGTTGGGCATCCACGGAGGTTACCGCTTCGGCCGCCGTCGCGTCCGTAAGCCACTGGCCGTCGGGGCTCGGTCGGTTATTGGCGTGCAGCCAAGCCTCAAATCCGCGCCGGTTTTCCATGCGTTGTTCGGGGGAAGCGGTTTTTCCGGGCTGAACCAGGTTGACGGCAAACACGCCCATGAGGATGGCCGCCAGCGTGGTAATCAGGTAAAGGCCGAGGGTTTTTCCGCCGATGCGCCCCAAGGCCCGAGGATTGCCCACCTGCCCTACTCCGTCAATGATGCTGAAGAGCACCAGCGGAACGGCGATGAGCTTCATGGCGTTGATGAAGAGGGTGCCGAAGGGGGCGATCCAATCCGCGGTAAATTCGGCGCCGCCGGCATAGGCCGAACCCACGGCCCAAAGGAGGCCAAGGAGCATTCCAAGAAGGATTTTGTGGTGCAGTTTCATGGGATAACTTAGGAGTGAATTCGTTGCAAGAGCATCGCGTCGGCGAGCGCCAGGGCGACCATCGACTCGACAATGGGCACCGCGCGCGGAACTACCAAGGCGTCGTGGCGACCCGAAATGCTCAAGGTTCGCAGCTCACCTTGAGCATTTAACGCGTTCTGCGCTAAAGCGATGCTTGATACCGGCTTAAATGCGATTCGGGCGGTAAGGGGACGGCCGTTGCTGATGCCTCCGGTGATTCCGCCCTCGCGGTTCTGGCGGACCACGCCGTCGGCGTCGGGCGCGTCGTTGTGCTGGCTTCCGCGGAGGTCGGCGCCCGCGAATCCGTCGCCAAACTCGACGCCCTTGACCGCGTTGATGCTCAGGAGGGCGTGCCCGAGGACCGCGTGGAGCTTGTCAAAAACCGGTTCGCCCCATCCTGCGGGAACGCCAAGCACCTCGAGGTAGATGACTCCGCCGGCCGAATCGCCTTCGCCGCGGCGGCGCGCTACTTCTTCTTCGATGGCCGAAGATGCCGTCAGGTCTGGACATCCTACGGCACTCTGGTCGCGCAAGGTCCAGTCCCAGGTAGAGGGATGGCTCGCCGAAATGCCTGCCGCGCGCTCGACGGCCGCGCGCACGGTGACTGTGGGACCGAGCAGCTGTTTGGCTAACGCCCCCGCGACGACGCGGGCCACGGTTTCGCGGGCCGAGCTGCGTCCGCCGCCCCGCACGTCGCGAATTCCGTACTTGGCCTGGTAGGTCGCGTCGGCATGTCCCGGGCGAAACACCTCAGCCAAGCCGGCGTAGTCCCCCGATTGGGTGTTTTGGTTGCGGACCAAGAAGGCGACGGGCGTTCCGAGGCTGACCCGGCGTCCGTGGGCGTCCGCCTCAGGATGAAGCCCCGAAAGCCATTCGACGGCGTCGGCCTCGCGGCGCGGCGTTCCGGCCGCCCCGCGGGGCTTGCGGCGATCCAGTTCCGCAGCGACGGCATGGAGGTCCAAGGCGATTCCCGCAGGAAATCCGTCGAGCACTCCGCCCACGGCGGGGCCGTGCGATTCGCCCCAGGTGGTCAGGCGAAGCTGCGTTCCAAAAGTGTTGCCGGCCATCCTTCAAAAATACGCGAAGCGT
>JBEGTJ010000052.1:0-11110 GCA_041179465.1 Bacteroidota bacterium | reverse complement strand
TTCGCGAACTCGACCCCCAAGCGGTGTGGACGTGCATGCAGCACGACAAAAAGAAACTCGGCGGCCAGCTCCGCATCGTCTGGTGCGCCCAGCCGGGCGAGGCCGAACAGGTCGATGTCCTGACCGAGGAGGCATTCACCCAGGCGTGGACGGCAGATGCGCAGCATTGAACTCCCCTACGCCAAGAGCCTCGCCAACCGCCTGCTCCTGCTGCGCGCGGTGCGCAACGAGCCCCTTCCTGAACCCGACGCGCGGTGGAGCGGCGACATGCACGCCATGTTCCGGGTGCTTCAGGCGCCAGCCGGTCCCGACGGGCTTCGGCGCGCCGACGCGGGGCCTGCGGGCACGGCCTACCGATTTGGAATGGCCTATTGGGCGGCCCAGCCCGGCGCGAACGTGCTTCTTCAGGCCGACGAACGCCTGCGCCAGCGCCCCATTGAGCCCCTGGTCGCGGCCCTGCGGTCCATGGGCGGACAGCTCGAGCCCCACCCCTTGGGCTGGCGCATCCACGGCACCGTGCTTCGGGGCGGAGTCGTCTCCGTGGACGCCCGATTGAGTTCCCAGTTTGCCTCGGCCGTTCAGCTGATTTCGTCGTGCTGCAGCGCGCCGGTGGAACTTGAGGTTCCGCTCGGGGTGGCCAGCGCGCCCTACTTGGCGATGACGCAGGCACTGAGGGAGGGCCCCGCGCCGACCTGGCCCCCTGAGCGCGACTGGTCGGCGGCCCTTGTGTTTCTTGCCGCCGTGGGGTTGAGCGGAATCCCGATTCGCTTAGAGGGCCTGTCGGGTTCGAGCCTTCAGGGCGACGCCCGTTCCGCGCACTGGGGCGCCGAACTGGGTTTTTCCGTCGCCTCGAGCCCCGACGGAAGCCTGGACGTTCGCCCAGTCCCTTGGAGGCGGGACGCATGGAATCCCGACTTTGCCGACACCCCCGACCTGGCCATGCCCGCCGTGGTGGCTGCGGCGCTCGGCGGCCGACCCGGCCGGGCGACGGGCCTTCACACGCTGAATGCCAAGGAATCTCCGCGCCTGGACGCCACGGCGACCTACCTCGCGGCCCTGGGCTGCGGAGTGCGTCACGGTTCCGACTGGATCGAGTGGACGCCCGGGCTCGCCCCGCACGGCGAATGCCTGAAGCTCGACAGCCACCAAGACCACCGCATGGCGTTTTGTGCCGCGCTCGCTTCGCTGCGCCACCCGGTTCAGCTCACGGGCGCCGAGGCGGTGGCCAAGTCGTTTCCGGACTTTTGGACGCAGTTTCAGGCGGCCTTTGGAACGGTACCGACGACAGGTCCCACTGGGCGCTAAGGCTGGCAGACCATCCGCTCGGAGCGCACCGCAGCCTAAGGCTTGCGCGCTGCACCCCGTCGATCCAAGCCACGGCGCATTCCCCAGTAGCCCCCGGCCGCCAAAGCCCCATGGGGCCCAGGGCGCGCGGAAGCACGTCTTCGCGGGCCGTGAGGGCCGCCACCCCAACTTCCCACTGAAGCCGATCCCGCTGCCGCCTCAGCTGCAGGGAAGCACCCTGCGCCCGGCCCAAGTAGAGGGTGCCCCGCAGCCTCCAAACGCCGGCGGCGGCCGTCGGGCGCGCGCCCTGCACGGAGTCGCCCCGGGTGAGGTCACCGCGCGCGAGGCCGCCCCGGGGGAGATCACTGCGCGCGAGGCCGCGCCGGGTGAGGTCACCGCGCGCGAGGCCGCCCCGCGGGTTGACCTCCATGCTTTGTCCCCACGCGAGCTGTCCAGGGGTCCACGTGGCGCTTCGATGGCTGCTTGCCCAACTCGCGGACGGTCCCGACGAAGTGTGCGCCATGGTTAGGCGGCCGGCCCACAGCGGCAGGGCCGCGGTGGCGCGGTTACCGCGCTGCGCGCGCCACGGAGTGGCGCTCGCCGCCGGCCGTTCCCAAAACATGGCTCCGACCGGTGGGCGGTGGCGTTCGCGCTGCACGCTGACCCACAGTCCGCCAGGGCCGTACCACGTTCCCTGGACCAGCCACCAGCCGTGCGCACTTCCGCTCAGAGCGGCGGCAACAAAAGGCCCCCGGAGCGACACCTCGCCAAGCCATCCTGAAGCGGGTCCGCGGCTCAGCGCAACCCGTTCCACTGACCGTGCCCATGCCGGAGCCCCCGAGGGCAAGCGCCCCGGATGCAGCGCAAGGCCCCCCACCTCGGGATGCCAAAAGCCGCGAAGGGCCGCGTCGTCGGGACTTTTGAGCCCCCAGGGAAGCACATTCCACCGCGAACTCGGTCCGACCAGCGCAAGGCGACGCCCTGAAGCGAGTTGGGAAGGGCTCATTCCCGGGAAGCGGCAGCTGCTGCAGCTCCAGCCCCCTGCCAGTGCGGGCTCAACCGCGCGCCGGGCCGTGGAGCGTCCGCCGGCAAGGGCTCCGTGGTAAAGCCGCTGGAGCAGTTCCCGCTGCGGTCCGCTCAAAGGAAGCGCGCGCCATTCGGTGCTGTCGCGCGGCCAACCAAATTGCGCCTGGTAGCGCTCGAGGGCAAACTGCTGGTCGGGCGTCAAAAACGCCAAGGCCTCAGCGTAGTGCGGCGGCCTCAAGCGCGTCCATTGCGCCCAGGCGACCTGGGCAGAATCGCGTTGCGCGTCGGTCCAATCGGGCTGCGTGTGCTGGCACAGCTCGGCCAGGAGCGCGAGGTCGTTTTGGGCCTTGAGTCGGGCGGTACCGGCTGCCCCAAGAAGAAGGGCAAGGGCCAGTCGCCGACCGGCGCGGAAAGGGCCTGCGTTCACGGTGCCGCAGATTGGAGCGCGTCCGGAGCTTCAATTCCCAGGGCATTTTGGAGGAGGGCGCCTCCGCCAACGCTGATTTGAAGCAGGTTTCGGCGGTACACCAGGCGCCAGCGGCCCAGCGAAGTGGCGTAGAGCGCGAGGTCGGGCCGTTCGAGGCCCAAGACGAATTCACTTCGCCGGGCGGCCAGGTCCTGCCGCAGTTGGGTCGTGAAGGTCCACCCCGAGGTCTGCAGCTGGCGCCATCCGGCGCACCATTGCCCGACCGTGGGTTGGGCGCTCAGGGTCCAGGGTCCCCAGGTGGCGCGGACCAAAACGTGGGGCCGTCGCCGCTCCCAGCCCAGCCCCATCGAGGCCTTTAGGACTTGGGGTCCCGCGCGCCCTGCGGAGGCTGAAGGCGTTCCGAGATTCAGCGTGGCCATCGTCCATGCGCCGATTCCGAGGGCGTCGGCTCGAAGGCCGGCATCGAGGTTCTTGCGGCGCGCCGCCACGGTGGCTTGGGTCCACCCCGGCGCAGGGCCCGCATGCTGCACCCAGGCGCACCAGGGTCGCTGCAGGCTCGATTCAAACCAGGGTTCGGTCGGAAGTTGTCCGCAGACCGGGGGCGCGGTCGCCGCCAAGGCGAGTAGGGGAACGAGGAGGTGCTTCATGCGGCAAAGGAGGAGCACGCCCGTCGGGTGGCGCTGCGTGCAAACGAATGTTTCGGGCTAACGGGCTACCTTCGCTCGGTGCGTGCGCTCGGAATCTTGGTCCTCTTCGCGGTCGCGCTGCCGCTTCGCGGGCAGCGGCTGGCCTTTGCCGTCGACGTGCGGGCGGCGGACGCCCAGCTTCGGGGCCGCGAAGTGCTCGACGCCGCCGTAGGGCCCGACGGGCTGTGGTGGTTGGCGACGCAAGACGAGGGCGTGCTCCGCTACGACGGGGTGGCCGTCCTGGCCGCCCAGTGGCCGCAGGTTCCGCCCATTGTGCTGGGCGTGGCCCCGCAGCGCCAAGGGGCGTTTGCGGCAACCTCCGACGGCTTGTATTGGATCCCCCTCGACGGTCCCGCCGCCGCGGTCGACGGAATGTCGGGGCCCGTGGTCGACGTCGAGGTGCACGGAGATACGCTGTGGGTTTTGAAGCCCGACGGGCTTTGGTTGCGCTGGGGCGAGGGCCGATTCACCCAAGAACCCCTCGAATCGCTGTCGGGCGCTACCCAGTTTGGCCGACGCGGCTCCGCTTGGTGGGTGTCGTCGTCCAAAGGACTCTGGGTGCGGGGCTCGTCGGGACGGTGGACGCGCGTTCGCGATCAGGCGGTGCGCTCGGCCGCCGTCGACGCAACGGGCGTTTGGGCCGAGACGGACCGCGGGTTGGAGCGACTGACCGACGACGGATGGGTGGCTTCGTCTGCGCAGCTCACCGACGCCCAGTGGGTTCCGGCCCAGGACCCCTCGTCGTGGTGGCTCGCGAGCCGAGAAGGGCTCTTTTGGGTCGACGACGAGGTGCAGCCCATGACGGCACTTGGCGGAACGCCGCTTGACCTTGCGGCGGCCTTGGCTCCCGACGGCAACGGGGGACTGCTCCTGGCGGCGCGCGACGGCATGCTCCGCATTCCGAGGCCGGAACAATGGTACGACGTGCGGACCGCGGCCTACTCCGTGGGGCGCATCATCTCGGCCGTGCGCTGGGCGCCCGATTGCTTTGCGGTGCTTTCGAGCAGCGGACTGGAACTCATTCGCCCTGAGGGGCGCACCGCGCTTCGGCTGCCCGCGGCCGGCGTGCCCAAAGGCCTCGTCGAGCTGCCTGAAGGACGCTGGCTGCTCTACGGCGAGTTTGGGGCCCTGGAATGGACGGGCGGCACGTGGCGTTCCCGCCTGGCGGACTGGGTGCTCGACGCGGGCTGGATGGGCGGAGTGCCCGTCCTGCAAACCACCACTGGCTGGGTGTCGTGGACCGACGGCGCATGGACTGCCTGCGCTCCGCCCCCCTCGGCGCTTCGGACCCGTAGCCGTTGGGAGGAGACCGGCTATGCCTGGAATTGGGGAGCCCGCGGTCTCTTTGTGCGCTCGGCGGGTCGGGGCGTAGCACCCCTGGGGAGCCCTCGCTGGGTGCTGCGCAGTTGGGAGGTCCACGAGGGCCGTCAGGGAGCCCAGGTGCTCCTCCGCGTGGCGCGCTTGGGCGATCCGCACGCCGAAGGCCGCAGTTTGCGCTACCGCCTCGACGGCGGCGCCTGGATTGATCTGGGCGCGGGGCGCAGCATCGTGCTTTCGGGGGTTTCCTCGGGCGAACACGCGCTTGAGCTCCAATCGCAGCCGCTTCAGCGCTTCAAATTGTGGGTTCCGCGCCCGTGGTGGGCCCAGCCCCGCTTTTGGGTGCCGTTGACCTTGGTGCTTTTGGTGGGCGGAGGAACGCTGGGCGCACTGGGCCTCCGACGCCGCCGCGAAGCCCGCACCTGGGCGCGCGAAAAGGCGGAACTCGAACGCATGGCCTTACGACTCCAAATGAATCCGCACTTCACCTTCAATGCCTTGGAGTCAATTTCGTCGTTTGTGATGGAGCAAAAGCCCCGCGAGGCCGTGCAGTACCTCAACCGGTTCGCCCGACTGATGCGCTACACGCTCGAGAAGGCGGAACAGGAGCGGGTTGCGCTGCGCGACGAACTCGACGCCTTGGCGCACTACGCCGCCTTGGAGCAGATGCGCTTTGACCAGAGCTTTGACTACGTGCTCGAAGTCGACGAGGACCTGGAGCCCGCCGACGTGGCGGTCCCGCCGATGCTGCTGCAGCCGCTCGTGGAGAACGCCATTTTGCACGGACTTCGTCCGCTCCAAGGCCGCCGAGGGCGGCTTTGCCTGCGCGTGCTCCGCGCCGTGGAGCCCCAACGGCTCCGCATAGAGGTCGAAGACAACGGGGTCGGACGCGGGGCAGCCGCAGCCCAACGCACCGGGGACGAGGGCCAAAAACGCTCCATGGCCACCCGGATTCTCGGCAGCCGACTCAAGGCGCTGAGCGAAGCCACGGGCCAAGCGTTTACCCTGAGCGTAGAGGACTTGGATGAGGGAACGCGCGTCGTCCTTGCGCTCCCGAACGACGAAATCTGGGGAGCATAGGTTAAGTTCGCATTGATGAAGGCCCTACTGCTCGACGACGAAGCCCCCAGCCGCAAAGCGCTGCGCGGAAAATTAGATTTGTTTTGCCCCCAGGTGCGCGAGGTCCTCGAGGCGTCGAGCGTCCACGAGGCTTGGGAGCTCTTGCTGGGCCACCGGCCCGACGTGCTGTTCCTCGACGTGCACCTCACGGGCGAACTCGGGTTTGATTTGCTCGAGCGCCTTTCGGCAGACGAGCCCGAGTGGTCCGGAGCCGTGATTGTGGTCACCGCCCACGACAGCTACGCCCTCCGCGCCTTCAAAGCCAGCGCCGTCGACTACTTGCTCAAGCCGATCGACCCCGAAGAGCTCGCCCGAGCCGTCAAAAAGGCCTCAGCGGCTCTTCCTTCGGCCCAGTTGGGCGCCCTGGTCGACAACCTGCGCGACCGCGGCGACAAGAAGTTGGTGATTTCGAGTACGGAAGGCATGCACATTGTGCGCATCACTGAAATCCTGCGCTGCGAGTCGACCTCAAACTACACGCAGTTTTTCATGCGCGGAGGCAAAAAACTCCTCGCGTCGCGCACCCTCAAGGACTACGAGTCGATCCTGTCGCCCTACGATTTTGAACGGGTCCACAAGTCGCACCTCGTGAACATGGACGTCGTCAAGCGCTACGTGCCCAGCGACGGCGGATACCTCATCCTCGAGGACGATTCCAACGTTCCGGTGGCCAACCGCAAGAAGGACGTGGTGCTGGCTCGGTTAAAAGCACTTTAGCAGCTAGTAACTAGTTGCTAGCTACAGGTTTTCCACCGACTTCGCCATGTCCTCGACGGCGAGGCGCAGCGACTCTTTGTAGGCCGCAATTCGAGCCCTGACGGCGAGGTCTGAGGCTCCAAGAATTTGGGCCGCGAGGATGCCGGCGTTGGCACCGCCGTTGAGGGCCACGGTGGCCACGGGCACGCCCTTGGGCATTTGAAGGATGCTCAGTACGGAATCCCAACCGTCGATGGAATTGCTGCTTTTCACGGGAACTCCGATGACCGGAAGCGGCGTGGCACTGGCGACCATGCCGGGAAGGTGAGCGGCACCGCCGGCGCCGGCGATGATGACTTGGATTCCGCGGTCGGCGGCTTGCTGGGCGTACTCGAGCATGCGCACGGGGGTGCGGTGCGCCGAAACGACGGTGATTTCGTAGCTGATTCCGAGCTCTTTGAGCAGATCAGCGGCGCCTTGCATGACGGGGAGGTCGCTTTGGCTTCCCATGATGATGCCTACGTGGGGGGTGTTCGTGCTCATAGCTTTTGAGGTTGCGCCGACACGGCGGTTAGGGCGTCGCGGGCGGCGGCGGCGCGGCGACGCGCTTCGTCGACGTTGCGACCTACGGCCGTCCAGTGGCCAAGTTTGCGAAAGGGTCGGGTTTGTGTTTTTCCGTACAAGTGCAGGTGGGCGCCCGGAACCGCCAGCGCGCGGTCCAGGCCTTCGTAGGCGACGGGTCCGCGGTGGCCTTCGGCACCGACGACATTGGCCATCACCGTGGGCTGGCGCAGGGCCGTGGAACCGAGTGGAAGCCCCGTCGCGCAGCGCAGCAGCTGCTCGAACTGCGACGTTTCGCAGCCCTCAATGCTCAAGTGGCCGGAATTGTGGGGCCGAGGGGCTACCTCGTTCACCAGCCACTGCCCGTCGCGGGTGTAAAAGAGCTCGACGGCGAGTAAGCCAAAGATCCCGAGCGAAGTGGCCGCGCGGAGCGCGAGCTGCTCGGCCTCCGCCAGGGCTTCGGCGGGCAAAGGGGCAGGGCAGACCACAAATTCCACTTGGTTGGCGACCGGGTGAAACTCCATGGCCACGGGCGGAAACACCGCCGTACTGCCGTCAGGGTGGCGGGCGACGATGACGCCAATTTCTTCGGCGATTTCGACGAGGGCCTCGGCCACGCAGGGCTGGTCGGGCAGCGTTTCGAGGTCTTCGGGGCGGCGCAGCACGCTGACGCCAAACCCGTCGTAGCCGCCTTGGGCCACCTTCCAAACGAAGGGAAGGGTCCAACGCCCCTCGGCGACGGCAGCCTTCAACGCGCCGACGCTCTCGAACCGCTCAAAGCCCGAGGTGGGAATTCCGTGCGCGGCCCAGTGGTCTTTTTGGGCGCCTTTATTTTGGATGATGCGCAGCGCCGACGAAGGCGGAAAGCACAGCACGCCTTCACGCTCGAGCTGTGCCAGGGCGTCGACGTTCACGGTTTCGATTTCGATCACGGCCGACTGGGCGCCGCGGGCAAAGTCCAGAACGGTCTGGTAGTCTTTGAAGTCGCCGACCTCGAATCGGCGCACGCCCCAGCGGCAGGGCGCTTCGGCGTCGGGGTCGAGGGCGCGCACGCCCACGTCCATGCGCAGGGCCTCGGCGAGGAACATTTTGCCGAGCTGTCCGCCGCCCAGCAAGGCGATTTCAAAGTGGGGGTTGGCGAGGGCTGAACTCATGCGTCGGTGCGCACCGCTTCGGCCAGCGGGTGCACGGCAAAGGTACGGCCGGTTTTTTTCTCGATGCAGGCAAAGCGCGTGCGGCGCTTGGGTCCTTTGCGAAACTCCATGCCGTTGTCGAGGCGGAACCAGGCCCCCTCAGGCAGCTGCTCCACGCGCAGTTGGTTGGAGTCCGCGCGAAGGGCGCGGAGCAAATCGGGCGCCGCGCCGCACGAGGCCTTGGGCTTGTGGAGCTGGCGCTGGAGGGCCCGGGCCACCGCCGGACTGAACACCTCGGGCAACGCGATGAACGGCGCCAGCAGTTCGCGGTAGCGCTTCTGCCATTCTGCTCCGTGGGGCGCGCAACCCAGGCCGTCCCAGGCCCGCACTTGGGCGTGCGCCAGCTCGTGCAGCAGGGTGATGAGCATGGCCTCGGGCTTCAGGTCGCGGTTCAGAAAAATCTTGGCTCCGAGGTCGGGCCGCCATCGGTACGAGCCCCACTTGCTGGCTCGGGGCGGGGTCAGCGCGATTTCGCCCCGAAACGCCCGCACAATGCGCGCCGCGTCGGCCTCGGCAGCCGCCGGAATCCGCCCCGCAAGGCGTCGCCAGTTTCGATCCAGGGCGTCCACGGCCGTAAAACTACGTGAACTAACTTGCCTGCCGCTACCTAAATACTATGAGCCACCTTCTCAACCAAGCTTGGGCCCGCCGAGGGCTGATTCACCTACCGATCAATGCCGTTTTGACGTGGACCTGGGTCACCCTCTACGAACACGGGACCGAGTGGATGACGGACTACGATCCGCGCAGCCTTACCCCGCTCCTGTGGATGATTTTGGCCCAAACGGGCGTTTCGCTCCTCGTGGCCGAGCGCACCGAAGCCCAATGGCCCCGCGCAGGAAGGCTGGTCGCGGTGGCCGTGGCCCAATTGGCGGTTCCGCTGCTGCTCTTGGGCAGCTACGCGGTGGCCGCTTGGGGAGTGACCCTCGATTAATTCCTGAAGTTGGGGCAGTCGCAGCCGCGGCTGGAACCGCACGAAGCCAGCGCCCCCGCACTGGCCAGGGCGAGCATCAAGATCCAAAGTCGTCGCTTCATGCCCCTAAGGTAGCGTACCTTTGGACACGATGCTCGGCGGATTTTTTCGTGGACTGGGTTCCTACTTCCTCTTTCTGGGCGCGGTGTTTCGCCGCCCGGAATCGTGGCGCGAGTACTTCAAGTCCTTCATTCGCGAAACCGAGCTGCTCGGAATGAGCAGCATTCCCCTGGTGGTGTTCATTTCGCTCTTCATGGGGGCGGTCCTTACCATTCAGACGGCAATCAACCTCGACGACCCCTTCATTCCCGACCTCTACATCGGCGTCGCCGTGCGCGAAGGAATTCTTCTCGAGTTCGCCCCGACCATCGTGTCGCTCATCCTCGCGGGCAAGGTGGGTTCGAACATCTCTTCTTCGCTCGGAACCATGCGGGTCACCGAACAAATGGATGCCCTGCAGGTCATGGGCATCAACCCCGCCAGCTACCTGGTTTTGCCCAAAATTGGCGCCAGCTTGCTGTTTTTTCCCGTGCTCGTCATCTTCAGCATCTTCATGGGGTTGCTCGGAGGCTACCTCGCAGGAGATTGGCTGCACTTGGTGAATCCGGACAACTTCTTAATGGGCTACTTCGACGAGTTCCAGCCCTACTACGTGGTCTATGCCTTGACCAAGACGGTCGTGTTCGCGTTCATCATCAGCTCGGTATCGGCCTGGTACGGCTACCACGTCAAGGGCGGAGCCGTTGAAGTCGGCAAAGCCAGCACCAAGGCGGTCGTCGCCATGTCGTTCAGCATCATTTTGTTCAACTACATCCTCACGGATGTCATGCTCCAGTAAGCGGTGATCGAGGTGCGCGGAATCAAAAAAGCCTTTGGCGACCAGGAGGTCCTCAAGGGCATCGACATGGTCCTTCAGCCGGGGCAGTGCAACCTCATCATTGGTTCAAGCGGTTCCGGAAAGACCGTAATGCTCAAGTCCATCGTGGGCCTCATTCAGCCCGACTCCGGCCAAGTCCTGCTCGACGGGCGCGACTGGACCGCCATGAAGGAGCGCGACCGCAAGGTGCTGCGCCAAGAGATGGGCATGGTGTTTCAGGCGTCGGCGCTGTTCACCAGCTTGAGCGTCGAAGAAAACGTGCGCTTTCCGCTCGACTTCTTTTCGACGATGTCGGCGGCTGAAAAGGACCAGCGGGTCGCCTTTTGCCTGGACCGCGTGCGGATTCCGCAGTCGGCCCTCGCCAAAAACCCCGCGGAACTCTCGGGCGGAATGCAAAAGCGCGTCGCCATTGCCCGCGCCATCGTCCTCAACCCCAAGTACCTCTTTTGCGACGAGCCGAATTCTGGCCTCGACCCAGAAACGTCCATCGTCATCGACCAGCTCATCCAAGAAATCACCCACGAATTCGGAATGACCACGGTGGTGAACACCCACGACATGAATTCCGTGCTCGAAATCGGCGACCACGTGGTGCTCATGCGCCACGGCTACAAGGTCTGGGAAGGCGCCGGTCCCGACATCCTTCAGTCCACCGACCAGGAAGTCGTGGACTACGTGTTTCGCAGCGCGCTGTTCAAGCGGGTGCGGTCGGCACTGAAGTAGCTAGTGACTAGTTACTAGGTGCCTGTCGGCGACTTCCCAAATCTTCGCCAAAGTCTCGGGCTGGTCCCAGTTTTCGGCGATATCGGGCCACTGCATCACCTCGGCGAAGACGCGGTCCATTTGGCGTCCGCGCTCGAGGGCTACCGAGTAGGGAATGTGGCTGAAGGTCACCTGCGTGTAGAGCGGAATCCATTGGTCGGGCCGCTGGGCGTGCAGCTTGGATTCAAT
>JBEGTJ010000051.1:0-13337 GCA_041179465.1 Bacteroidota bacterium | reverse complement strand
GAGCAAGCCCTCATTCGAGCTGAACTTGGTGAGCGGAACCAGCGCCGACGGCGGCAAATCGAGGTCCGGCCCGAGTACTCCGCGCGGATCGAGCCACACCGGGTCAAAGCGCGGATGGTCGAGCTGCGCCCAAGGGAAAAACACGATCGGATACTCCAAGCCCTTGGCCTTGTGGACGGTGAGCAGTTCCACCGCGTCCGCCCCCGCTGGAGCCGACACGCTCCACATCGGGGCCCGGCGGGCGTACTCCTCCATAAAGGCCTCGAGCCGGTTGACTTGGCGCTTCGAAAAGTCGAGCATGGCGTCGAGCAGGCGCAAGACAAAGGCGTCCGCGTCGGCGTTGAATCCCAGCGCCCGGGCGGTGTAGGCCCCCATTTCGTACAGGCTGAGGCGCCAGGCGACCTCGGGGCTCCAGCCCGGCAGAATGCGGCGCAGCACCGGCTCAAAATCCTCGGGGATGGGGGCGTCTTGGACGCGGCGGCGCGACTGGCCGAGCAAGAGCCATTCCTCCGTTCCCGCCTTCCATACGCCGGCGCGGCGCAGGCCGCGCAGCACCTCCCACTCGCGCTCGGGCTCGCCCGGGCGCAGCATCCATCGAAACAGGGCCACCATGGCTTGAACCGCGGCGGAGCCCGTCACGGCGAGAAGCTCCGACGACAAAAGGGGGATTCCCTCGGCGGCGAAGCGCTCGGCCACCATGCGGCCCTCGGCGCGGCGGCGCATGATTACCGCCATGTCGCCCCAGGACCAGCCGGCGGCACGTCGGCTCCGCACGTCGGCCACCAACGCGTCGAGCACGGCGGGATCAAACTCGGACTTGTCTTCGGCCTCGATCGCGCGAAGCTGGACGTATCCGCCGGAGGCTCCGCGCGGATTCTGCGCCGAATCGGCGTACGCGGTGCGGTGGTCGTCCTGGCCGAGCTTGGTCGCCAAACCCGTGTACCAACGGTTGTTGAACGCGACGATTCCCTGCCGGCTGCGCCAGTTGTCGCCCATCGCCACAAACCCGGTCATGCCCGCGAGGGCCGGCAAGGCGTCTGAGGGGCTACGGCCCTCTTTTGCCCGCGCCACCAGGTCCAAAAACTCTTCGGCGTCTGAGCCGCGCCAGCGGTAAATGCTCTGCTTGCCGTCGCCGACCACCATGGCTCCGGCGTCCAGCTCGCGGCCGGTCAGCGCGTGCTCCATCAGCGGCCAGAGGTTGGCCCACTGCATGCGCGAGGTGTCCTGGGCCTCGTCGACCAAAAATCGGGCGTAGCGCTCGCCCAAGCGTTCGTACAGGTAGCTGGTCGGCTGTTCGCGCAGCTCGCGGTGGATCAGCGGCTGAAACTTCCAAATCGGCTGCACCCTAAGGCGGTCGAGCACGTCCTCGAGCCGGCGGGCCAGCTCACTGAGTACCGAGGCGCTGCGGTCGTGGCGGCGCAGCAAGTCGAGCACCACTCCGTCGAGCGCGGTTTCGAGGGGGTCCCCCAGCAGCTCCTTCATCTGCGCCACGACTTCTTCGGCTTGGGCCCTTAGCGCGGAGTCTTTTTGCGCCCCCACCTTCAAAATCGCCACCGGGTCGCCCATCAGGGACTTGCGCACGTGCGCCCCCGGAACCCACAGCTTCGCGTCGGGCTTGCGGAGCTTTTTGAAGTAGCTCGCGTACCAGTCGGCCCGGTTGACCGACTCCGCCGGAAGCGCAGCGAGCAGCTTCAGCAGCTTGGGCGCCGCCGCCCGCATTTGAGCGCGCAGGTCCGTGGCCTTCTGGCGCAGGTTGGACTGAAGTTGGCGGTGGCGCTCCAAGTCCCATTCGCGCAGGTCCGCCACGGCTTCAGCCGACGCCTCTTTGCTCAGGTGCTTGGCCATGGCTTTAAGCGCGTCAAACACGTCGGCCTGCTTGTCGTCTTCGAGGTTGGCGCGGGCAAAATCCAGCACGAGTTGGGTGAGGGCGGAATCGGTTCCGAGGTCCGCCATCAGCTCGTACACGGCCAAGTCCAAGAGGTAGTCGTCGTCGAGCTCCACCTCAAACTGGCTCGGAAGGCCCAATTCGATCGCAAACGTGCGGACCAATCGGTGGGTGAATTGGTCCAGGGTTCCGAGGGAAACGGCTCCGTAGTCGTGGAGCATTTCGCTCAGGACCGCGGCCGCCCGTCGGCGGAGTTCGGCCGCGTCGACCTGCAGGAGTTCCGCAATTTCTCGGGCGATGGGGTCCGTCAGGGGATCGTCCAGTTCCACCGCTTTTTGGAGCGTGCGCAGCACGCGGTCTTTCATTTCGTGCGCCGCCTTGTTGGTAAAGGTGAGGCCGAGGATGCGCCGAAAGGCGCCCGGGTCGTCGGGGCGGGCGAGGGCCGCCGCGCCGTATTCGACCGCCAGGCGAAAGGTTTTGCCCGCCCCCGCCGATGCGCTGTAGACCGCAATGCGGGCGGATTCCGAACTCGTGCTGGCCATCGAGGTTAAAGTTAACGCGCCGGCCCAACCCTAGGCCCTATTTTTGTGTTATCCCTTGAAGGAAATCCGCACTAAACGCTTTAAATCCGATCCAATGTTTACCCTTCCCAACCTCCCCTACGCGCACAACGCCCTTGAGCCGCACGTCGACGCGCTGACCATGGAAATCCACCACGGCAAGCACCACCAAGCCTACGTCAACAACCTCAACGCGGCGATCGAAGGCACTCCCATGGCCGGAAAAAGCCTTGAGGACCTGATGAAGCACCACAGCGACGTGCCTGCCGTGCGCAACAACGGCGGCGGCCACTACAACCACAGCATGTTTTGGACGCTCATGAGCCCCAACGGCGGCGGACTGCCCACGGGCGACCTCGCGGCCGACCTCAACGCCACCTTCGGAAGCTTTGACGCCTTCAAAGAAGCCTTCGCAAAGGCCGCAGCCACTCGCTTCGGTTCCGGCTGGGCATGGCTTTGCGTGAACTCCGCCGGCAAACTCGAAATCTGCTCCACCGCCAACCAAGACAACCCGCTGATGCCCAGCGTGGGCTGCGCCGGAACCCCCATCCTCGGCCTCGACGTGTGGGAGCACGCCTACTACCTGAAGTACCAAAACCGTCGTCCCGACTACGTTTCGGCCTTCTTCAACGTCATCAACTGGGCCGAAGTCGCGTCGCGCTACGCGGCGGCTAAGAAGTAAGCCTTTTTCTTCGGCAAATGCAAAACCCGGGGCGACTTGCCTCGGGTTTTTTTATGGATTCAGCTTGAACCCTACCGCGTCCCATTCCCCCCAACTCCGCCATTTAATCCAATCGCCCAGGTTGACGTAGGTGCCGCGGCCTGCGGGAAAATCGACGTTCACTGGGTAGTGGCGGTGGCCAAAAATCCAAAAGTCTGCGGGGGCCCTGCGGTGCTGGTCGAGCGCCCAGAGGTAAATGGCCTCGCGGGTCACGTCGGTCATCGCGTAGTCTTCGTGGCCGGTGCGGGCACGGCTTCCGCGCGACAACCACGACGCCAGACCGATGCCTAGGTCGGGGTGAAGCCAGCGAAAAAGAAATTGAAACGGTTTAAAAGTAAATACCCGCTTCAAGAGTTTGTATCCCGTGTCCCCAGGGCCGAGGCCGTCTCCGTGGCCAACCACGAAGTGTTTACCGCTCCAAACATGGCGCACAGGTTCGTGAAAAACCTGTATTCCAAACTCTTGCGAGAAATAGTTATGCATCCACAAGTCGTGGTTGCCGGTGAACATAAAAACGGGAATTCCGGAATCGGCCCAATCGGCCAAGCGGCCCTGCAGCCGGGCAAAGCCCTTAGGGATCGCGTGGCGGTACTCAAACCAAAAGTCAAAGACGTCGCCCACCAAGTAGAGTGCCGCAGCGCGGGGCTTGATGGAATCCATCCAGGCGACAAAGGCCCGCTCGCGCTCCGCGCTCGCTCCCGCATCCGGCGCACCCAAGTGCAAATCGCTCGCAAAAAAGACCGACTTGCCTTCGGGGAGCTCAAACACTGCGTCAACCGTGGCCACCATAGCGCAAACCTAGGGTAAAATCCCGTGACGTACCGCCCGCCCCAGACCACCCCCCGCAACAAGACTCCCCTTCCCGCAATCGCCTTCAGTCGTTTGCGTACCTTTAAACATAGAAACCCCTTCACCATGCTTGAAACGTTAAGCTCCTACCACCCCGTACTGCTCGCGTTCTTAGCGACCACCTTCACGTGGCTCGTGACGGCCTCTGGAGCGGCCCTCGTGTTCCTGTTCAAAGAACTGCCGCGCAAAGTCCTCGACGGAATGCTCGGCTTTACCGGCGGCGTCATGATCGCGGCCAGCTACTGGAGCCTCCTCGCCCCGTCCATTGAAATGTCTGAGGCTCAGGGCTACATCCCCTGGATTCCGCCCGTGCTAGGCTTCCTAACGGGCGCGCTCTTCTTGTTCGGTCTCGACAAACTCGTTCCGCACCTGCACATCAACTTTGGCCCGTCTGAAATCGAAGGCGTCAAAACCGACTGGAAGTCGACGACCCTCCTCGTCCTCGCCATCACCCTGCACAACATTCCCGAGGGCTTGGCGGTGGGTGTCGCCTTCGGAGCCTACGCGGCCGGAATCGACGGCGCCTCCCTCGGGGCCGCCGTGGCCCTCGCCATTGGCATTGGCCTCCAGAACTTTCCCGAAGGGGTGGCCGTGGCCTTCCCGCTTCGCCGGCAGGGCGTTTCGCGCTTTCGCAGCTTTTGGTTCGGACAGCTCTCGGCCATCGTCGAACCCGTCGCCGGCGTGGTTGGAGCCGTAGCGGTCATGTACATGCAGCCCGTGCTTCCCTTTGCCCTCGCCTTTGCGGCTGGCGCCATGATCTACGTGGTCGTCGAAGAGGTCATTCCCGAAACGCAGCGCGACAAGTACACCGACATCGCCACCCTCGGATTCATTGCCGGGTTCGCCGTCATGATGTCGCTGGACGTGGCGTTGGGCTAGCAGCCAGCAACTCGTTACTAGCTACTGGTTGCGCGGAGCTCTGCTCCGCTACAGCCCCAAGGCCTTAAACAGGTCGTTGCCGTTGGCCAAGACAAAAAGGGCCAAGAGCAAGAAGAAGCCGACCATTTGGGCCCCCTCCATAACGCGGGTACTCGGAGCGCGGCCCGTGATCCATTCGATCAAGGCAAAAACCGCGTGGCCTCCGTCCAAAGCGGGAATGGGAAGCACGTTTAAAAACGCCAGGGCCAGGCTTAAAAAGGCCGTGAAGCCCCAAAAATGCTCCCAATCCCAGGTGCTCGGGTACTGCTTCAAGATGGTCAAAAAGCCGCCGGCCTCCTTGTAGGCTCCGGTCTCGGGCTGGAACATCAGCTTGATCTGGCGCGCGTACGACGAGAGGGTCGAGACGGCGCGGTCCCAGCCGTAGGGAAGGGCGCCCAAGCCTCCATGGTACTCGGTTTTCACGGGGAAAAACGACGCGAGGTTGTCTTGGTAGTACACGCCGATTTTGCCTTCTTCGCTCACCGTCACGGGCAAATCAACCCGTTCGCCGGCGCGGTCCACGGTGATGGTTACCGACTTGCCCGCGAGCTTCGGAATGCGGTCGAGGTACTCGTCAAAATAGGTGAGGGACTCGCCGTTCAGCGCCACGAGGGCGTCGCCTTTGGCCATTCCGGCCTTTTCGGCGGGGCTGCCGGCGGCAAACTCCTTGACGACGTAGGGCACGCGCGGAAACATCCACGGCGTCTTTTCTTCGATGGCCTTCGCCACAAACGCTTGGGTGATCGGCAGTTCCACGCGCGCTCCGCCGCGCAGCACGGTCAGATTGGTGCCGGCACCCAAGAGCATTTCGACGCTCACTTCGTCGAAGCGCGCAATTTCGCGTCCGCCCACCGCGACGGGAACGTCGCCCGACTGCATGCCCATCGACTGGGCGACGGGGGTGGCCCAAATTCCGCCCTTGAGGTCGGCGGTGTCCACGTACTTCTCGCCGTAGTAGGCGCCCATGCCGGCATAGATTGCGACGGCTACCAAAAAATTGACGGTTACGCCGCCCAGAATGATGATGAGGCGCTGCCAGGGCTTTTTGCTCCGGTACTCGTAGGGCTTGGGCTCCTCCGCCAGGCCCGCGGTGTCCATCGATTCGTCGACCATGCCGGCAATCTTGACGTAGCCGCCCAGGGGCAGCCAGCCGATGCCGACTTCGGTTCCGCGAATGTTGGTTTTAAACAGCGAAAACCAGGGGTTGAAAAAGAGGTAAAACTTCTCCACTCGGGTGCGGAAGGCGACCGCCGGGACAAAATGGCCCAATTCGTGGAGCACGACCAGCAGCGAAAGGCCTAGAATGAACTGCGAAATTTGAATCAGCATAGCGTCGGCAAAGGTACAACCATCGTGCCTGCCGTATTTTTAGGCCATGCGAACGCACCAGGTGGGCAAACAGGCCTTTAGCTTTCCCGACGGACTCGAGGGCTGGACCGTCGAGCACGTGGCGGGACGGGAGTTCCGCATCCAGCGCGGATCCGAGCCCAAAACGGCCTTCCTCGTCGCGTACGACAAGAGCCAAAAGCGCTCCTCGTGGTGGATCGACGGCGACGTCTACGAGGTGCGCTCCACCCGGCCCATCGATGCCCTGCTCGACCAACTCGGGATTGCCGCCACCGCCGCCAAGGGGCCCGAGGTTCTCGTGGCGCCCATGCCCGGGCTCGTGCTGCGGATCGACGCCCAGCCGGGGGCCGAAGTCGCCGCCGGCCAGACTCTTTTGGTGCTCGAGGCCATGAAAATGGAAAACAACTTGAAAAGCCCGGTTTCGGGCATTGTGGCTGACGTATACGTTCAGGCGGGGCAGGCAGTCGAAAAGGGCGCCAAGCTAATACGCTTCGCGTAACTCCGTGTAAACCAGCAGGTGTTAAAAAGTTCGCGCTGAGCTTTGGCGAATGAACTAAGTCAACTGTTTAACGTTTTGGTAACGATGCCTCCACACAAGTGGGCTATTTTTGCCTAAACGTTTCAGAACATGAAAATCAAAATCACCAATCTATTCGCTTTGGTGCTTTCGCTGGCTTCGGTCGCGATGAGCGCTCAAAACGTAACCACTGCGTCGATCAACGGTCGCGTAGTGAACGAGTCTGGCCAGCAGGTCAACGACGCTAAAGTCGTGGTCACGCACCAGCCCACGGGTAGCCGCTACACCGCGGTTACCGACAACAGCGGCCGCTACGCGCTAGACGGCCTTCGCATCGGCGGACCCTACGTGGTTGCCGTTACCTCAGGCGCCGGCAACGAAGAGCTCGGCGGAGTGTACCTCAGCCTGGGCCAGTCGCTTCGACTCAACGTTACGGTGGGCGTGAAAACGACGACCCTGAACGACGTAGATGTGGTCGCCACGAAAAACGAAATTTTGAACTCGCAGCGCACGGGCGCGGCCACCAACGTCAAAGTGGAGGCCCTCAACACCCTGCCGACGTTCAGCCGCTCGCTCAACGACTTTACCCGCCTTACCCCACAGAGCCGTCCTTCTTCGGTCGCTTCTACGGCCGGTTCGGGCGTGTCGTTTGCAGGCGCCGACAGCCGCTTCAACAACCTCACGGTCGACGGCTCGATTTTCAACAACAGCTTTGGCCTTGCTTCTGGCCCTGGCGGACAAACCAACTCCGCGCCGATTTCGCTCGACGCCATTGAAGAAGTTCAGGTGAACATCGCTCCCTACGACGTGCGTCAGGGCGGATTCACCGGCGCCGGCATCAACGCCATCACCCGCTCGGGCGGCAACGAAGTAAGCGCTTCCGTATTCTACAACACGCGCAACCAGAACTTCCGCGGCGACACCGTGACCTTCCTCGACAAGGACGGCGTGAAGTCAGGAAGTGCTTTGAAAATCAACGACTTCGCGGTAAACCAGTTTGGATTCCGCGTAGGAGGCCCCATCAAGAAAGACAAAATCTTCTTCTTCTTGAACGCCGAAGGCGAGCGCCGCATTGACCCCGCGACCCTGTTCACGGCCAACAACAACGACGGCGTGACCGACCTCAACGAGACCCGCGTGCTCGCGAGCGACCTCGAAGACGTGCGCAACCTGCTCATCAGCAAGTTCAACTACAACCCCGGGGCGTACCAGAACTACAACAACGAAACCTACAGCGACAAGATCTTGGCCAAGTTTGACTTCAACCTGGACGAGAAAAACAAAGCGTGGGTGCGCGTGAACTACCTCAAGTCGTACCGCGACGTGCTCTCGAGCAACTCGGGCGTCGTGAGCGGCAACCGCAACGGAACCCTCGACGCCTTGAACTTCCAGGGCACGAACTACGTGATCAACAACAACATCTTCTCGACCATCGGCGAACTCAACACGCGCATCAGCAACAAGATGAGCAACCAGTTCCAGATGGGCTTCACGGCCAACCGCGACTTCCGCAGCAGCCGCGCCACGGGCGGACGCTACGAAAACGGCGTATTCCCCTTGGTGGACATCATGGAAGACGGCCGCACCTACATGTCGTTCGGTTACGAGCCCTTCACGCCCAACAACGTGCTCAACACGAATACGTTCCAGCTTCAGAACAACCTGACCTACTACAACGGAAACCACACGGTTACCGCCGGTTTGAACTTCGAAGCCTTCAAGTTCGACAACACGTTCACGCCGACCTACTACGGACAGTACGTGTTCAACAGCCTTCAGGACTTTAAAGACGTGGTGAACAACGCCCCGGGCGCCGACACCCTGGAGCTTCGCCGCTACGCCTTGACCTATTCAGCCCTTGAGGGCGGGGCCTTGCCCACGGCCACCACGCGCGTTACGATGCCCGGTGCCTACATTCAGGACGTCATCAGCGCCCTGGACGACAAGCTCAAGGTTACCGTGGGTGCGCGCATTGACGTTCCCATGTTTGGCAACACCGCCCGTGAGAACGCCCTGGTCAACGACATGAAGTTCGTGAACCCCAACGGAGACAGCGTTACCTTCAACACCAGCGAATTGCCGAAGACCAATCCGTTGATCTCTCCGCGCATTGGCTTCAACTACGACGTCAAGGGCGACCGCAGCATTCAGGTGCGCGGCGGAACCGGCCTCTTCAGCGGCCGTCCTCCCTTCGTGTGGCTCAGCAACCAAGTGGGCAACAACGGCATCCTGACGGGTTCTATTCGTCAAGACAACACGACCGACTTCGCCTTCACCGACGACGTCACGGCGCACATTCCGTCGAACCCCACGCTGCCTTCGTCCTACGCTCTGGCCCTGACCGAGCGCGGATTCAAGTTCCCGCAGACCTGGCGCAACAACCTTGCGGTAGACTTCCAACTCCCCAAGCAATTCGTACTGAGCCTTGAGGGTATCTTCAGCAAGACGGTAAATAACATTTACTACTACAACGCCAACCAAACGGCTTCGACCGGTACCCGCACCGACGACGGTCGCGACGTGTTTGCCAACTCCAACGGCGGCATGCGCATTAACGGCACGATTACCGACGCCATCGTTCTGGCCAACACGAACCAAGGCTTCTCGTACAGCTTGACTTCGAAGCTTGAGAAGCAGTTCAGCAACGGCTGGTACTTCATGACGGCCTACAACTTCGGCGAAGCCAAAGACATCATGACCGGCGGTTCCATCGCCTACTCGTCATGGCGCGACCAGCTGACGGTGAACGGCAACAACCACGCCGGCCTGTCGTACAGCGACTTTGACCAGCGCCACCGCGCCATCGCCGCCGGTAGCTACCGCTTCAACTGGGGCAAGAACGCCGCCACCACGGTGAGCCTGTTCTACCAAGGCTACAACCAAGGACGTGCTTCGTTCAGCGTGATCGGTGACCTCAACGGCGACCTGCTTGCCGCCAACGACCTGCTCTACGTTCCGACGGCTACCCAGCTCGACGCCATGGACTTCGCCGACATCGTTTCCGGCGGCAACGTGCTCTTCACGGCAGCAGACCAAAAAGCAGCCTTCGAAAGCTACATCACCAGCAACGAGTACCTGAACGGCATTCGCGGTCAGTTCTCTGAGCGCAACGCCCTGGTTCTTCCCTGGTTGAACCTGTTTGACCTGAACCTGGTACAGGACTTCAGCGTGAAGGTGGGAGGCAAGAAGCAGAACCTGCAGGTTCGCGCCGACTTCTACAACATCGGCAACATGATCAACAGCAGCTGGGGCGTGAGCGACCGCGTCGTGATGACCCGTCCGCTTACCTACACCAAGATTGACGGCGAGTACAAGTACCAGTTTACGCGTACGGCCGGCGAACTCCGCACCGAGATTTACGACCCGAGCGTAACCCTGGGCGACGTTTGGCAAGCCCAAATCGGCATCCGCTACAGCTTCAACTAAGCCGTACCGGTTGGAAACCGAAGCCGCCCCAACTGGGGCGGCTTTTTTTATTCCATAAAGTCAGAAAGGTCTCGCCGGTCCTTTTTGGTCGGACGCCCTAGGCCTCCGTACCCGGCCGACGCCCGCTGGGCAAATTCCCAAAGCTCACGGCGCTCGCGCTCCTCGGGGGGCGTGACCTCGCGCAGAAGGTTGACTACCAACGCCGCGCCCACGCGGGTGCGCGGCAAGCCCAAGACTTCAAAATGCTGCTGGTATCCGGTGCGGCGAAGTACCAATACCTCTCCCGGCTTGACGTCGCGGCTGGCCTTGATCTCGGTTCCGCCCACGCTTACCTGACCCGAGCGCAAGGCCTCGGCAGCCAACGCACGGGTTTTAAAGAGCCGAACCGCCCACAAATAGACGTCGGCGCGCACGGTTTAGCCTACTTGAATCAGCTGCGAAAAATCGGCGCGGCGGGCGCGAATCGCCTCTTCGGTCAAGTCCATCATGCGCTCGGGGCCAAAGGCCTCCACGCAAAAACTTGCCATCGTGGCGGCGTACATGAGTCCGCGCTTCATGCTGTCAAAGCTGTAGTCGCCCACGCTGTCGAGGTAGCCGACAAAGCCGCCCGCAAACGTGTCGCCGGCCCCCGTGGGGTCCACCACATCCGCCAACGGAAGTGCCGGGGCAAAGAAGATCTCGCCTTCGGGTCCAAACAGCAGCGCGCCGTGCTCGCCCTTCTTCAAAATGAGAATTTTGGGGCCCATGGCGCGAATCGCGCGAGCCGCCTTGACCAAATTGTGCTCGCCGCTGAGCTGGCGCGCCTCTTCGTCGTTCACCGTCAGCACGTCTACCTTGGTCAGCATTTGACGCAGGTCTTCGGGCGTGTTCTCGATCCACAAGTTCATGGTGTCCATCACCACGAGCTTCGGCCGCGTCGGCAGCTGCTCCACTACGCTCATCTGAATCGCCGGGACCAGGTTGCCCAGCATCAGCACGTCGCAATTTTTGGCGGAATCGGGAACCTTCGGGTTGAAATGCTCGAGCACGTTCAGTTGGGTGTCCAACGTATCGCGGCTGTTCATGTCGAGGTGGTACTTGCCCTTCCAAAAAAACGTTTTCTGGCCGGCCATCACCTCAAGGCCTTCGGTGCGCACGTGGTGGCGGTTCAGCATGTCGATGTGGTCCTGCTCAAAATCTTCGCCGACCACAGAAACCAGGTGTACAGGTTTAGTCAAGTAGCTGGCGCTCAAACCAATGTAGGTGGCAGATCCGCCGAGGATTCGTTCGCGAACCCCAAACGGGGTCTCCAGTCCGTCGTAGGCAACCGTGCCAATTACCAGTACACTCATGTTTATTGCAGCCCTTTTTATAGGAAATTCCTCCTTAGCTCAGTTGGTTAGAGCATCTGACTGTTAATCAGAGGGTCGCTGGTTCAAGTCCAGCAGGAGGAGCTCCGCAAACCCCGCCAGTGATGGTGGGGTTTTTTATGGCCCCTACCTGAAGTTTATTCGCGACCTTCACCGCATGAAAGCCATTCTCGCCCGGTACCGCGCCGAACTCCTTGTGGGCGGACTGGTGTTTCTTGCGCTGCTGCTCAAGGACCTTTTTTAATCCGCACTCCGCACTCGATGTACGTCTCCATTACCGGCCTCACCCCTAAGGGCCTTTTAGGCACCCTGAGGTTCTGGGTGCTCGCCGTGCCCTCCTTTAGGCAAGCACAAAGGGCCCCGGGAAATCTCTTTTGCGAAGTGCGGCGCATTCAAAACTACCAATGCACCCTCACCGCGTGGACGAGCCGCGATGCCATGCTCGACTACCTGCGCAGCGGCACGCACCTCAAGGCCATGAAGGCTTTTAAGCGAATTGCAACGGGCAAGTCCTTTGGCTACGAGGCTGATTCGGTGCCTTCGTGGGCCGAGGCTTTTGAGCGATTGGTCCGCGACGGACGCAACCACTAAACCCTAGGAACGGGCGGCAGCGGCAAAGATTTCGCATAACATCGCTGAAAATCAAGTACCTTAGGCACTCGGGGCAAATACGCCCATAATTCATTCGCGCCGCAATCCACCCAGAAATCTGCGCATAATTCCTCTGTTCATGCGCGTTTTTACTCTGATCGTGTGGGGCTTCGCCTCGTTAAGTGCCCACGCCCAGTCGCTCCCCATTGATTTTGAAACGCCCGTCGCAGGCATGATTGGGTACGACAACGCGACGTTTACCCGAGTGGCCAACCCAAGCGGAGAAGGCAACAGCAGCGCCAACGTCGGCAAAATTGTAAAAAACACCGCAGACCAGTGGGCCGGGGGCAAAATCGTGGGTATGGCTTCGCTGAGCTTCACCTCGGCGGCCAGCAGCGTGCTGTCGATGGACGTGTTTACTACCCAGCCCGTGGGTACCGTGATTAAAATCAAGCTCGAAGGACCCTACACCTCTGAGGTGGACGCCGTGACGAGCGTATCAGGCACCTGGGAAACCCTGCTGTTTGACTTTGGCATTCCCGCCCCCAGCGGTAGCGCCCACCTTGTGATCATGCCCCAACCCTTCACGCCCGGCGGCGGAGCCACGTTTTATGTGGACAACATTAAGCAGGTGGCCGACCCCATTGCCCCGGTGCTGGCGGGGATGCCCCTCACCTTTGAGTCCGACGCCACGACCGACCACTTTTTTGACTTTGAGAGCGCCTTCGCGACGGTGGTGGCCAACCCCCACCTCGATGCCGACAACCCCAGCGCTAACGTGGCCAAGCTCATTCGCTACCGCGGGGCTCCGTTTGGCGGAACCAAAATCACTTTTTCAGCCCCCATCAGTTTTGCAACCCACACGGTGCTGAGCATGAAAGTCTGGACCACGGCCCCCGTAGGCACCTACGTGACCCTGAAGACCGAAAAGCCCTTTTGGGGCGTCGAGCGAAGCGTGCAAACCACCAAGTCAGGCGCCTGGGAAACCCTGAACTTTGACTTTGCGGGCGTGCCCAGCGACATGCCGTCCCTGGTGTTCCTGTTTGACTTCGTGGCGGGGAGCTCCAACGTGGGCAACGGCTCAGCCAACTCCACGTTTTTCTTCGACGACGTGAAGTACTCAGGGGTCCCCCTTTCAATCGACGAGGGCGCTGCTCATGCTGGAGTTCGAGCC
>JBEGTJ010000050.1:0-11980 GCA_041179465.1 Bacteroidota bacterium | reverse complement strand
TTAGAGAAGCGCGATGCAGTGCATAAATTGTTAATAAGTTTGAGCGAACGGCCCCTTTTCTGGGGTCAACGCTCTGACCACGCAAAATGCACCTCCTGAGCGATGTCGGGATGCAGGCTTCGGGCCACAGGGCAGGTGTGGGCCACCCGAATCAGACCTTCGCGGTCGCGGTCGCTCATGCTTTGGGGCACGGTCAGGTTTAAGTGTACCTCGATACGCCCAATCCGCCGGGGGTCGCTGGCCATGTGCTTGACCGTGCGGGCCTCGGCTGCGAGCAGGCTTAGGTTTTTGGACTGGGCATACAGCCCCATGGTCGTGAGGATGCACGTGGTGAGGCTCAGTGCGCACAGGTCGGTGGGCGAAAAGGCCGATCCCATCCCGTGGTTGTCGGTGGGTGCGTCGGTGAGAATGCGCGTTCCCGACTGCTCGTGCAAGTTTTCGCAGCGCAGGCTTCCGAGGTAGGTGGTGTGAAAGGCTCCCATGGGGCTAAGCTACGAAGCGCCGGCGTGCCCTCAGGGCCACTCCGACCAACAGAATGAGCGCCGGCACCTCGATGAGCGGTCCGATTACGCCGGCAAAGGCTTCGCCCGAGCCCAAGCCAAAGCTGGCGATGGATACGGCGATGGCGAGTTCGAAGTTGTTTCCGGCCGACGTAAACGACAGCGCGGCCGTGGTGGGGTAGTCGGCGCCCTGGCGCTTGGCCAGCCAAAAGGTGAATGCAAACATGCCCGCGAAGTAGAGGGCGAGCGGGACCGCAAGGCGCAGCACGTCCCAAGGCAACGCAAGTACCTGGTCGCCTTTGAGCGAAAACATGAGCACGATGGTGCCCAGCAGCGCGAACAGGGTCACCGGGGAGATGCGCGGGGCCAAAACCTCGGTAAACCAGCGTTCTCCGCGCACCCGAATGCTCCCCCAGCGCAGCAGTTGGCCGAGGGCGAACGGGATTCCGAGGTAGGTCAGCACGCTTTCGGCCACCAGACCAGAGTCGAGGTGAATCGATTGCTCGGCCATTCCCAGCCATGCCGGAACCACATTGAGGAAAAATCCCGCGTAGGCGGCGTAAAAGAGCATTTGAAAGACGCTGTTGAGGCCCACCAGCCCGGCGGCGTACTCGCGGTTGCCGCAGGCGAGGTCGTTCCACACCACAACCATGGCAATGCATCGGGCTAAGCCAATGAGAATGAGTCCGTTGAAGTAGGCAGGTTGGTCGCGGACAAAAATCCAGGCCAAGGCAAACATGAAAAGCGGTCCGACGACCCAGTTGAGCAGGAGGGAAGTAGTCAAGAGCTTGATGCGGGCAAAGACTTTGGGGAGTTCCCGCAGGTTGACTTTGGCCAGGGGCGGGAGCATCATCGCAATCAAACCCAGCGCGAGGCCAGGGTGCACGCGGCCGGGTTCCGTGTCGAGGTAGGCTTCCACCTCGGTCAAGGCGCCGAGCGCGACTCCGAGCGCCATGGCTGCGAAAATCCAGAGAGTGAGGTACTTGTCGAGAAACTTCATGGGGATTGCAGGAGTTGGTGGTGCAAGGAGTCGAGGTCCCGGGCTATGGCTTCGGCCACCGCGCGGTAGGTGGCGCGGGATTCGGGCGTTCCGTCGGCGATTTTGGGGTCGGGGTAGCGCCAGGGAATCCGCGCAACGGCCCCAAAGATGGCGGGACAGGCCTCGTCGGCTTCGGCGCACGTCATCATCGCTACGATGGGGAGGTCGCGCGGAACCTCATCCAAGGTTTTGGAGCGGAGGGTGCGCAGCGTTCCGTCGAGCTGCACCTGAAATTGCCCGTGGCCCAGGTCGCGCACGTTCCACCCCAAATCCTCGAGGGCTAGGGCGGTGGAGGGATGGCAGGCCGTCTGCTCGGTCCCGCAGCTGCGCACGGTGATTCGGGGGTCTTCTTGCCAGCGGTGTGCGGCCAGGGCCTCGCATAGTTGGCTGCGGCGCGAATTGTGCGTGCACACGAAGAGCAGCTGAATCGGCCCTTTGGACCGCGCCGCGGCAATGGCGTCTGCCGCAGTCCGCACGTCTTGGGCTGGAACTAGCAGCATGGATTCTGGGGAGGTTGCAGCTGCGCGACCGCAGCTTGGAGGAGTTCCAATGCAGACGCCGAAAGGCAGTAGCAGGTCTTGGGCCCTTCGATTCGGCCCTGAATGAAGCCGGCGGACTTGAGTTCCTTGAGGTGCTGGCTCACCGTGGCTTGCGACAAGCCCGTGATTTCGACGAATTCTCCGCACACGCAGGCCTGCTGGGCCGCAATGGCTTGGACGATTGCGAGGCGGGCCGGGTGGCCAATGGCTTTGAAAAGGTCGGCGAGTGCGAGGTGCTCGCGGGAAAAGGAATCGGTGTGGCTGCTGCCCATGGTATCGTTCTATTGCTTTATTGCAATATTACGATAAATTAAGTGTTCCCTCAAATAAGGACCGAAAGGCGCGGAACTCCCGATTCTTCGGGGGCGGTTCGTCCCATCGGCTCGGACTCGAGGCCCCGGGCCGCCAGCAGTTCCCGGACTGCCGGTGCCGCTTCGGCACTTGCAAACACGAGCAAGCCTCCGCTGGTTTGCGGGTCGCAGAGCACCGCCATCGTGTATCCGTCCATGGCGCTTGATTCGGCCTGAATCGCCCGGTAGTTGGTGGTCGTAAGGTTGGGCAGGCAAAACTGCTGGTACAGGGCTCGCAAGCGTTCGGGGTCGTAGGTGGCCACCTTAGCGAGCTCAATTTCGGCGCGAAGGCCGCTCGCGCGGACCACCTCGAGCAGGTGTCCGGCCAAGCCAAATCCCGTGACGTCGGTCATGCTGTGCACCCCCGGAATTTGGGCGAGTTCAGCGCCCACGGAGTTCGCGGTGAGCATGGTGTTGAGGGCCCAAGTACGGTCGGAATCGCCGGCGATTCCGCGCTTCGTGGCCGTCGCCAAAATGCCCAAACCCAGGGGCTTGGTCAAAAAGAGCAGGTCGCCGGGTTGGGCCTGGTTGTTGGTTTTGAGGTGCTCCTTGACGACCAATCCGCTGACGCTGAGGCCAAACAGCGGCTCGGGAATGTCGATGCTGTGTCCGCCGGCGAGCGGAATGCCTGCCTGGCGGCACACGTCGCGCGCGCCCTCAATCACGCGGCCGGCCAACGCCGCCGGAAGCCGTTCTATGGGCCAGGCCAGAAGGGCCAACGCCGAAAGGGGCGTTCCGCCCATGGCGTAGACGTCGCTGAGCGCATTGGTTGCGGCAATGCGCCCGAAATCGTAGGGGTCGTCAACAATGGGAGTGAAAAAGTCGACGGTTTGCACCAGTCCGCGGCCGTCCCCTAAGTCGACGACCGCGGCGTCGTCGGCGTGCTCGTGGCCCACCCAGAGCATCGGCCAATGGTCGCTGGGGCGGACGCCGCTGGCGCCCAAAATGCACTGCAGGGCCTCGGGGCCGAGCTTGCAGCCGCATCCGGACCCGGGATTGAATTCGGTCAGGTTCATGGTAGGGATCGGAGTTCACGGGCGACTTCGGCGTCGCTCTTGCCGCTGCCGTCCAAGCGGGCGGTTATCGTTTCGGTGCGGGCGGCCACGCTTTCGGCGTAGGTGCGGTCGTAGTAGTGCAGTGCGATTCGGGCGGCGTCTGCCAAATTGCCTTGCTGCACGTGGTCCACGGCGGACCGGGCATTTTGGTCGCCTAAACGCTTAGCGATGCGCATAAACGTTTCGGACAGTTCTGCGCGGGAGGCTTGGCCGTAGGCCGCGACCAGCCGGTCGATTCGCTCGTCCAGGCTCCGCTCGAGCAGGACCACGGGCGCGGACTTTTTGCGCGCAAAAAAGCTCTGCTGCAGCCAGATGCGCCCAATGGAGCGCGATTCGTCTTCGATCCAGATGCGGGCTTCGCCTTCGAGCTCCGCAAGGCGCACGGCTCCGTCGTTCTCAAACTGTTCGTTGGTGGGTTGGGGCAGCTCGCCAATTTGCCCAAACGCAGACCCCTTGTGGTGGGCCAAGCCTTCGAGGTCGAGCACGGGACCCCCGAGCTCGTGGAGCGCGCGCAGCACTTCGGTCTTGCCCGATCCGGTGAGGCCCGCCAGCACGACGTAGGGCCGGTCCGCAGCCCAGGACTCGAGCACCCGCCTGCGGTAGGCCTTGTAGCCCCCATCCCAGCGGCTGACGTCGTAGCCGGCCGTGCGGAGCAGCCAGGCCACCGACCCGCTTCGTTGTCCGCCGCGCCAGCAGTACACTTCGAGCGGACTCGGGTCCCGCTTCGCGAGGGCGTCCACTTCAGCCACCAAGTCAGCCATGCGCAGCCCGGCGTACTTGAGCCCTAAGCGCACCGCTTTGGCGGGCGACTGCTGCTTGTATACCGTTCCAATTTCGGCCCGTTCCGCGTCAGAAAACAGGGGTACCGAGGCGGCCGCAGGAGCGTGGCCTTGGGCATATTCTGCAGGGCTTCGTACGTCGATGAGGGGCATGGAGCGAAGGTACGATGTGCGCTACCTTTAGGCCGTGCGAAGCCTGATGCTCCTCGGAATGGCCGCTGTTATTGCGGCCTGTGGCGTACCCCAGAAGGTGGTCGACGCCCAGTCTGCGGTCGTCCAGCGCCTTCGCCAAGACAGCGCAACCGCCGAGCTGCGCCTCGCGGCCGTGCGCGACAGCCTGGCCGCGGTAGAGCGTTGGGGCGCCCAGTCGGAGCAGGCCTCGCTCGAATTGGCCCAGGAACTCGAACGCAGTGCCCGAGAGCTGAAGTTGGCCCAGCTGCGCGCGGATTCGCTTCAGGACCGCGTACTGCGAAACGCCACCCAGCGCGACGTGTGGCGCCTCGAACGCTTGGCGGCCGAGCGCGCGAAACTCGCGGCGGAGCGGCGGGCCGACTCCCTCAGCGAACTGCTCGTGAAGCTTCCGGCACCCGCGGTCAAGAAAAAGCGCTAGTCGCGCTCGACAAAATCGAGGTCCCGACCGAAGGTTTCGGTGAGGCCCCACGCGGCCCACAGGGTAACCGCAAACACCAGAATCGACGTAAGGATTCCGCCCTCTAAGTAGCCCGCGACCGAGGTGAGCCAGAGGAAAAGCGCCGAAATCGCATTCAGCGACCCGCGCACCATGTTGGGAATGGTCGTGGCCGCCGTGGCCCGCAAGTTGGTGCCAAAGTTCTCGGCGCCAACCGTGACGAACAGGGCCCAAAATCCGGTGCCAAAGCCCATGATCCCGCAGGCCAGGTAGAGTTGGTCGACCGTCGAAGCGGTGAAAAAGCGAAGCATGCCCAACGCGGTAATCGCATAAAACACATAAAGCGCTTTTTTGCGCGACTTAAGCGCTTGGCTCAAGAAGCCGATCAGGATGTCGCCCAGCGAAATGGCGGCGTAGGCGTACAGAATTCCGCGGCCGGGGTCCACCGTTCCGGCGATGCCCAGGTGCTTGGCGAATTCGTTGCTGAAGCTCACTAAAATTCCGATTACCAACCAGGTAGGGAGTCCGATGAGCACGCTTCGCAGGTAGCGCAGGCCGCGTTCGCGGGTGCCGAAAAGCTGAAAAAAGTTGCCCCGCACCACGTCGGTTCGCGCCACCGTTTGGTGAAAAAGGGCGGAATCCAGTACCCTCAAACGCAAGACGAGCAAGCTGAGGCCCATGCCGCCCCCGATGAAGTAGGCCGTGCGCCATTCCACGGCCTGGGCGACGAAAAAGGCAGCCACCGCGCCCAGCAGGCCGATTCCGGCAACCAGGGAGGTGCCGATTCCGCGCTTGGCCGCGGGAAGCAGTTCGCTGACCAACGTGATTCCGGCGCCCAGCTCGCCGGCGAGTCCGATTCCAGCAAAAAACCGCACGACCGCGTACTGCAGTTCGTTTTGAACGAGTCCGTTCGCAAGGTTTCCCAGCGAATAGATGAGGATGGACATGAACAGCACGCGGGTGCGGCCCAGGCGGTCGCCCAGCACGCCCCAGAGGATGCCGCCCAGCATCAGGCCGAGCATTTGGACGTTGATGATGAGGAGTCCGCTTTCAAACGAGTCGGCCACGCCGAGGTCGTCGAGCGACGGAACGCGCACGATGCTGAAGAGCAGCAGGTCGTAGATGTCCACAAAGTAGCCCAGCGCGGCGACCCACACGGCGGCGTTGCGCACCACAGATGCCGATTGCATGACTCAGATTAAGCGTTTAACGATGCGCAGTCGGTGGGTGTGGCGGCCCAGTTCGGCGTGGTAGATTCCGCTGGGGTCCAGCGCGTCCACGCGGACCGAGCCGCTGGCGTGAAGGATTCGGTGTTCGCTGAGCACCAGGCCCACGTGGGTGATGCGGCCTTCTTCGTTGTCAAAGAAGGCCAGGTCGCCTTCGACCGCTTCTTCGAGGAAGTCCACGGTCTGGCCCTGGTTGGCCTGCTGGTAGGCGTCGCGGAGCAGGTTAATGCCCGCCATGCGAAAGCTGACTTGGGTGAGTCCGCTGCAGTCGATGCCAAAGGCGCTGCGTCCGCCCCAGAGGTAGGGCGCGTTCAAGAAGGTGAAGGCGTGGCGCACCACTTGGTCGCGCGTGGGCTTGAGTTCGGCGAGCGGACCGTGGTAGTGGAACGTTTCGTCGCCCAATTCCAAGTCGCCGTTGGCCAGGAAGGGCAGGTAGGAGCCCGCGACGACGGTGCGGCTTTTCATGGGCTGCGCGTGGTCGACCAGATCGACGGCGCTCGCCACAACGGGCTGGGGGCGGTCGAGTTGGCTGCGGTAGGAATCTCGACTGAGCGGAACGGTTTGCTGCGTGAGCACCCATCCTTCGTAGCCGTCGTGGCCCAAGCGGATTTGGCTCCACTCGCGGTCGTGTCCGAGCACTTCAAATACTTCGCCGAAGAGGCCTTGATTGACCATTTCGCTGCGGTGCGCCGGTTCGCGGCGCATGGGGGTGAGGCTGAACGGAAAGCTGCCGAACATGCGGGAAAGATACGCCGGGCGTGCCGGACTACGCACCATAAACAACTATATACGTATAAAATGTACGTATGGATACCGTTGTTTGCTAACTTTGGGGTATGAGTGCATTTACCACGAGCCTTCCCGACGAGTTGCTGCTCCAGCTCGCGGCCAAAGCCGAACAGTATGGGTTGCCCCGCAATCGATTTATTGAACGGGCATTGCGGATTTACCTAGAGCAGCTTGATCGGGCGGAATTCCGCGCCTCCTACCAACGAATGGCGCAGGATTCCGAAACCCTAATTCTGGCGGAACAGGGAATGAACGAGTACCTTAACCAGATCGGAGATGCCCCGTCAAGGTGAGCTTTGGACTGCGGACCTAGACCCGGTTAAGGGGAGCGAACAGGCGGGGTATCGACCCGTCTTAGTGGTCAGCGGAGACCTTCTCAACGACAACCTCCAGGTGCGTTGGGTCGTGCCGTTGACCTCCAAACTTCCTGGATACATGGGAAACCCCCAGCTCATGCCCACGTTGGAAAACGGCCTTGCGCAACCAAGTGAAGTGCTGGTTTTGCACCTGAGAAGCATGGATCGCTCTCGATTAGTCGCTCGCCTGGGAAGGGTAGAAGACGAAACCATGCAGCGCGTGCACGATACCGTCCATAAAATCCTGCGGTACTGAATATTCCCGCGTCGGGCGCACTTAAAACGAAATCGAAAATTCCGGCTCGACCGAAACGTCGATCGGAGCGCCGCTCACCGGATGCGCGAACTGGATGCGCTGGGCGCACAAGTCGATGCCGGCGTCGGCGTTGGGCCGCTTGGCGCCGTACTTCAAGTCGCCCTTGATCGGATGTCCGATCGCCTGCATTTGGCAGCGGATTTGGTGGTGGCGCCCCGTTTCGAGGTCGACCTCGACCCGGCTGTAGCGATCTCCGGACGAGAGCACCTTGTAGCGGAGCACGGCCCGCTGGGCGTCCTTGCGGGTCGACACAAACGACTTCTTTTTTACGCCGTCGCGCCACAGCAGGTGCTCCAGCCGCCCTTCGCCCTCAGCAGGATGCCCCTCGACCAAGCAGTGGTAGGTTTTTTGGATGCCCCGGTCGGCGAACAGCGCATTCATGCGGGCCAGCGACTTGGACGTTTTGCACAGCACCACAATGCCGCTCGTGGGGCGGTCCAAGCGGTGCGGAAGTCCGATGAAGGCCTTGCCCGGCTTGCTGAAGCGGCGCGCCACGTCTTCGGCGGCCCAGTCGAGCAACGTCCGGTCGCCCGTTTCGTCGCCCTGCACCAGCAGCCCGGCGGGCTTGTACACCAAGAGCAAATGGTTGTCCTCCCAGAGAATGCGCGGATCGCCCATCAGTAGCGCTCCTGGTCGTTGGGAAAATCGCGCGCCCGAACGTCGGCCACGTACTGGCGGATCGCGGCGGGAATGACTTCGCCCAGCTGCGCGTAGCGGCGCAAAAACCGGGGATTGAATTCGGTGTTCATGCCCAGCATGTCGTGGAGCACCAGCACTTGGCCGTCGACGTCAGCGCCCGCGCCGATGCCGATCGTGGGAATGCGCAGCGACGCCGTCACCTTGGCCGCGAGGGCCGCCGGAATCTTCTCGAGCACCAGCGCAAAACAGCCCGCTTCTTGGAGCGCGAGCGCGTCGTCGATCAGCTTGGTGGCCTCGGCTTCTTCTTTGGCGCGCACCGCGTAGGTTCCGAACTGATAAATGCTCTGCGGGGTGAGCCCCAGGTGGCCCATCACCGGAATCCCCGACTGAACCAAGCGCTGCACAGTCGACACCACTTCGCTGCCGCCCTCGAGCTTAACCGAGTGCCCGCCCGATTCCTTCATAATGCGAATGGCCGAATTCAGCGCTTCCTTGGGGTTGCCTTGGTAGCTGCCAAAAGGCAGGTCCACGACGACCAAGGCCCGATCTACGCCACGTACGACGCTGGAGGCGTGGTAAATCATCTGGTCCAGGGTAATGGGCAAGGTGGTTTCGTGGCCGGCCATGACGTTGCTCGCGGAGTCTCCGACCAGGATCACGTCGACGCCCGCAGCGTCCACCAGTCGGGCAAACGTAAAGTCGTAGGCGGTGAGCATCGAAATCTTCACGCCGCTGTGCTTCAGCTCGGCGAGGCTGTGGGTCGTGACCTTTTTGAAGGACTCGGGTCCGGACTTTTTTTGCGTTGACATGCCGCAAAGGTAGGCGAGCCTGCTTCATCGCTATCTTTGGGGCTTATGCTGCATCGCCTCGTCCTCACGCTCTTAGCGGGTTCCGCCCTGATGACTTCCTGCAATAACGACCTAGACGTCACGGCAGACTTTGAGCGCGTCCCCATCGTGTACGGCATCATTGACCCGAAGAGCGACACCCAGTACGTTCGCGTCGGCCGCAGCTACCTCGGCGCAGACGGCCCGGTGGGCGGACTCAACCATCCGGATTCGCTGTACTACCCCAACCTCGTGGTCGAGCTCAAGGCCTTTGGGCCAGCCGGAGCCTTGATTTTTACCGAGACCTACACCGAAACCACCGACCTCCCCAAGGATCCGGGATTGTTCACGGGTCTTGGCCACCGGGTCTACCGAATGGTGCGCCCCGGATTTTCAAAAACGGCGAACCGCACCGACTGCACCTACGAAATCACGCTGCGCGAGGCCCCGGGTGCCGAAGTGCTCGCCAAGGCCGTGACGCCCTGCGTCGACAGCATTCGCCTCAAACAGCCCACCTATTTTGGCATCCAGAAGATGTCGATCGCCTCTAAAAACGGCTACGCGCTGCAGTGGAACCAGACCAAAAACGCCCGCATTTACCAGGGCTACGTCGACTTCCACTACATGGAGATGCCCACGGCGAACAGCGCCGACTCGGTGCACAAAGTGGTGCGCTACGCGCTGCCCTACATCACCGGCGGAAGCCTCGCTGGGGGCACCTCGATTGTTTCGACCACGCTCGATTACCAAGGATTTTACACCTTCTTGAAGAATTCCATTCCCAAAGCCCCGGCTGGAACGATTCGCTGGTTCCGCGGAATGGACCTGTACTTGAGCGCCGGCAGCGACGCCTTGGCGACGTACATATCGGTTTCGCAGCCGTCCAACAGCATCAACCAGGACCCGCCCTTCTACACGAACATTACGGGCGGAGCGGGAATTTTTGGTAGCAAGTCGCACATCTTCAAGCCCTATCTGGGGCTGTCGACGGTTTCGCTGGATTCGCTGGGCAACAGCGTCTTAACCTGCGACCTGCAGTTTGGTCGCGCTTCGGCGGGCGATACCTGCGCCTGCGGACCCCAGCGCACCTGGGATCGCTGCCTGTAGCGCGTCATTTCGGCGACCTTAAGGCCCAAGTGCTGACATATTGTCGCATTTTGGCAGAAAAACCCGCGGGAGCGGGGGGTGGTACAGTGCTTGCCGTGGAGGGAGCAAATCAATTCCAAAGAACTCCACACCATGGGAAAAATTATCGGTATCGACCTCGGAACGACCAATTCCTGCGTCGCCGTTATGGAGGGCAATGAGCCCGTTGTTATTCCGAATGCCGAAGGAAAGCGCACCACCCCGTCGGTGGTTGGCTTTGTCGAGGGGGGCGAGCGCAAAGTGGGCGATCCCGCCAAGCGCCAGGCGATTACCAACCCTACCAAGACCATTTTTTCGATCAAGCGCTTCATGGGCGAAACCTTCGCCAACAGCGAGAAGGAAGTGAGCCGCGTTCCGTACCAAGTCGTGAAGGGCGACAACAATACGCCCCGCGTGCAGATTGACGACCGCGCCTACACGCCGCAAGAGATTTCGGCCATGATCCTTCAGAAGATGAAAAAGACGGCCGAAGACTACCTCGGCACGACCGTCGACGAAGCGGTGATCACCGTTCCGGCCTACTTCAACGACGCCCAGCGCCAAGCCACAAAGGAGGCGGGCGAAATCGCCGGCCTGAAGGTGCGCCGCATCATCAACGAGCCGACCGCTGCAGCACTGGCCTACGGCATCGACAAGATGAACCGCGACATGAAAATCGTGGTGTTTGACTGCGGGGGCGGAACCCACGACGTTTCCATCCTCGAGTTGGGCGACGGCGTGTTTGAGGTGAAGTCAACCGACGGCGATACCCACCTCGGGGGCGACGACTTCGACGACCGCATCATCAACTGGTTGGCCGACGGCTTCAAGGCCGACGAAGGCATCGACCTGCGCCAAGACGCCATGGCCCTTCAGCGCTTGAAGGAGGCCGCCGAGAAGGCCAAAATCGAGCTGTCGAGCACGACGTCGACCGAAATCAACCTTCCCTACATCACCGCGACCGCGACCGGACCCAAGCACATTGTGCGCAACCTCAGCCGTGCCGAGTTTGAGCGCCTGGTGGCCGACCTCGTGGACCGCACGATCGAGCCCTGCAAGAGCGCCCTCAAAAACGCCGGCCTCAGCACCAGCGACATCGACGAGGTCATCATGGTCGGTGGCTCAACCCGTATCCCTGCGATCCAGGATGCCGTGAAGAAGTTCTTTGGCAAGGATCCCAATAAGGGCGTCAACCCCGACGAGGTCGTGGCCATCGGTGCCGCCATCCAAGGCGGCGTCTTGGCGGGCGACGTCAAGGACGTGCTGCTTTTGGACGTGACTCCGCTTTCGCTCGGAATCGAGACGATGGGCGGCGTAATGACCCGCTTGATCGAGTCGAACACGACGATTCCGACCAAGAAGTCTGAGGTGTTCAGCACCGCCAGCGACAACCAGCCCAGCGTCGAGATCCACATCCTTCAGGGCGAGCGCCCCATGGCCAAGGACAACAAGACGATCGGCCGGTTCCACCTGGACGGAATTCCGCCCGCACCCCGCGGCGTGCCCCAGGTTGAGGTGACATTCGACATCGATGTCAATCATAATGTCTCCGTGTACGTCCGTGACACCATATCTGGAGTGCAAGAAGACATTCGCCTCACTGGTGAAGCGCTGAAACGACTAACGGCTCAGGAAATCGCCGAAGCACGCGAAAGGGCGTTGGCTATTCGAGAACACGAGGCGTATTTAGATCAGTGTGCAGTAGCTCGGAACAATCTGGAGTCTAGTGTTATTAGCACGGTGCAATCATTGGACGATCCCAACGTGTTGGGAGGATCGCTTCCTGCGGCCGCGAAGAAGAAGTTGAAAATC
>JBEGTJ010000049.1:0-12332 GCA_041179465.1 Bacteroidota bacterium | reverse complement strand
GAGACGTTGGGCAGTGCGGCGTCGCAGGTATTTATGGCGGAACCCCAGCAGTTCGTGGCCGTGGGCCTCGAAATCGCCGCCAACCACGTGCGGAGCGCCCGGAGCGGCTACGTCTACGGTACCGCGCGCTTTTTGCACCGCGGCCGCACGACCCACGTGCTGGAAATTCGCGTCGTGGACGAGGCCGACAAACTGATTTCGTTTGTGAAAATGACCAACGCGATTGTGCCGCGGGAGCACAAGGAACGCTCGTGAACGGACTGGCTTGGATTCGCGAGGCGGGCCAGCCGGCTCAAGCTTGGGAGCTCGTGCCCTCGGCCACGGGGAACTTTGGGGTGGCGCCCTTTCGCGGCCCCGTTCAGCGCTTTGACGCCGTGGACCGCGGCGCAGGAGCCAAAGGGCGCGCGTGGATGGCCTCCGCCTTGGGCGCGGTGCCACTGCCCAGCGTGCATCCCAGCGATTCGCACGCCGCGAGCGACTACGTGCAACTCGTGGAGCAAGCGCGGCAGGCCTGCGCCGACGGGGTGCTCGAAAAAGTGGTTCTGTCGCGGCGCAAAGCCTACCACCGCAGCCGGGTGCAGCCCTGGGAGGCTTTTGAACGGCTTTCAGACGCCTACCCGCATGCCACCGTCTTTTTAATTCATACTCCCGGCGGAGCCCTTTGGATGGGGGCGACCCCCGAGTGCCTTACCGAGGTCGTGGGGTCGTCGGTTCGCACGATGTCTCTGGCGGGCACGCGGGTTCGCGGGAGCCAAGGCGCTTGGGGCCTCAAGGAACGCGAGGAGCAGCACGTAGTCACCAAGGACATTGTGCAAATGCTTCAAGCGCTGGGCGTGGAGGCCGTCCAGGTCGAAGGGCCCACGGTGCTCGAGGCAGGCCCTGTGGAGCACCTCTGCAGCTACATCGAAGGCCACGCCCCGGGGCTGAGCGCTTGGGACATTGCGGGAGCGCTGCACCCAACTCCTGCCGTGGGTGGGCTGCCGCGGGCCCAGGCCCAGGCCTTCATTCGCCGCCACGAGGGCTACGACCGACGCAACTACGCCGGGTATTTTGGCTGGACGGCGGCGGAGCGTTCCATTTTTTATGTCACGCTGCGCTGCGTGGAGTGGGGTGCCGACGGCTTTTTGGGGTACGCTGGGGGCGGAATTACCGCGAAATCAGACCCCGTAGGCGAATGGGCGGAAACGGAGCAAAAACTTCAGACGCTTGAAAACGTTTTACTCGGGTGAAGCTGCCTTCTGAAGCCTCGGCATCGCAGCTTGCTGCGGCGCTTCGAGACCGCCTCGCCGCGCGAAGCTGGTCGGCTTGGGTGGCCTCCCCGGGAAGCCGCTGCGCCCCTTTAGTGCGTGCCTTTAGGGATTTGGAGGTGCCCAGTCAGGTGCTGCTGGACGAGCGCTCCGCGGCCCACTGGGCCTTGGGCGCGGCCGTCGCGACGGGCGTACCGGCGTTTGCGGTGTGCACGAGCGGCACGGCGGCCCTGAACTTTGGACCCGCGGTGGCCGAGGCCTTTTACCAGCAGGTTCCGCTGCTCCTGATTACGGCCGACCGTCCGGCCGCGCTCATCGACAACGGCCACGGCCAGAGCATACGGCAGACCCGGATTTTTGACGACCACCTCGTCGCCAAAGCGCTGCTGGACGACCGCCAGACCTTGGCGTGGAACCTCGAAGTCCTCGACCGCGCGCTCGAGCAACTGGCCTTCGGACCGGTCCACCTCAACGTTCCCTTGGCCGAACCGCTGTACGATGCCATTCCGCCACGAGCTTCGGGTTCCTTGGGAGTTCCGTCGACGACGGTTGAGCCATTGCCGATCAAGGTCCCTGATTTTGTGCGCCAGGCCAAGCGCCCCCTGCTGGTGCTGGGCCAATGGAATCCGGCCTGGGGCGACCCCGAGCCGGCCGTACGCCAACTTGCCGCCAAGGGTTGGGCGGTGGCGGCCGAACCCTTGAGCCAGCTTCCGCCCGACGCGGCCGAGCAGCTCGAAGACACCTGGCCCCTGGGTTCCCTGGATGCCGACGCGGTCGTCACGCTGGGGGGCGCGTGGGTGGCCAAGCAGGCCAAGTTGGGACTTCGCGGCACCCCTCATTGGGCCATTGGTCCGCGGGAACCCCTGCCCGACATGTTCGGCAACCTGCAGGCCCGGAGCTACGCGGCTCCCATGGACGGCCTCGCCGACCTCGCGGACCAGGCGCTCGATTTGGGGCGGCCCTGGACGCCCCGAACCCGCACTTCGCCGCGCGGAGAAGGTTGGCATGACTTGGCGCTGCACCGCACTTTGGCCCCATTGATTCCGGCAGGCACTGACGTGCACTGGGCCAACTCCACTCCGGTGCGCTACGCCCATTTTTGCTGGGGCCAGGGGGCGTTTGGCCGCGGAATTCGCCACTTCAGCAACCGCGGCGCCAGCGGCATCGACGGGATGACTTCGACCGCGCTGGGCGCCATGTGGGCGTCGGGCCGTCCGACGCTTCTGGTGACGGGCGAACTCGGATTCCTCTACGACGGTGGCGCCGGCATTGCCTACGAGGCCCTGCCCGCCCTTAAGGTGGTAGTTGTCAATAACCAAGGCGGCCAGATTTTTCAGTGGCTCGACGGCCCGCGGGCGAGCGGTCAGTTGGAGCGGCATTTTGCGTTCCGCCACGCGCGAAGCGTCCGCTCGAGTGCCGAAAACCAAGGATTTGCCTACCGCGAGGCGCGCAGCGAAGCGGAATTTCGCGCCCAATTCACCGCGCTGCTAAACGATTCCGACGCCACGGTGTTGGAAGTGTATACCGACCCCGATGCCTCAGAACGTGCCTGGAAGGGCCGTTTTGGCGCCTAATTTTGATCCCATTATGGCACAACGTACCTGGACCCCGATTAAGGAATATTCCGACATCCGCTTTGAATTCTTTGAAGGAATTGCGAAGATTACCATCAACCGCCCGCAGGTGTACAACGCCTTTCGGCCGGAGACCAACGTGCAAATGATTGAAGCGTTTGACGTGTGCCGCGAGCGCAGCGACATCCGCGTCGTGGTGCTCACGGGCGAAGGCGACAAGGCATTTTGCAGCGGCGGCGACCAAAACGTCAAAGGAGTAGGGGGGTACGTCGGCGAAGACGGCGTTCCGCGCCTGAACGTGCTCGACCTGCACAAGCGCATCCGCGAGATTCCCAAGCCGGTGGTTGCCATGGTCAACGGGTACGCGATTGGGGGCGGACACGTGCTGCACGTGGTCTGCGACCTGACGGTGGCCTCCGACAACGCCAAGTTTGGGCAAACGGGCCCCAAGGTGGGCAGTTTTGACGCGGGCTTTGGCTCGAGCTACCTCGCGCGCCACGTCGGACAGAAAAAGGCCCGCGAAATTTGGTTTTTGTGCCAGCAGTATTCCGCCCAAGAGGCCTTTGACATGGGAATGGTGAATAAAGTGGTTCCGCTCGCGGAGCTCGAAGACACCGTGGTCGAGTGGTGCCAGATCATGATGATGCGTTCGCCGATGGCCCTGCGCATGATCAAGCGCGGCCTCAATGCCGAGCTCGACGGCCAGCGCGGACTCATGGAGTTCGCCGGCGACGCGACGCTGATGTACTACCTGATGGAGGAGGCGCAAGAGGGCAAGAAGGCCTTCTTGGAAAAGCGCGCGCCGGACTTCGGTAAATTCCCGATTTTCCCCTGATGAACGCTTGGTTGGGCGCGCTGCGCCCCCGAACGCTTCCGCTGGCGCTGGCCACCATCGCCTTGGGAACCCTTTTGGCTGCGGACCGCGGGTACTTCGACGGGCTGCTGCTGGCCCTGACGGCGCTTACCGCGACCGCCTACCAAATTCTCTCCAACCTCGCCAACGACTTGGGCGACAGCCTCAAGGGGGCGGACCGGCACCGCGCCGCAGACGCCGAGCAGCGCGCTGTGGCGAGCGGAGCCATCTCGCCCGAGGCCATGCGCCGTGCGGTGCAGGGGGTGACCGCGTTGGCGGTGGTGCTGACGGCGGCTACCTCGTGGTGGGGCACCCGCGGCATGCCGGTGGGCTACGTGGCGACCTACCTGGGGTTGGGTGCGGCGGCGGTGTGGAGTGCGCGCGGCTACACTTTGGGTCGCGCCTCGTACGGCTACCGAGGGCTGGGCGACCTGTTTGTGGTCGTGTTTTTTGGCCCGGTGGGCGTGGCGGGTTCGTACTTTCTTCAAACCCAGACGTGGGATTGGCTGATGCTGCTCCCCGGCCTCGCCCTGGGCTTGTTTGCGGCCGGAGTACTGAATTTGAACAACATGCGCGACCTGGACACCGACCGGGCGGCCGGCAAGCGCACCGTGGCGGGCTACATGGGCTTGAGCATGGCCAAGCTGTACCAGCTCATTCTGCTGGTTCAGGGGTGGCTTTCGGCCGTGGTGTTCGTGCTTTTGCAAGCCCCAGTCACCTGCAGCCGCAGCTTTTTATTCGCCGCGACGCTTCCGCTGATGGCCGATACGGCAATCAAAGGGTGGAAGGCGCGGTCGCCCGCAGAATTCGATGCGCTTTTGAAGCCGCTGGCGCTCCAAACGGTCCTTTTTGCGCTGCTTTTGGGCTTCGGACTGCTGATCGACGCCAATGAGTGCAGCAAGCCCCTCTTTTAACGGCGTGAAGCGGTGAAGGCGAGCCACTGGTCCTATTCCTACACGTTTAAAACCCCTGCGGGCACCTCGCGTGGAGTCATGACGTCCAAGCCCGCCCACTTTATCGAAGTGGACGTTCAAGGACTTCGCGGCCAGGGGGAGTGCGGACTCTTGCCGGGCCTTTCGGTGGACGACCGCCCTGACTACCGGGAACAGCTCGAGCTTTTTTGCCGCGCCCTCAACGCCCTGAGCGACGCCACGTGGGCCGACTGGGCGTCGCGGGGCCGCCTGGATCCGCAGTGGGCTCGGGCCTGGGTCGAGTGGCCTTCGCTGGTTTTTGCCGCAGAGCAAGCCCTGCTCAGCTGGGCGGACCGGGCGCGGGGCGGCGACGGTACCCGCCAAGCCGACACCGAGTTTGCCCGCGGCGAAGCGGGAATCCCCATCAACGGGCTCCTCTGGATGGGCTCGAGCTGCTACCTGCACGACCAGTCCGAGGCGCGGCTCACCGAAGGCTTCCGCTGCCTCAAAATGAAGGTGGGCGCCCTGGATTTTGCCGCGGAATGCGACGTGCTTCGCCACAACCGCAGCCTGGACTCGAGCCTCGAGCTGCGCGTCGACGCCAACGGCGCGTGGGCGGGTGACCTCGCCCTTGAGCGCATGAAGGCCCTTCGCGAATTCAACCTGCACAGCATTGAGCAGCCCTGTCCGCCCTCAGATCGGGCCGGCCTTAAGGCGGCTGCCTCGAGCGGAACCCTGCCGGTGGCCCTCGACGAGAGCCTGATCGGGGTGCACCGCTCGGCCGACCGAGACGCCCTGCTCGACGAAATACAACCCCAGTTTATTGTGCTGAAGCCGAGTCTTTTGGGTGGGATAGCCTCAAGTGAAGATTGGATTTCGAGGGCGCGTGCGCGCGGCATCAACTACTGGGTCACTTCAGCTCTTGAGGGCAGCGTGGGGCTCAGTGCCCTCGCCCAGTGGGCCTCGACCTTGCCCGACCTTCAAGGCTATCAGGGTTTCGGTACCGGATCTCTGTACACCAACAACCTGCCGGCGCGCACGGAAGTGCGCCAGGGCCAACTTTGGATGAAGTGAGCCGAGGTCGTCCGCCCAAACCCCGAGCGCCCCGTGCCGAACTGGCCTTTAGTGCGGCCTGCTCGACGGCCCGTCGCCGCGAAGTCGAGGCGGTGGTGGCGTGGTGGAATTCCGATTCCGCCACCTTTTCCCTGCAGACCAGCGGAAGCACGGGGACGCCCAAGGAGCTGGTGCTGGAGCGCAGCCACATCGAGGCCAGTGCCCGCGCCACCCTTGCCTATTTTGGGCTGAAGGAGGGCATGCGGAGCCCGCTGCTGCTGTCGGCCCAGACGGTCGGAGGGTTCATGATGGTGGTGCGCGCTCTGATGGCGGGCCTGAAGCTCGACGTGCTTCCGGTGGAGCGCCGTCCGGCAACCCGCCCAGGATTGCGCTACGACTTCGTGGCCTTGGTGCCCGAACAGGCTGCGGCGCTGGCCTCAGACCCTCAGTTCAACCCCAAGGACTATCGCTGCACCCTCTTGGGCGGGGCTGACGTGCGGCCCGAACTCGAGTCGGTCCTAGCGAAGTGGCCGCGGCCGGTGTACCACGGCTACGGAATGACCGAAACCCTCAGCCACGTCGCGATGCGCCAACTCGGCGGCGGTCGCCGCTACACGGGGCTTCCGGGTGTGCTTTTTGCCCAAAAGGGCGAGGCGTTGGTGGTCGACGACCCCGCCCGCGGAGTGCGGGGCTTGGTGACTACCGACGCAGCTCAGGTGATTTCGTACCGTGAATTTGAGTGGCTCGGACGCCTCGACGGTGCGGTCGTCAGCGCGGGCAAAAAGATCTTCCCCGAAGCAGTCGAATCTGCCAGCGGACGCGAGGGGGTCGCGGTGGGCGTGCCTGACCCGCGATGGGGCCAGATGCTCGTTTGGGTCGGCGCGCCGGGCTTTGATCCCCACCAAATCGCCCTAAAATGGGAAGCGCTGCCCAGCTGGCAGCGCCCCAAATACGTGCTCGAGCACGCGATTCCGTATTTATCAAGCGGAAAGCCCGACCGTCAGGCCGTCGCCCGCTGGGCGGCTCAGGAATTGGCCTTGCGGTGATCCTCTAAGAACTTCTCGAGGCCGAGGTCGGTCAGCGGGTGCTTCAGCAGCGCGGTAATGGCGCTCAGCGGTCCCGTCATGACGTCGGCGCCAATGGTGGCGCACTCAATCACGTGCATCGGGTGGCGCACGCTGGCCGCCAGGATTTGGGTTTCGTAGCCGTAGTTGTCGTAAATCACGCGAATCGTCTCGATGAGGCCGAGTCCGTCGGTTGAAATGTCGTCGAGGCGTCCGATGAAGGGCGAAACATAGGTCGCTCCAGCCTTGGCGGCGAGCAGGGCCTGGCCGGCGCTGAACACCAAGGTGCAGTTCGTCTTGATGCCGCGGTCGCTGAAGTAGCGAATGGCCTTGACGCCGTCTTTAATCATCGGAATCTTCACCACAATTTTCGGGTCGATCTCGGCCAGCAACTCGCCTTCGCGCACCATGCCGTCGAAGTCGGTCGAGATGACTTCAGCGCTGACGTCGCCGTCGACAATGCCGCAAATCGCCTTGTAGTGCTTGAGGATGTTGTCGGTTCCAGAAATGCCTTCTTTGGCCATCAAAGAAGGGTTCGTGGTAACGCCATCAAGGATTCCCATGTTGTGGGCTTCTTTGATTTCGGCCAGGTTTGCGGTGTCGATGAAAAATTTCATGGCAATAATTCGGGGTAACGGTTTTAGTCCGCCCAAAGGTCGGGTTATTTTTGCGGAATGCAACCCCAATCCGCTTCTGATTTTTCCACCGAACTCCTGCGCGACTACCGCCTCGGAATGCTGAGCCGCGAATGCTCCCTATTGGGCCGCAAAGAGGTGCTCACGGGCAAGGCCAAGTTTGGCATTTTTGGCGACGGCAAAGAGCTCGCCCAGCTCGCCTGGGCTCGGGTCTTTCGCGACGGCGACTTTCGAAGCGGATACTACCGCGACCAAACCTTCATGATGGCCGTTGGGGCCCTTAGTCCGCAGCAGTTTTTTGCCTCGCTGTACGCCGACACCGACGTCGAGCGCGAGCCGAGCAGCGCCGGGCGGCAGATGAACGGCCACTTCGCCACGCGCACCCTAAATGCCGACGGCAGCTGGAAGCGGTTGGTGGACCACAAAAATGTTTCGGCCGACATTTCGCCCACGGGCGGACAAATGCCGCGCCTCGTGGGCTTGGCCCAGGCGTCTAAGGTGTACCGCGCCCAAGGCATCGACAACGGATTTAGCCGCAAGGGGGCCGAGGTAGCCTGGGGCACCATCGGAAACGCTTCGGCTTCGGAAGGCTTGTTTTGGGAGTCCATCAATGCGGCCGGGGTGCTCCAGGTGCCCATGGTGGCCCTCGTGTGGGACGACGAATACGGAATCTCGGTGCACGCCGAGCACCAGACCACCAAGCAGAATATTTCTAAAATTCTCTCCGGATTTCAGCGCCAGGCCGCGTCCAAGGGCCAAGCCGAAGAAAAGGGCTACGAAATCTTGGTCGCCCGCGGCTGGAACTACGCCGAGCTGGTGGCTGCCTTTGAACACGCCGAAAAAGTGGCCCGCGAAGAGCACGTCCCCGTGCTCCTTCACGTTCGAGAAATGACTCAACCCCAAGGGCATAGCACCTCTGGGTCCCACGAACGCTACAAGTCCAAAGAACGCCTCGAGTGGGAACAGGAATACGACTGTCTTCGCCAGTTCCGCCTCTTTTTGGAGTCCAACAAGATCGCAAAGGCCAAGGACCTCGATGCCCTCGAAGAGGCTGCGCGCGCTGAGGCCCGCGACGCCATGAAGGCCGCGTTTGAGGACTACGTGCAGCCCCTGAAGCGCACCCGCGACCAGGCGGTGGCTTGGCTTGAAGAACTCGGAGCCGAAGACCTCGCGGCCCCGCTGCGGGCCGACCAGGCTCCGCTTCGCCGCGACTCGGTGGCCGCCGTGCGCAAGGCCATTCAGCGCCGCAAGGCTGAAGGACGTGACGCCCTGGGGGCACCGCTCTGGGTCGAAACCCAGCTCAAGCAGGCCGCGCACGACTACGCCAGCCAGCTGCACAGCGGCACGGCGCTCAAGGTACCCGTCGTCGCCCCTGAATTTGCGCCCGACGCCCCTCAGGTCGACGGACGCGTCGTGCTTCGCGACAACTTCAAGGCCCTTTTTGCCCGCTACCCCGAAGCCATGATTTTTGGCGAAGACGTGGGCCACATCGGTGACGTCAACCAAGGCCTCGAGGGCATGCAGGCGGAATTCGGCAGCGTGCGCGTCAGCGACACCGGCATTCGCGAGGCCACCATCGCCGGTCAAGGCATTGGTTTGGCCATGCGCGGACTGCGTCCGATCGCCGAGATCCAGTACCTCGACTACCTGCTCTACGCCGTGCAAATCTTATCGGACGACTGCGCCACCGTGCGCTGGCGTTCGGCCGGAGGCCAAAAGGCTCCGCTCATCGTGCGCACCCGCGGACACCGCCTCGAGGGCGTGTGGCACAGCGGATCGCCCATGCAGCTTCTTCTGGGTTCGCTGCGCGGAATGTACCTCTGTACTCCGCGCAACATGGTCCAGGCTGCAGGAATGTATCACACCCTGCTGCAGTCCGACGAGCCCGCCGTGGTCATCGAATGCCTCAACGGATACCGCCTCAAGGAGCACCTGCCCACGAACTTGGGCAGCTTCACCGTGCCCTTGGGTCGTCCTGAAATTCTTCGTGCCGGAACCGACGCCACCGTCGTGTCCTACGGGTCCACCTTGCGCATCGTCACCGACGCGGCGGCCGAGCTCGAGCGCTTCGGAATCTCGATCGAGGTGGTCGACGTGCAAACGCTTCTTCCGTTTGACTTGGACGGAGCCTGCGTCGCCTCACTCAAGCGCACCAACCGCCTGCTGGTGGTGGACGAAGACGTTCCGGGCGGAGCCGCCGCGTACCTCTTGCAGCAAATTCTCGAGGAGCAAGGCGGGTACCAACACCTCGACGCCGCGCCCCGTACCCTCACCGCCAAGGCCCACCGGCCCGCCTACGGGTCTGACGGCGACTACTTCTCCAAGCCCAGTGCCGAAGACGTGGTAGAGGCGGTGCTGGAGTTGGTGGCTGAGTAGCTAGGGTAGCGAGGTTGGCTCGTCAAATAATTAAGCACTTCAAAGCCACGCAGTTTCGGCAAATGGAGTAATTTTGCAGCATTACCACCCCTTAAGTCAGCAACGACTTTTGGCCCGACGCGCACTCCCAAGGTGCGCGTCTCTTTTTTATCTACATCTGAAATTTTAATAGATCCTTTGGGTCGATATGAAAATTCCCTTCAGCATATCTCTTAAGGTCTATTGAATTTCTATTGGGAGGCAAACACACCACAACTCTTTTATTCTTCGCGCACCGCGCCAATTTTCGGATGGGCGGCACCAAGTCACTGTCGGCGGTGACGAGAATGGCAACGTCGTAGCGGTCCAGTAGTCCGTCGGCAAGCACATCGACGGCAATGTTCACGTCGGTCATTTTCTCTTCGAATGACGGAATCGACTGGCCGCAGTGCGCGCAGTGAATGGTCTTTTGCTGGAATCGCCCAAGGATTACCTCGACGTTCGAAGCGCGGAGCGCCGCGAAGTAGCGTTTTTGGGCGCGTAGCGCTTCGCGCAGCTACCGGCTACTCGTTGCTTGTTGCGCTTCGTGAGCAATAAGCCAGTAGCTAAAAACCCAAAAAGCAAAAGAAAAAGGGCAAGGACACTTATCGCACCGCTACAACCGACTACCCTTGCTGCATTTCTACCCTGGGGGATTCATCAGGAGCTGGTCGTAAGGCCTTACCCCAGTGCAAAGATACGCAGTGATTGTGCGACCTTTGCGCATTATGCGTTTAAAACGACTGATCTTCGGGTGCGCCCTCGCCGCGGCGGGAGCGAGCCTTTCGGCTCAAGATTTTGATCAACTGGTGGTTGCGCGCGGACCGGTAACCGAAGTGCAGCGCGATTCGGTATCCGTTTGGCTCCGCAACGTAGGAATTCGCGCCCTGAACCTCACCGGCGCATGGAGCTGCCCGCAGTGGGGCGACACGCTCTTGAGCATCCGCCCGGAACAAACCCAGCTGGCGGTGAACGACTCCACTCGGGTGTGGCTGCGCTTCACGCCCGAACACAACCTGTACTATCGGCTTCCGGTGGTGCTGTCCACCGACGGGCCCGACGGCTTTGTCGCCCTTCAGTTTGAGGCCCAAGGGCGCTGGAGCATGCCCTACTACAGCAGCACCGAAAACAAGGTTGGGTCGGACCTGAAGTCTGCGCTCACGGCCCGATTGAACCAAAACACGACCAATTTGGGCTACAACGGCGCCCGCGACCAGATGTACGCCAACCTCGACAACGTCGCCGGTCAAGTCACGTGCATCTACACCGGCAGGGTAGCCACCTTCAACACCCGTGCGGGGGCCACCTCCAACAACTTCAACTGCGAGCACACGTTTCCGCAGAGCTTTTTCAGTTCGTTGGAGCCCATGAAGTCCGACATTCACCACCTTTTTCCGACCGACGAAACCGCCAACACCCAGCGCAGCAACAACCCATTTGGCGTGGTTACGGGCACGCCGGCGTGGTCGGTGGGCGGAAGCAAACGCCTCAACGGCGTCTTTGAGCCCCGCGACGCCCACAAGGGCGACGCCGCCCGGGCGATGATGTACTTCGTCACCCGCTTTGGCGACTACAGCAGCTTTTATGCGCAGCAAGCGTCCGTCCTCGAAGGCTGGCACCAGCAGTTTCCGCCCGACAGCGCCGACCGCGACCGCAACCAGGGCATTGCCGCCCTTCAAAACACGCGCAACCCCTACGTGGACTACCCCCAGATTATGGAGCGCTTGGTCAGCCTGGCGGGCAATCCCAGCCTTCCTGCCGCCGCAGAGCATTGGGCCAGCGAAGACACAATCGAACTCGAACTTTGGTCGTGGGCGGTGGGCCCTTGGCTGCGCCGCCGCCTCGTGGTGACCAATCCGGGAAGTGCTGACCTGATCCTGAGCCCGGCGACCCTCAACGCGCCGATTGCGGTTACCTTGATTTCGGGCGGAGCCGCCGACACCCTCAAGCCCGGCGAACTCCACGTGTACGAATTGGAATACCCGGCTTCGGTGATCCACGACGGCGGAACCCTCACCTACAGCACCAACGTCACGGGTACCGTAACCCACTACCTGCGCAGCACGACCTACATTGGGCTCGAGGAGCCGTCTGGAGCTCCAAGCGTCAAAGCCTACCGCAGCGCCCGAAACCTCGTGATCGAAGGGCTACCTCAGGGTGCGCGGGCGGAATGGACCGACGCCGACGGCAAAGTTCGCTGGGCCACCGACCGGGCGTCGCAGCGCGAGGAACTCCGCGCGCTGGGCCACGGAACCGGTATTTTGCGCTGGAGCCTCGAAGGGCAGCGCGGCATCCTTAAGTTTGTGTACTAAACTCCCTAATCCCCAACCGACATGGACGCAACGACCAAACGCATCGCAATCAACTACGGCCTCCTCGTGAGCGCCGTCTCTGTAGGCTACACCCTGGTGACCTACATCATTAACGAAGAGTGGATGTCGAGCCAGATGGGCGGAATCCTGATGCTCGTAGCCATTTTGGTCATTCCCTACTTTGGGGTGCGCGAATTCAAAAAAGCGAACGAGGGCTACGCGACCTTTCGCGAGGCTTTTTCGGCCTACCTGCTCCCGTTGATTGTGTCGGCGGTGGTCGGACTGGGAT
>JBEGTJ010000048.1:0-12836 GCA_041179465.1 Bacteroidota bacterium | reverse complement strand
CGCCACCAAAAAAGTAAAGGCCGTGGCCCCCAACACTTTGAGGCGGTGTTCCTTGAGCACCGGCCAAATCTTGCGGGCGCTGTGCAGCGAATGTCCGCCGACAAAGTAGGCGACAAAGGCGGTCAGGGGCTCAAGCAGCCGAAAGACCGCCACGAGCACCAAGATCTGGACAAACACAAAAACGACGCGACGCCATTGGGTGGACCGCACGGCGTAGTGCGCAAACAGCGTGAAGGCCAAAAAAATCCACAGGCTGCGGGCGGCCGATACGCCCTGAGTCCATTCCGGGCCCGCCCACGAGGTTTCGGCCAGCAGTCCGAAGAGCCTGAGCACTTCGGCCTCGTGGAACATGCTGGGGGCGAGCACTACCAGCATACCGCGCACCAGGGTTTCGTGCAGAAACAGGGCGGTTCCCGATTCGGTCGCCGCGTCTTCTGAGCCGAAGTGCAGCATGCTCAACGCCAGAAAGACTCCGAGTGCCCATGAGGGCGCCCAAAACCACAGGGCGCCCAGGAGCACGATACTGACGCCGTAGTACCCCAAGGCGGGACGCGAGATGCTCCCGCGCTCCGTGAGGATGTCCGTAGCGCCGTGGGGCATTCCGGTGGCGATTCCAAGGGCTAAAATCAAGGGGTGCGCGGTGGCGGGCAGCGCGTAAAGCAGGGCTCCGAGTAGGGCGACCAGCAGCAGTTCCGTCACAGAACGAGCCTAAAGTCCAAGCGCAGCGGGAACGTGATTCCCAATCCGGGCTCTACAACCTGCAGCTCGGAATGCCAAAGCTGAAGGGTTTCGGCATCCCAATCCACCTTGAAAATCAGGGTGTCGGGGTAGTCGTAAAACCAGATTTCGCGGTCTGCCGCCTTGTACCAGTAGGTGCCCACGCGCGACTTGGTGTAGGTGTAGGGCGCCACGCTGGGCAGCAAGTCGGCCGTAAACTGAATCTGGTAGTCGACGAGGTCCGAATCGTTCCGGCGAAAGAACTCGAAGCGGCCCGACACGTCGCGGGCTTTGTTGTGAATGCGCACCGGAACGGTCGTGTCGCCAATATTCATGGGCAGGTCGGCGGTGTAGGTCACCGAATCCAGCGTCCAGCCGGCCGTCAGCCGCGGCAAAAAGGGTCCCGTGGCTTCTGGAGGCAGCCCCCCCGAAGGATCGGGGTCCTTGCAGCCCAGCACGAGCGAAAGCACGAGAAACCAGAAACCAGAAACCCTAGGCATTGATGTCGATGAATCGCTCCACGTCTTTGATTTTACCAAACACGACCAGTTCGTCGATTTCCTCGATGACCATGTCGTCTTGCGGAACTCCTTTGATGTGGGCCACCTCGTCATCCCCACCCTTTTGAATCACCGTAACGAGGTTGAGGCGGTACTTTTCCAGCAGGCCAATGTCTTTGAGCGACCTTCCCACCGTGCTCCGGGGGGCGGCGATTTCTACAATCTCGTAGTTGTCGGGGAGGGTAACGCACATCATCATTCCGGGGTTGATGAGGCGCTCGGCCACGTTTTTACCCACCTCTTCTTCGGGCGAAAGAATCTCTTGTACCCCCATTTTTTCGAGGATTTTGCGCTGGGTCTCGCCTTGGGCGCGGGCAATGATTCGGGTGACGCCCATCTCCATGAGCTTTACCGTAGTCAGCAGCATGCCTTCAAAATTCTGGCCGATCGACACCACCACCGCATCCATATCGAGGATGTTTTGGGCCTTCAGCGCGCGCGGGTCCGTTGAATCCAGGACCACGGCATAGGCCACCTGGTCTTTAATGCCTTCGACTTTGTCTTCGTCGATGTCGATGGCAATCACCTCGGCGCCCTTCTCAGAAAGCTTTCGGCAAATGGCGGAACCAAACTGGCCCAACCCGATTACGGCAAATTTGTCCGCCATGATTTTGAATATCTAGCTACGAAAGTAAGGAAAGTGCCTGATCTAAGTCGGCGATCAGGTCGCGCACGTCTTCAAGGCCCACACTCAGTCGAATGAGTCCGTCGGTCACGCCCGTCTTTTCGCGTTCGGCCTTCGGAATGCTCGCGTGAGTCATCGTGGCCGGATGGCCGGCGAGCGACTCAACGCCGCCCAAAGATTCGGCCAAAGTGAAGACGTTGAGGGCCGAAACCACGGCGCTGGCCTTGGCCAAGTCGTCTTCGTGCAGGGCAAACGACACCATTCCGCCAAACTGCTTCATCTGGCGCGCGGCCACCCCATGACCCGGATGGTCCTTGAGGCCGGGGTAGTACACCGTGCGCACCGCGGGGTGCTTGGCCAAGTGCTCGGCCACCGCCGCCGCAGACTGGCAGTGGCGGTCCATGCGGACGTGCAGCGTTTTGATTCCGCGGAGCGCCAAAAAGCTGTCCATTGGGCCGCAGACCGCGCCCGATGCGTTTTGGATGAAGTACAAGCGCTCGGCCAACGCCGCGTCGCCCACCGCGAGCAGCCCCAAGACGAGGTCGCTGTGGCCGCCCAAGTACTTGGTCGCCGAATGCAGCACGACGTCGGCCCCGAGCTCCAGCGGGCGCTGCAGGTAGGGCGTCGCAAAGGTGTTGTCGACCACGACCAGCGCCCCCACCTTTTTGGCCTCGTCAGCCAAGGCCTTGATGTCGAGCACGTTGAGCATGGGATTGGTCGGGGTCTCGAGCCACACCATCTTGGTGGCCGGAGTGATCAGCCCGCGCAGCTCGGCGGGGTCCGCCAGCGGGGCAAAGCTGAACTTCAGGCCAAAGGGCTCGAACACTTTGGTGAAGAGGCGGTAGGTTCCGCCGTAGAGGTCGCTCGTGCTGACGACGTGGTCGCCGGGCTTCAGGAGCTTCATGCAGGCGTCCACCGCCGCCAGGCCGCTGCCGAAGGCAAGACCGTGGGTTCCGCCCTCGATGGCCGCAATGGCGTTCTCAAGCGCGCGCCGCGTCGGATTGTGCGTGCGGCTGTACTCGTAGCCTTTGTGCACGCCCGGAGCTTCTTGGGCGTAGGTAGACGTCTGGTAAATCGGGGGCATGACGGCGCCCGTCGAAGGGTCGTGGTGCTGGCCGCCGTGAATCGCAAGGGTGTCAAAATGCATAGGGTAAATCTACGCCAATTGAACAACTGGTTGCGGGTCGCTTGCGAACCGGTTGCGAGCAGCTAGTAGCTATTTTGCTACGAGGCCTAACTTCGGGTCATGGTCGGCCGCTTCGCCCCTTCTCCCACCGGAATCATGCACTGGGGCAACGCCTCCACGGCGCTTGTGGCTTGGCTGCAGGTGCGGGCTGAGGGCGGACGCATGCTGCTCCGCATGGAAGACGTCGACCCCCAGCGGAGCAAGCCCGAGTTTGCCGACGGTTGGCGCCGCGACCTCGCGTGGCTGGGTCTGGACTGGGACGAAGAGGTGGCGCCGCAGTCCCAGCGCGGACCCCACTACGCAGAGGCCCTCGCCAACTTGACCACCCAAGGGTTGGTTTTTGCGTGCCGCTGCACCCGACGCGACATGGAAGAAGCGGTTTCGGCGCCCCACGGAAGCTTCATGGGTTCCTATCCCGGAACCTGCGCCGACGGTCGATGGCCGCTCGACGGTCCGGGCGCGCGGCGCCTGCGCTACCCCGACGACGCGGTGGTCCTGCGCCGCGCCGACGGCGCCTGGGCGTACCAGCTGGCCGTAGTGGTCGACGACCTGGATCAGGGCGTGACCCACATTGTGCGCGGCCGGGATTTGGAGGACAGTGCGCCCCTCCAGCAGTTTCTGCACCGCGCCCTCGGCAATCCGCGGCCGCCGAAGGTGGCGCACGCTCCGCTTTGGATGGGTCCCGACGGGCACCGGTTGAGCAAGCGGCACGGGTCGGTGGGCGTGCGGAATTCGGGGTTGGAGGCGGCCCAGGCCGTGGGCCTCCTGGCCCACGGCCTGGGGCTGCGCGACCGCCCGGACGCCTGTACCCCCGCCGAATTGATCGACGACTGGCGGGCGCGCGGCCCGGCCACCCTCGCCTGCGGCGAGGTGGCGGCCGCCTCCTTCCTACCTTTGCCCCTATGATTCAGTCTATGACCGGCTTCGGCCAGGCCAGCGCCACCTTTGAGGGCCAGCGCATCTCGGTAGAAATCCGCTCGCTCAACAGCCGCGGCCTCGACCTCAACCTGCGCATGCCGCACCGCTACCGCGAGCGCGACTTGGTGTGGCGCAAAATGGTTGGAGACGCGGTGCAGCGCGGCAAAGTCGACGTCAGCATCAACCGCGAACAGGCCGAGGGCCGTGGAAGCAGCTTGAATGAGGCCCACCTGCGCCAAACCATGGAGGACCTGCAGCGCATTGCGGGCGGCAGCTTGACTCCGGCTGAGGCGTTGGCGATGGCCTTGCGCGTTCCGGCCGAGCAGGGTCCCGCGGCGGAATTGGACCCCGCCGAAGCAGAAGTAGTGGAGGCCCTGATTCGTTCCGCGCTGGACGCGTTTCAAACGTTTCGCAGCCACGAAGGTTCCGCCCTCGCCAAAGACCTCGAAGCCAACTTGGCGACGATTGAGCGCGGCGTTCCCGTCATTGAAGCTGCGGAACCCGAGCGACTTGAAAACCTCAAGGGCCGCCTGACCAAGGCCGCCGTGAAGGCTGCCGACGACCAGCCGATGGACCTGCAGCGCTGGGAACAGGAACTGCTTTTTTACGTCGAAAAAATCGACATCAACGAAGAAAAAGTCCGCCTTAAGGCGCACATTCAGCACTTCCGCGAGGCCCTAGCCGCCGGCGAAGGCCGCAAACTCGGCTTTTTGGCCCAAGAACTCGGCCGCGAAATCAATACGTTGGGCAACAAAGCCCACCACGTCGGCATGCAGCGCCAAGTGGTACAGATGAAGGAGGAGCTGGAAAAAATTAAGGAGCAAGTCCTCAACGTCCTGTAAACCAGCAACCAGCAACCAGTAACTAGCAACCAGCAACTAGCAACCAGTAACTAGCAACCAGTAGCTAGCAACGAGCAGCCAGAAGCCAACCAACCCTATGTCCCCCGGCCAACTCCTCATTCTTTCCGCCCCGTCGGGCGCCGGCAAAACCACGCTGGTGCGCCGGTTGATGGCGCAGCTTCCGGGGCTGGCGTTCAGCATTTCGGCGACGACGCGGGCTCCGCGCGGAAGCGAAGAACACGAAGTTGACTACCACTTTTTGACGGCCGACGACTTTCGGGCGCGGGTGGACCGCGGCGAATTCCTCGAGTGGGAAGAGGTCTACCCTGGCCGCTACTACGGAACCTTGCGCAGCGAGGTCGAGCGACTCTGGGCCGAGGGCAAGGTCGTAGCCTTTGACATCGACGTGGTCGGCGCACTCAACCTCAAGCGGCAGTTTGGCGACCGGGCGTTGGCGCTGTTTGTGGCGCCGCCCAGCCTTGAGGTGCTGGGCCAGCGGCTTCGCGGGCGCGGAACCGAGACCGAAGACCAAATCGCCCAGCGCTTGGCCAAGGCCGAGTGGGAGCTCGCCCAAGCGCCCGGGTTTGACCGGGTGGTGGTCAACGACGACCTCGACCGGGCCGAATCCGAAGCCCTCGCGGCGATTTTAGCCTTTGCTCCGTCGTGCGCATAGGACTGCTGCTGGGCACGTTTAACCCCGTGCACCTGAGTCACTTGCTGGTGGCCGAGCGCCTTCAAAAGCACGCCCGCCTCGACGAAGTGTGGCTTGTTTTGACGCCGCGCAATCCGTTCAAGCAGGGCGAAGCGCTCGCGAGCGACGCCCACCGGTATGCCATGCTGCAGCTCGCGGTGGCCGGTCGGTCGGGGCTGGCGGCGAGCGACGTCGAACTCGGGTTGCCCCAGCCCAACTACACGGTCGACACCTTGGAGCTCCTGGCGGCGCGGCACCCCGAACACCAGTTCGCGTTGCTCATGGGCGAAGACAACTTGGCGGGTTTTGACCGCTGGCGGAATCCCGAACGCATTCTGGAACTGGCCGAACTGGTCGTGTACCCCCGGCCCGATTCGGGGCTCGACCCCGAGTCGAGCTGGCTGCAGCATCCGCGCGTTCGCCGGGTAGACGACGCTTTGATGGCGCGCAGCAGCACCGGGGTGCGCCGTAGCGTGGCCGAAGGTTCCGAAGCCCTTGACGACCTACCGGCCGCCGTCGCAGCGTATATTCGAGATCACGATCTCTACCGCTAGACTTTTATGAGCCCCTTTCTGCAGCGCGTCGCCCAAACTGCGGCCGCGTGCGGCGTTCCGCTGCACCGGGTCGGAATCGTGCTTCCCACCCGTCGGGCCGAGCGGAGCCTTCGGCGCTACTGGGCTCAGGATCAACCGGTTTTGAGTCCGAGCGTATGGGCCATCGAGGAGGTCATGGCTGATTTGGCTGGAATTCCCGCCGCCAGCCCCACCGAGCAGCTGCTCGCCCTCTTCAGCGCCCACCGTCAAGTGGCCGGGGCGCATGCCGATCCCCTGGACGAGTTTCTGCGCTGGGCTCCGACCATTTTGCGCGACTTTGGCGAGCTCGACCGCCACGGAGCCGACGCGAACGCCGCCCTGCGCGAGCTGCGCGAAATCGAGGCCCTCGGCGAGTGGGGCCTTGAGGAGCCCACCGAGCTCATGCAGCGCCGTCTGGGCCTTTGGCGCCAGCTTCCCGAGCTCTACGCCGCCTACCACGAGGCCCTCGGGGCCCAGGGCACGACCACGCCCGGAATGCAGTTTCGCCGCGCTTCCCCCCCGCCCAGCGGCCCAACCGAAGCCGAGTGGCGGAACTGGCGCGCGCGCCACGGGGTCGACCGCCTGTTTTTTGCCGGATTCAATGCCCTAACGCCGCCTGAGGAGGCGCTGCTGCGCTCCGCCCACCTGCACCTGGGCGCCCAAGCCCTCTGGGACGCCGACCGCCACTACCTCGACCTCGAAGTGCACGAGGCCGGCGAAGCCCTGCGCGACCTGGCCCGGCGCCTGCCCGAGGGTCTGACGGTCGACCTTCAGGTTGCCCCCGCGCACTGGGCCACGGGGCAGCAGCAGATCGAAATCATCTCGGCCAGCCGCCACCTCGGCGTCGCTCAGTCGGTGGGGGCCCTGCTCGAGGAATGGGGTCCCGACGTGGCCCGCCAAACCGCGGTGGTACTGGGCGACGAGAGCCTTTTGGTGCCCGTGCTGCAGGCCCTGCCCGAGGGCATCGAAGAGGCCAACGTGACTATGGGGCTTCCGCTGTACCTGACCCTTCCCTACGCCGGGGTGGAGGTCTTTTTGCAGCTCCACGAGGCCCGCGAGCAAAACCGCGGAAGCTACCCCCGTCGCCTGCTCGAAGCCACCCTGATTCACCCCTTTGCCGCGATGGTGGTGGCTGATTCGAGCGCGCTGGTCCGGGCCCAATTCGAGCTCCGCCGGGCGCGCCGGGCCCACTGGTCTGCGGCCCAGGTCGAGGCCCTGCTGGGTGCCGACGCGGCCTTGTGGCGCCCCGCCCACGATCCGCGCCAGCTCGTTCAGGAACTTGCCAAGCGCACGGCCCATTGGCTGTCGGTTCCGCGCCCCGCCTGGGAAGGGGAACCGGCCCGCGCCGTGCTTCAAATCCTCGAGCGGCTGCAGGGCATGCTGCCCGACGAGGTACTGGGCGTCGGAAGCCTCTTGCGCCTCTACCGGTCGCTGGCCGCGGAGTCGCCCGTGGCGTTCTTTGGCGAGCCCTTCAACGGACTGCAAATCATGGGCTTGCTCGAAACCCGCGCGCTGGATTTTAAGCGGCTCATCGTGGCTCCACTCAACGAGGGCGTGCTGCCGCAGGGCCGCAGCACCGCAAGCTTTTTGCCTTTTGACTTGCGCAAGGCCTACGGGCTTCCGCTGCCCCAGGACCGCGAGTCGGTGGCCGCCTACCACCTCTACCGCCTGATGCAGCGCGCCGAAACCGTGGTGATGGTCGTCAACAGCGAGCCCGACGGACTCGGCAAAGGCGAGGCCAGCCGCTGGGTGCGCCAGGCCCAGCTCGAGCTCGCCCGCTACCCCGGCATCCGCGTGACCGACCGCCGCCTCAATTGGCCGCTGCGCCCCGACCAGTTTCAGCCCGAAGGCGCCGACCTGCCCACCGGCCCCGAAGTCTGGCCCCTGGTGTCCGACGCGCTTCAGCGCAAGGGTCTGAGCCCCACCGGATTCCAGCGCTTCCTCGAGGACCCCTACCTCTTTCTGGTGCGCAACGTGCTCGAGATCCGCGAAGAATCGCGCACCCACGACCGCGTCGCGGCGGACGCCCTCGGAACCGCCCTGCACTACGTGCACGAGCAGCTCTACAAGGCCCTCAAGGCCGAGGGCCAATGGCCCCTGGACCGCGTCGAAACCTGGACGCACGAAGGCATCAACAAGGAAATGCCCTCGTCGCTCGACACCGGGTACCCGATGCTGACGCGCCAGATCGCCCTGCACATGGCCCAGGCATGGGCCGAGGCCGAAGGCCAGCGCAACGAAGACGACCGCGAACTGCCCTTCGAAGTACTGGGCGTCGAAGAAAAGCTCGAAGCCCTGCTGCAGCTGGACTTCGGGGGCGTCCCCGTGCGCGGAACCGCCGACCGCATCGAGCGCTGGTCCGACGGCCGATTGGTCGTGGTCGACCTCAAAACGGGCTCGGTCGACGAGGCCAGCACCCGATGCAAATCCGACTGGGCAGAGCTTCAAAAACCCGGCAAAGCCAAGGGGTTCCAGCTGATGACCTACGCCTGGATGCTCGGCCAACGCCACCCCGACGCCCGTGCGTTTCAGGTCGGAATCGCTCCCATGCGCCGCCCCCACGACCCCGTGCTTTGGTTCAGCATCGCCAAGCGAAGCCTGCTCACCCGGGCCGACCTAGATGCCTTTGAGGCTGAGGTGCTGCGGCCCTTGGCGCAGTCGATTGTGGATTTTTTTCAGGAGGAAAAACCGCAACGCGGCACGTAGCCGAAACCTTTTACCGCAACCCCTCCGGCGTACGCTCCAAGCGCACCCGGCGCAGGACCTCGCCGCAGGCGGTGGCGTCGGCCAGGGCGTCGTGGTGGTTCAGTAAAAAGATGCCGTAGTGCTCGCAGGCCTTCTTGAGGCCCATGCGGGTTTCGCGGTAGGTGCAGCCCTTCTTCCAGGTCGGAACCGGCAAAAAGTAGTACTCCAGCGTGGCGGTCAGGCATCCAAAGTCAAACGGCGCGTTGTGCGCCCAGACCGTGTGGGCGAAGTAGGCGGCGATGTCGGGCCAAACCTCTTCAAACGTGGGCGAATCGCGGGTGTCCTCGGGCTGAATTCCGTGCACCCGAATGTTGTGGTAGCTGTAGGCATTGCCCGGAGGGCGCACCAGCGAACTGTAGACCGGCACCACGCGGTCGTCCAGCACCTCGACCAAGCCAATTTGGCAAATGCTCGAGCGTTGGTTGGTCGCGGTTTCGACGTCTACAGCAAAGTGGCGCATGGGGCTAAAGTTAGCCCACGGGCGGCCTTTAGCGCGGAAGGCTTCCGAGCTCGCGCAGGTACTGCAGCACGTACTTGCCCAGCACGTCAAATTCGAGGTTGACGGGGTCGCCGACCTTCAGCTTGGAAAGGTTGGTGTGCTCCCAGGTGTAGGGAATCAGCGCCACGCTAAAGTGCGTCGGCCCGGAATCCACCACGGTCAGCGACACGCCGTTGAGCGTGATCGATCCCTTGGGGACGGTGCGGTGCAGCTCGTAGGCGGGGTGCTCGACGGCGACGCGCCAGCTGCCGTTGGTTTCAGATACTTCGATAACGCGGCCCACCGAGTCGACGTGTCCCTGCACCGTGTGGCCGTCGAGGCGGCTTCCGACCAGGGCGGCGCGCTCGAGGTTGACGCTTCGGCCGACGGCCCAGGTTCCGAGGCAGGTTTTGTCGAGGGTTTCGGCGATGGCCGTGACGCGGAATCCGTGCGGAACCCCCTCGCCGTGCAGCGCCACCACCGTCAGGCAGCAGCCGTCGTGGGCCACGCTCTGGTCGATCTTGAGCTCGGGCGCCAGGGTCGACGTGACGTCGAAGTGCACGTTGCCTCCGTCGGGGGTGATGGCCGCGATTTGGCCGAGGTTTTCGATGATTCCGGTGAACATGGGGCAAAGGTACGAGCGCTACCTTCGTAGGTATGAAACGCAGCCTAGTTCCCTCCTCTGCCGGCGCCGCCGTGCGCGCCGTGCTCCGCCCCAGTACTGATGCTTTGCGTGCGGCGGGCATCGAAGATTCCGCACTAAGTGCCTACCAAAACCGCGTCGACCGCGGGGTGAAGGGTTGGATGCACCTGGCTACCGCCAACGGCGACCTGCTGCTGGCCACCAGCGACGCCGACGTCGCGACCGCCGACGGCCTGCACGCGCTGCGCCAGCTCGGGGCCGACTTGGGCGGAATTTTGGCCAAAAACAAGCTCCGCCACGTGGCGCTCGACGCCCAGCCCGCCGCCCTGACGGTGGCCGAAGGCCTGGCCCTGAACGCCTACCGCTACACCAAGCTCTTTGGCACCAAGGCCAAGGACCAGTGGACCCTCGAGCAGCTCGACGTGGTCGGCAGCGATTCCGCCGAATTCGCCACCTGGAACGCCCTGATGGACGGGGTGACCGAGGCGCGCGACCTCATCAACACTCCGGTGCTGCAGCTCGGAAGCCTCGAGCTCGCCGCCCGCGCCGAACAGCTCGGCGCCCAGCACGGGTTCAAGTGCACGGTGCTCCACAAGGCCCAAATCGAGGCCCTGAAGATGGGCGGGTTGCTGGGCGTGAACAAGGGGTCGGTCGATCCGCCCGTGTTCATCGTGCTCGAGTACCGCGGCGAAGGCGCTCCCCAGGAGCATCCCACCGTCTTGGTTGGCAAGGGCGTGGTCTACGACACCGGCGGCATCAGCCTGAAGCCCAGCAACTTCATGGAAGACATGAAGTGCGACATGTCGGGCGCCGCGGCCGTGCTCGGCACCTTCTGCGCCGTGGCCGCCGCCAAGCTTCCGGTGAACGTGGTGGGCCTGATTCCGGCCACCGACAACCGCCTGAACGGCAACGCGTTGGTTCCGGGCGACGTCATCACGATTTCGAACGGCGTCACCGTCGAGGTGCTCAACACCGACGCCGAGGGCCGACTGATCTTGGCCGACGCGCTGCACTACGCCAAAAAGTACCAGCCCAAGCTCGTCATCGACTTGGCCACCCTGACCGGAGCCGCCTCGCGCGCCATCGGCCCCTACGCCACCGTCGCCATGGGAACCGCCGACCGCGCCACCTGGGACGCCCTGCAGGCCAGCGCCGGAATGACGCACGAGCGCCTCGTCGAGTTCCCCTTCTGGGACGACTACAAAGAGTTGATTAAGAGCGACATCGCCGACATCAAAAACATCGGGGGCGCCGAGGCCGGAATGATCACGGCCGGCAAATTCCTGGAGTACTTCATCGACTACCCCTACGTGCACCTCGACATCGCCGGGCCGGCGTTCTTGGACCGACCCGTCGCCTACTACGGCAAGGGCGGAACCGGCGTCGGCGTGCGCCTGCTCACCCACTTTTTGACCGCCCAATCCCGCGCCTGATGGCGGTTCGCGTCGGCATCACCCTAGGCGACCCCCACGGCATCGGGCCCGAGGTGGTGCTCAAGGCGCTGGCGCAGTGGGCTCCCTCGGCCGACGTCGAGTGGGTCTGGTTTGCCGACCCGCTGCTGGTCAAGGGGCAAGCAGCGGCGCTGGGTTTGCCCGAGCCGTCGGTCCCTTGCGTGTGGCCGTTACCTCCGGTGGACTGGGCCTTTGGGCGCGGAACCTCCACCTCGGGCCAAGCGGCCCTCGACAGCCTCAACCTGGCCCTGGACGCCTGGCGCGCCGGCCAAATCGACGCGATGGTCACGCCGCCGCTGAGCAAAGAGCACGTTCCGCTGACCGGGTTCACCGGCCACACCGGCTACCTGGCCCACGCCGCGGGGGGCGAGGCCCTGATGCTGCTTCGCGGATCGGAACTCACCGTCGCCCTCGCGACCGAGCACGTGCCCCTTTCTGAGGTTCGGGGCGCGCTCTCGGTGGACCTTGTCGTGCGCAAGCTCCGCGCGCTGGACGCGGCGCTGCGTCGGGACTACGGAATGGCCAATCCGCGCCTGGCCCTGCTCGCCCTCAACCCCCATGCCGGAGACGGCGGACGCATCGGCAGCGACGAGCAAACCTGGCTTTTGGAGGCGATGGACGCCGCGCGCCGCGAAAGGTTGGACGTGCGCGGACCCTTTGCCGCCGACGGCTTTTTTGCCGCGCGGGGCTACCGCGACGTCGACGCCACCTTGGCGCTCTACCACGACCAGGGCCTGATTCCGTTTAAAATGCTCGCCTTTCACGACGGCGTCAATGCCACCGCGGGCCTGGATTTGGTGCGGACCTCGCCCGACCACGGGACCGCCTGGGACCTCGCCGGCCAAGGGCGAGCCGACGCCGGCAGCATGCTGGCCGCCCTCCACACCGCCATCGCGGTAGTAAAGAATCGCCGCGCAACGCGCTGAGCGATAAAGAAAATTTAGTACCTTTGCAGGCTCAAAGCGAAATTCGTCGTGAGACCACGTGAAACCATACTCCAGTTTTCGGGTCTTGCACTTGGCGAGCACCACTTTGAGTTCGTCCTCGACGAAACGTTCTTTTCTGAATTCCCCCTGCAGGACCTCGAAGGCCTGCGCCCGGCCACCGTCCGCGTCTCAATGCGCAAAGCCAACCACATGCTGGAGCTGGATTTTGCCTACGAAGGCGCCATGGACACCACCTGCGACCTGAGCAACGACCCGTTCGTGCTCGAGCTGAAGAATGCCTTTAGCGTCGTGGTGAAGTTTGGCGAAGCCTTCGACGACAGCGAACCCGAGGTGCTCGTGCTTCCGCACGGATCCTATGAGGCCGACCTCAAGCAGTACCTCTACGAATTGGTGGCGCTGTCGGTTCCGCTGCAGCGCGTCAAGCCCGAACTCCGCGAGGAAGTCGAGGGCGACGCCTGGGA
>JBEGTJ010000047.1:0-12837 GCA_041179465.1 Bacteroidota bacterium | reverse complement strand
GATTGCTTCGGTAGCCAAAGTTCCGGCCTCAGAACCGGAGGAAGTAATTGAAGGCGCCGAGGGAGCGATTCCTACCGCTGAAGGGGGAGACGGAGCCGCAGAATAAGCTCCGTTAACTTTTTGAATTGGTTAAAGGCCCCGAGGTTCGGGGCCTTTATCTTTGCGCTAAATACGTAGTTATGAAAAAGGTTCTCTTTGCCGCGTTTGCTGGCGCTGCGCTCCTGGCGCAGGCCCAAGACGGCCCCACCATTTCAAGTGCCAAAATTGCCTTGAACGCCGGCGACCTCGCCGAAGCCAAAAAGTACATTGACGACGCCAAAAAGGGAATCGACGCGATTGCCCCTGAGGCCCGCAATGCGAAGCTCATGCCGAAGTACTTTTTGTACCGCGGCGACGTGTACTACGCGTTGTTTAACGATCCGTCGAGCAAAAACCTCGAAACCTTGAACGAGGCCGTGGCCGCGTACTCGGATTTGCTGGACTACGAAACCAAGCTGGGCAAAGTGAAGCTGGGTACGGCCGCGCAAGAAAAGCTTCCGTTGCTGGCCCAGGCCTACGTTCAGATGGCTGAAGAATTCAACTTCAACCAAAACGACAAGAAATCAGCAGTATCTGCCTTCGAGCGTGCAGTGGCCACCCGCGCCAAAGTTGGCCAGCTGGATACGACCAACATGTCCTACGTTGCCTACCTGTCGTCGGAGTTGGGCGACAAGGCCAAGGCTGAAGCGATGTTTAAAAAGTTGATCGAACTCGAGTACAAGGGTATTCAGTGGACTGCCGTGCTGGCGGAAGACGGCAAGCGCTACCCGTTTCCCGACAAAGCCACCCTGGACATGTACCTCAAGATGGAAAAGGCGAGCGATCCTCAGCGTTCCGAGAGCATTCTCGTAGATTTCTACGTGCGTCTGCTGTTCATGTACATTGAAGAAAAGCGCATATCGGATTTTGACGCCCTGATTAAGGTGGCCCGCGCGAAGTTTCCGGCGAACGACGACCTTCTGAAGCTCGAACTCCAGGCATACCTCGACCGCGAAGACTTTGCGGGCGCCATTGCCAAGCTGGACGAGGCCCTTGCAAAGGAGCCCAACAACCCGCTGTACCTGTACAACGCAGGGTTTTTGTACCACCAAAAGCTTAAAAACGTAGCAAAGGGAATCGAGTACTACCAAAAAGCGATTGCCGCCGACGAGAAGTACGTCGACGCGATTTACATGCTTGGTCTGGTATACATTGACGAGAGCAACAAATTCGTCGAGCAAATCAACGGTCTGCCGCGAAACGCTACGCAGAAGCAGTTTGACGATTTGGACAAAAAGAAGAATGCCGAGCTCCAAAAGGCGCTGTCGTACTTCGAGCGCTCGTACGCCGTAAACCCCAAGGACTTGAGCACGCTGGAGGCGCTGCGCGAAGTGTACTACAAGTTGAGCAAGTACGAGGACGTGAAGCGCATTGCGGCGGAAATCGCCGAGCTGAAGTAGGTCCCGTAGGATTCAGTAGAGAAGCCCGCCAGGTGCGGGCTTTTTTTATGGCTGGAGGGCGGATAGGTGGAATGGTTAATTAACATAATATATATTATAGGATAACGGCGTTATAAAAATTGGGAATTCGGATATAACCGAATGATGTCGTCGAAATCCCGGCATTTTTTCGCGCTACCTATCCGGATTTTTCCGGATTTACTTTTTTTAACCGCGCGCTTAGGAGCCGCGGAGCAGCGATTTAATCGGATTTCGTCCCACCGTCATGCCGCGGCCCGATCGAGTGGCCACCGGCATCAGGTGCGCAGGCGTCTCGTCAAACCGCGGATCCAATTTGGCGGCTGCGCGCTCCAGGTACTGGACGTCAAGACTGGCGTAGCCGTATTCGACCGAAATTCGACCGCGCATCAAGTAGATCCCGCGGCGGCGTATAGCATGGCGCGCCACGGCGGGCGGAAAAAGAACCACGTCGAATACGATGCCGCGGCGGTCCTCAAAAGTTCCGATTTGCATCCAATCTCCGCGTTGCGTTTTGGTGTTTTTGAGGCTTACGAGGTAGCCTAGGATCTCGGTGGAGGCTCCGTGGTGCTTCGCCCAGTTTTCGGGATCGATTGAGGACTGAATTTCAGGAAGTTGAAATAGCCAAAACGGATCGCAAAGCGGAAATCCAAAAAGCTCGATTTGCTCGTAGGCTCGCTCTAATTCACTGGTTTTTAGTAACGGGACTGCATTCAGGGTCGACTTGGGCGCTTCTCCTTCGTCGAACAGACTGGGGCCGGGCGCCGGCGGCGGGCGGTGGCCCAGGCGCCGGTGGGCCGCCCAAAGAAGCGTACGCACGGGGCGGCCCGTGAAGCGAAAGGCTTCAGCCCGGATCAGGAGCAGCAGCGAATCGAGGGCGACGGGCGCTCCCGGCTGGTGCAGTCGGTCGATGAAGTTGTCGAGGTCGGTGAAGGGGCCTCCCTCCTGCCGGGCGCGGTCAATTCGCCGGCCAAATTCCGCGTCAAAGCTGCGGATGCGGTCGGTTCCGAGAACCACCCGGAGGCTGGGCTGCAGCACCGTAAACGTTCGTCCGTCGTTCACGCAGGGCGGTTCGATGCGCGCTCCGTGCCGGCGCGCCTCATTGAGGTAGTGCTCAGCTCGGTAGTAGCCCCCGCCGTTGTTGACGTTGGCAACCATGAACGGCACGGGAAAGTAGGCTTTCAAGTAGAGGCTTTGGAAGCTTTCTACGGCATACGACGCGGAGTGGCCTTTGGCAAAAGCGTAGCCGGCGAAGCTTTCGATTTGGCGCCACACTTCGCGGGCGGCTTCGGAAGCGTGTCCGCGCTCGGCGCAGTTGGCAAAAAACTGCTGCGCTACCTGCTGAAATTCGGCGCGAGAGCGGAATTTTCCGGACATTCCGCGGCGAAGCACGTCGGCTTCGGCCAAGCTCAGCCCCGCGTATTCGTGCGCCACGCGGATTACGTCTTCTTGGTAGACCATAACGCCGTAGGTCTCCGGCAGGATGCGCAGCAGGTCGGGGTTCGCCTGCGCGCGGAGTTCCGGACTGCGGTGCCGGTCGATGTAGGCTTTCATCATGCCCGACGACGAGACGCCGGGGCGAATGACGGAGCTGGCGGCGACCAACTCGAGGTAGTTCGAGGTTTGAAGCTTGGTCATGAGCATGCGCATGGCCGGCGATTCGACATAAAAACAGCCCATGGCGCCTCCGTTGCGCAGCAGTTCGAGGCAGTGCGGATCCTGTTTGAAGCGCTGGCTGTCGTGAATGTCGGCGGTGGGAATGCCCGCTCGATGCAGTGTGGCTAGGGTTTCTGAAATTTTACTCAGTCCGCGCTGGCCCAAAATATCGAATTTGTGCAGCCCGACGTCTTCGGCGGTGTGCATGTCCATGTCGACCGTAGTAAAGCCTTTGGGCGGCATGAAGGTGGTCGACCAAGTGGTGAGTGGGGCGTTGGCGACGAGAATTCCGCTCGAGTGCAAGGTCATGCGGTTGGGGAGCCCGTGCAGGTAGCGGCCGTAGCGCAGGATGGCCCGAGCCGTTTCGTCGCGGTCGCGGAGTTTTCCGTCGGCTAATTCGTCGATGTCTGACTTGGGAAGCCCCCATACTTTGCCGAGTTCGCGAACGACCGCGCGGTGCTGGAACGTACTGACGGCGCCAAGCAGCGCGGTGTGCGGAAAGCGGGTAAACAGGTATTCGGTTAGCCGTGGACGGTCGCGCCACGAAAAGTCGAGGTCAAAGTCCGGTGGAGCGCTGCGGTAGAGGTTGATGAATCGCTCAAAGTAAAGGTCTAATTCAATAGGGTCAACGTTCGTAATTTTAAGAAGATAGGCTACCATTGAGTTGGCTCCGCTCCCCCGCCCTACGTAAAAAAAATGCTGCTTTTGGGCGTAGCGGACCACGTCCCAGTTCAGCAGGAAGTACGCGACGAAGTCCTTCTGCTCGATGAGCTTGAGTTCCTTTTCGAGCCGTGCCTTTAGGACGGGGTCGCGGTCGCGCCCGGGGTAGCGCTCGGGGAGCGCGTCTTCGCACAGCATGCGGAGCAGAGCTCGGTCCTTGCTGCGCCGCCCGGTGTAGGTTGCTTGGTTTTGGTTCCCATTCCCACGCCATTGCGCAAGGTTCCAGTCGGGAAGTTCCGCAAGGAAGCGCTCTGTTTGCCGCCAAATCCAGGATTCGAAGCGCTGCTGGGTGCGTTCTGCGGACTCCCACCATGGGTCGCGCTCCTCGAGGACTTCGTGCACTGGAAGGTTGGCCAGGGTTCCGTTTCGGTGGATCGCCCGAAGGACCCGGTGCAATTCGGGGTCTTCAGGGCGGGCAAATACGCAGGTTTTCCATGCCAGCGCTCGCTCGGGTTGCGGGTGCCGTTGCGCCCGGAGCTGTTCGTGGTCGTGCACGCCCAACCATTCGCGCGGCCCCAGCGGGCGCTGCGGCGCCCGCTGGATCGGAAAAACCACGTCGACGTCGGGATGCAGCGGTCCGCGCAACCAGTCGCCGCAGTCCCCTACTCGATTTGTCAACCGCATCTCACTCACCCACTGCATCAAAAAGCGGTAGGCGCCCACAGATCGCGGCAAAAAGACTGCGGTACGGAGTCCGCCCGCCCGCCAATCGATCGCCGGCTGCAGCGGAATCTGCGCCTGGCGAAGGAGCGGCAGCCATCCGCCTGAGCTGTTGACCTCAGCGGCGATGAGCCGGGTTCCGCCGCCCCATTGCTCGGCAAAGCGAAGTACGTCTTCGGGGGCATACAGCCCGAAGTGCATGCTCATAGCAGTATGGGTAATGCGCACGCTCCAGCATTTAACGAGGTTTGGCGCCCTGCAGCTCAATATGGCTGGTGAGGCGAAGCTCTTCTTCAGGCATTACGCGCGGCCCAATGGGCTGAAGCAACTCCAGTCCCTGCGCCGAAGGGCGCTTAATTGCGGGACTGATGGGGTATGCATTCATGCCCTCTGAAGGCCATGGGGCAAGCAAATCGGTAATGTCAGCGAGGGGCGTGTCGGGCGACAACCAAGCAGACTCCGCCGAGCGCGGCAGGATGACGGGCGAGCGCGGATGCCGAATGTGCTGAAGCACCTCGTTGGCCGTCGTGGTGATGATTGCAAACGAGTACGTCGGGCGCTGCGTGTCGGGGTCGACCCAGGCATCCCACACCCCGGCCATAGCAAACGGCCGCTCCTTGCCTTTGAGGTAAACGAGGTAGGGCTCACTGAGTTTTCGGTCAAAGGGCCCCTCGATAAACGCGTCAGCCAGTACGAGGCAGCGCTGGCTTCGAATGGCCTTTCGAAAGCTTGGCTTTTGGATGATTCCCTTGGCTCCTCGGTACCCGGGGTCGTTCTCGGGGTTGTGGTCGCCCTCAGCGCGTGCGTTGAGGAACATCATTTGGGCCGTTCCCCAACTCGGGCGAAAGCCAAACTGGTACCACTGAATCGACTTTGGGGCATCTGAGGTGATTACGGGTGCCCGGGTTCCAGGGGCCACATTGGCGTTGGGTTGCCACCATTCGGGTTGCGTTGCTTCTGCTTCGAAGCGCTTCTCGAGTACCTCGAGCTTGGAAACCTGAACGTAGCGTCCGCACATATTTAATTAATTTGATACTTTAAAAAATATATTGTAAAATACTGAATTTGTTGCAATTAAAAGTTTCAATAGAAAAATACTATTGCTGCAATTTACTGCTTTCGATTGGCTAAAAGCGGAGGCGGATCGCCGTTAAACGGGTTCGACCTTCCGATGGTTTGGGCCGCCATTCCGAACGCGCGGACAACCGATCGATCTCCGTATCGGGACCGAATGAGGTCCATGGCCTCGCTAAGTCGGTGCCCGCGGTCGTCCACCTCAAACAGTCCGAACTGCTCCCCTCCCCCAACGAGTCCGCTGTAGCGCACGCCGATAAGCCGCACCCGCTGCCTCCGGTCGTGAAGCTGGCGAAACAAGCCTTCTACCGCCTCAAGCAGCACTTCGTCGGAGGCTGTGTAGGGAATTTGACGCTGCCTCGAAACCGTCTGAAAGTCGGCGTATCGAATGCGGACGGCGACATTGCTGGTTAAACGGTGGCCGCGGCGCAACTGAAAGGCGAGGTTTTCAGCCATGGCCAGGAGCATTCCGCGAAGCTTGACCTCATCTAAGGTGTCCTGCTCAAACGTCCGCTCGGTAGAAATGGATTTTCGCTCGCTGTAGGGCTTAACGGGACGGTCGTCGACCCCTTGAGCTTTGTTCCAAAGCTCCAGCCCGGGCTTCCCCAGCACCTGATAGAGCATCTCGGCCGGCATTTCTTGCAGCGTTGCAATGCGCTGAACACCAAGAACCCGAAGGGTTTGGTAGGTTTTTTCGCCTACCATGGGTATTTTTCGAACCGAAAGCGGCGCCATGAACGGGCGCTCAATACCTCGGGGCACGTGCCGGTGGTTGTTGGGCTTAGCTTCTCCAGTGGCCACCTTGGCTACGGTTTTGCTGGTAGAGAGTCCGAAGGAAATAGGCAGACCGGACTCCCGGATCACTTGATCGCGCAGTTCTTGGGCAAATTGGTACGTCCCAAAAAAGCGGTCCATGCCGCTCAGGTCTGCGTAAAACTCATCAATGGATGCCTTCTCGAGCACGGGCACGGCCTGACGAACGATGTCGGTCACCACTTTTGAGTGCTTGGTGTACTCCATGGAATTGCCCCGCACGACTACCGCTTCTGGGCAGAGGTCCCGAGCCATTCGCATGGGCATTCCCGACCGAACGCCCGTTTGCCGGGCCTCATAGCTGCACGCCGCCACCACGCCCCGATCACTCAGTCCGCCAACCAAAACCGGAATGCCATGGAGGCGCCGGTCCATTAGGCGTTCCACCGACACAAAGAAGCTGTCGAGGTCCATGTGGAGCACCACCCGATCCATTAGGCATTAGGCAACATGCTGGTTAAGCGAACGGCGAAGCGCGTGCACTTCGCCCTGCAAATGCTCTAAGCGCGCCAGAATAACCTGATCCATGCTGGGCTTTGCATTCACGTCGAGCTGTATGAATCCCTGGACCTTCCATACTTCAATCAGGTCGTCTACGTGCACAGAGTACGGGGCGTAAACGGGATTGTCCGAAACCAGGTCTATGTAGCCCGACTCGGCGATTCGGTTGATGGCCCGCTTAAATACCACGCCCTGCTCCTGCGTGAGGAATACGTAGAGTTCGTTGGTCTTAATGCTTCGCCAGTCCTGAACGTAGCTCGAAATCACGTAGGACCCTGAAATCACGGGAAGCATACTGTCTCCTTGAATTTGAAAGACCCTGCGGGTTTCTTCTTGGGCAAACTCTGGAAGCGGAAGGCCAAACTGCGGAAGTGCCTCAATGAAATCAAGATCTCCGTAGCCGCCCAAATAGCCTGCAGCAGCCTTAACGGGCACCACGGTGACGCGCTCGCGCCCCGACTCGGGATCGACGGCCACGGTCAGCACGCGCAGCCGCTGCCCCGAAAGCTCCTGCGCACTCCGCGCATCGCCCGAAACGAGGGCGTCAATGCTGCACCCGAAGAGTTGCGCCATCGCTTTTAGCGAATCGAGCTTGGGTTCTGCCCGACCTTCTTCATAGGAGCCTACTTGAGCTCGGCTGAGCCCGAGGCGTTCGGCGAGCTGGGCCTGGGTCCAAGCCTTTGCCTTTCGGTAGTTTTTAATTTGTTCCGCGAGTGCCATGTTGCTAAAATTAGTATGCTAATATAGTTAGCAACATTGATTTGTGCAAATTTTTTTAGATCGGGGAACCCGCCATAGCGTGGCCCGCGATCCACCCCGTGGTCCAGGCCGCCTGGAAATTAAATCCACCCGTAAGCGCGTCGATGTCCACTACTTCGCCCGCGAAGTAAATGCCGGGACAAATGCGGCTTTCCATGGATGAAAACGAAACTTCGTTCAGCGCAACTCCGCCCGCGGTGACAAACTCATCTTTGTGGGTCGACTTGCCCACTACCGAAAAGGCAGACTCGGTGAGCACTTCGGCCCACTTGCGCAACTGGGGCTTGCTCAGGTCGGACCAGTTCGCGGTGTCGGGAATCCGTGCGTAGGCGCCCAAATTGCGCCACAGACGCAGCGGAATTCCGAATAAAGCATTAGAAAGCACGCGCTTGCGCTGGTGCCCGACGTCTTTGCGCAAGGCATTAAGGGCGTCCAAAAGCTCTTCGGTTTCGTACTGCGGAATCCAATTCACGTAAATCGTAAATCGGTGGTCTTGTTCCGCCATCCAGCGCGCGCCAAACGCACTCATTTTAAGTACCGCAGGGCCGCTGAGGCCCCAGTGAGTAATGAGCAGCGGACCCTCGGTCTCCAGTCCGCCCACCGGCAAGGTTACCCGCACATGAGGCACTGAAACGCCCGCCAGCTCCGCGGTTCGCGGATCGCGAATGTTGAAGGTGAACAGCGACGGAACCGGCGGCACGACCCGGTGCCCTAAGTCCGCCAATAAATCCCACACTTTTTTGCTGGCCCCTGGGGCAAACAGCACTCGGTCGGCCTCGAGCGAACTTCCGTTTTCGAGCGCGAGCCGCCACGAAGTCCCCGAACCTTGCTCGATTGCCTTGAGTCCTGACTGAAGCGCGCGCTGAACCCCAGCGGCATCAGCCATGGAAACCAAGCAGTCAATGATGGTTTCTGAGTCGTCGCTGACCGGAAAAACCCGGCCGTCCTCTTCGACCTTCAGGGAGACGCCGCGGTCTTCAAACCACTCCATGGTATCGCCGCAGGCAAAACGAGTAAAGGGGCCAAGCAATTCCTGCCCGCCCCTTGGGTAAAACTCGATTAAATCGCGCGGATCAAAGCACGCATGGGTCACGTTGCACCTTCCGCCGCCCGAAATACGCACTTTTCCCAGAAACTGGGCAGACTTTTCGAGCAGTAAAACCTGCGCGTCGGGGTTGGCTTCTGCCGCCGCAATGGCGGCGAAAAAACCGGCAGCTCCGCCCCCTACTACGACCATGCGCTCTGACATAGCGCCAAAGGTAGGCCGACCTACCAATATTGCGGCAGGTCGGACTTGCGGTACACTTCGATCATCCGGTTGCCTTTTTCAAAGTAGTGGATGTCGTAAATACCGTAAATCATCGTGCCGTCTTCACGCAATTCCAATTCGGTGACCGATTTGGAGGCGAATCCGTAGACCAGCAGCTCGTCCTTGGCGATTTCGCTTATGCCCGCTTCCACGACGCCCGAGAGGATTTCGTAGTTGCGTCGAAGGTTGCGGTGCGCGGACCGCGTCAATCGAGAGTTCGTTACCGCCTGACTGTTGTGAAAGTCGTTACGGCAGTGGTCATCGCAATACTTCTTGTCCGCTCGGCCAAAAACGGGAAGGCCGCAGTTCAAGCAAAATCGTGATGCTTTAAGGTTCATAGTTTGTGTGTTTTTAAGATTAATTACAAATGGAACGGCCCCGAAATTATGTATACAATTGTAACTATTTGCATGCTAAGCGAGTAATGAACAAAAAGTTAATAAATTCCTGATTTTACGTTTATAACCTACTAGAGTGCCTGCGGCTGCTGAGGTTTGTACCGTTCAATCTTTATTAACAATTGTATAAATCATGAAAAACAAAATTCAACTTATTGGTTATTTGGGCGCCGACCCCGAAATCAAAAACTTCGAGAACGACGTAGTCCGCTTGCGCTGCAGCATTGCGACGCACGACCGCGTGAAGAATGCCGAGGGCACCTACGAGGACCGCACCATATGGCACCAGTTCGTCATGTTCAATAAGCTTGCGGTGCGCGCGAGCAAAATCATGAAGAAGGGCGACTTGTGCGTAATTGAAGGCAGCATCGCCTACTCGAGCTACACCAACAGCGAGCAGCAGACGGTGAACCGAACCGAGGTTGTTGCTCGGGATTTCACTTACTTAGGCAGTCCCGCTGCGAAGGAGCGCAAGGCTTCAGAGGTGCTGGCGTAAAGTTCTTCAGAGGTCCAGCGATCTCGGGCGGTCCGAATGCGGTACTCGTCGGGTGCGCACACCGCGCGGCGGTACACGTGAACCTCCGCCCCTTCTGAGGGAACAACGCGCACCAAACCGCAGCGGTACGCTCGGTCCTGGACCTCTTCTTCGAACTTCCAGTAGCTTTTAGCGTCTCCGTCGCTGAGGAGGACATCTACGCCGGTGGCCGCGTTGAGCGGCAAGGTCTGGTAGTGGGATAAACAATGAGCTTGCGGACGATGGACCTGATCGAGCTCCATGAGGACCGCGCCAAGTTGCTGGGCGACGCCGAATCGCGCGTAGTCGCCCAAGGCAACCCCAGTTTCGACGGTCACGGTAGGAAGGCCCAATTCTTGGCACCATTCCCCGAAGGCCTCGGGGTAGTATTCATCGTCAAAGCGTGCGTACCCCCAGTTGGGCTCGCGCCGGGACATTGAAGAACTGATCCATCCGGCCCATTCCTGTGCTTCGACGGGCACCGTTTCTCCGTGCGGAGTTCGCGCACGCGGAGCGAGCACGCTGAGTGAACTTGGAAGGGCGGAGCCTTTGGGATGAAACAGACTGCGCTGGTCGTGAAGATTGAGTGCCAACCGAAAGGGCTGGGACTGAAGGACGTCTTTAAGCAGATCCGCCTCGCGCGGTCCTGAACGGCGGGCGCAGCGATTGAGGTCGACGCCCGTTGCGGTGAGGCGCGTAAATTGATCGATGCCCGAAGGGTTTACCAGCGGAACCAGGGTCCAATCGCAGTGGGGTTCGCCGGATGCCATGAGCGCGCACAGCGCCGCAAACCCCGTCGGCTCGTTGCCGTGCATCATGGACCAGGCGGCCCGAGGGCTGCGGCCCTGCGCGTTGGGGTGCCGCGCGACCCAAAAGGGAAATTCGCCCTGAGGATCGTGGTTTTCGAGCACCCATCCTCCGGCTTGTGCCGCGCGGTGGAGTTGTTCGCTCCGAGAGCTAAAGTTTTGGTAACGCACAGCGCCAAAATTAAGCGGTTTGGCGGAGTAACTTTCGTTCATGAAATTCTGCATTCCCTTCTTTGGTGCCCTTCTTGCTCTGCCGTTCGCTTCTTCAGGTCAAAACCTGCGTTTCGCGGCAGGAAGTTGTGCGGAGCTTCGCTCGCCAGAGCGGGAAGCCATTTTTGCCCGCATTGAGGAACAAAAGCCTTCGTTCTTTTTTTGGCTAGGCGACAATACCTACTACACCGCGGCTGAATGGAACGACAGCACCTTGATGGCCCAAAACTGGGAGCGCCGCTTGGCGAGTCCGCCGCTGGCAAGCATGATGAAGTCGATCCCGCAGCGAGCCATTTGGGACGACCACGATTTTGGCCCCAACGACGCGGACTCGACCTATGCCCTACGGGCCGTCAGTGCTCGAATTTTCTCGTCGGTCTTTGCGGACACCCCGTTCAAATTGGCCCAATACGGCGATTTGAGGTGGTCGGAACGTCGGGGCAATGCTCATTTTATTGCGCTGGACGACCGTACGCATCGGGGCCCCGTCGGCACGCAGGTGCTTGGGAAGGGGCAGCTGGAGTGGCTTTCGGGGGAGTTGGAGCAAAATCGCGACGCCCGCGTGGTATTCGTCGCCGTAGGATCGCAAGTTCTGAACCTCGCGGAGTCGTTTGAAAACATGGTGCGCTACCCCAAGGAGCGGCTGGAGCTGCTCGACCGGTGCGCGCGCTTTCCGGGCACCGTGGTCTTTTTGACGGGCGACCGCCACCACGGCGAAGTTGAAGAGCTTCGGTACCGCGAAAAACGTTTTATCGAAGTTTGTTCTTCGCCGCTGACCTCCAAGGTGTTCCCTCCTCGGAGTCCCGAAACCGAAGTCAATACCACCATTGTCGGCAACCCCATCAACCAAGAGCACTTCGCGGTCATTACCGTTGCCGAAAATCAACTTTTTGTTGAATATTTCGACACAAAAGGTCATACAATTGTAAACGTTGCCTACGGATTGTAACTTTGAGGTATGGAACGCATACCTGCAGAAAATCAGCGATTTAAGGAATGGATGGAGCGCAGCTCGCGGAGCGCAGCGGCGGTCGCCCGCGACCTTGGGGTATCTCGAGCGGTTCTTTCCCATATTCTGACGGGACGCAACAAACTCAGTTTGAGCGTAGTTCAGCATGCTGCCCGGGTTTATGCCGATTTTGACCTGGCCTTTGTCGTAATGGGTACGCCTGCCGACACAGCCCGACGCGAAGAGCCCGCGCCGCACCCCAAGGTGGTCGTCGCCAAAAAGACGTCGATTGTACCGAAATCCAGCGCCCTTCGCGCTTCGGGCTACGACCAGTTGATTTTGGTGCGCGACGGAAAGTTTCAGGTGCTCGAGCCTGAGGGGGCTGAACTTTAGGTCCTCGCCTTGGTTAACAGGGCATGTACCGCATTGAACGCACCCAAGTTTTGCCCATTTCGCTCGAGGAAGCCTGGGCCTTCTTTTCATCACCGAAGAACTTAGCCAAAATCACTCCCAAGGAACTGGGTTTTGTGGTGCACGGCAACGTGCCCGAGGTCATGTATCCGGGTTTGTTCATTGAGTACACCGTTTCTCCCTTGTTGGGCATACCCATGCGGTGGGTCACTGAAATCACGCACGTTCGCGAAGGTTCCTATTTTGTAGACGAGCAGCGCGTGGGACCCTATGCGATTTGGCACCACGAGCATTTTTTTGAGTCGGTTCCCGGCGGGGTAAAGATGACCGACGTGGTTCACTACAAGGTGCCTTTGGGGATTTTGGGCAATCTGGTGCATCCGTGGCTGGTCCGCCCTAAGCTGGAGCAGATTTTTTCGTACCGCTGGGCGGCGAACGAACGCATGTTCGGCACCCTTTAACTTTGCTGCATGAGCGATCGCCCTATAACGGTTAATCCCATCGACGCCGACAAGGTGGTGGTCAAGACGGTGGACGAGGCGTTGGGCGTGCCGCGCCCGG
>JBEGTJ010000046.1:0-12953 GCA_041179465.1 Bacteroidota bacterium | reverse complement strand
ATGGCGAGCTTCACGATGTCGGCGGCGGTGCCTTGGATGGGCGCGTTGATCGCGTTCCGCTCGGAATGGCCGCGTACGGCCTGGTTCCGCGAATCGATGTCGCGCAGGTAGCGGCGGCGCCCCAATAGGGTTTCGACGTAGCCCTTGGCGCGGGCAGCCGCGACTTGGTCGTCGATGTACTTTTTGATGCCGGGATAGGTGGCGAAGTATTGCTCGATGACCTCCTTGGCCTCGGTGCGCGACAGGCTGCTCTGTTGGCTGAGTCCGAAGGCCGAAACGCCGTAAATGATTCCGAAATTCACCGTCTTCGCCTGCGAACGCTGCTCGCGGGTGACCTCGGCGAGCGGAACCCCAAATACCTTAGACGCCGTCGCCGCGTGAATGTCTTCGCCGCTCAAAAACGCGTCGATCATGCCCTGGTCGCCGCTCATCGAAGCAATCACGCGGAGCTCGATCTGCGAGTAGTCGGCGCTGAGCAGCACCCGGTCCTCGCCGCCCGCCACGAACAGGTCGCGCACGCGCTGTCCGCGCTCGGTGCGAATCGGAATGTTCTGCAGGTTCGGGTTGGTCGACGAAAGGCGGCCGGTGGCGGCCACGGCCTGGTTGAAGGTCGTGTGGATGCGGCCGGTCCGCGCGTTCACCAACTCGGGGAGCGCGTCCACGTAGGTGCTCTTGAGCTTGCCGACTTGCCTCCATTCGAGCAACTTGCCGACGATCGGGTGGGCCGAGCGGAAGTTCTCAAGCACTTCCTCGCCCGTGGCGTACTGGCCCGTCTTGGTCTTTTTGGCCTTGGGGTCGAGCTTGAGGCGGTCAAACAGCACCTCGCCGAGCTGCTTGGGCGACCCAAGATTGAAATCGACTCCGGCGAGCTCGCGCACCTCGGCCTCGAGGCGGGCGGAATCTTCGCCCAGCTCCACCGAGTAGCGCGCCAAGCCCTCGAGGTCGACCGCCATGCCGGCGCGTTCCATGTCGGCCAGCACCGGCACCAGCGGAGATTCGAGGTCGTGCAGCACCGATTCGAGTCCGGCCTCGGCCAGCTTGGGCGTGAAGGCCTCGTGGAGGCGCCAAGTCACGTCGGCGTCTTCGGCGGCGTACTCAGCCACCTCGGCGGCGGGCACGTCGCGCATGCTCCGCTGGTTCTTGCCTTTGGCTCCGATGAGGGTTTCGATCGAAATCGGCGTATAGCCTAGGTAGTTTTGGGCCAGCGCGTCCATGCCGTGGCGCTGGTCGGGCTCCAAGAGGTAGTGGGCGAGCATGGTGTCGCGCAGGGTTCCGGCCAGGCGAATGCCGTAGTTGGCCAAGATTTGCAGGTCGTACTTGAGGTTGTGGCCGATCCAGGTGACGTCGGGGCGCTCGAAGTGCGGACGAAAGAGTTCCAGCCAGGCCTGGGCCGCAGCGCGATCGGCCGGAAGCGCCACGTAGTAGGCCGTGTGGGCTTCCCAGGAGAGCGAAAAGCCCACCATTTCGGCCTCGAGGGCGTCAAGTCCGGTGGTTTCGGTGTCAAAGGCGAGCTCTCGCAGGCCGTCGAGGCTGCGCGAAAGGGCTCGGGCCGCCTCGACCGTGTCAATCAAGGTGTAGGCGTGGGCTTGGGTTGCGGCGGAGCCGCCCGGAATGTGCGGCGCGGCGGGTTCGCCTCCTTCGCCTCCTTGGTCTCCGCCGCCGAACAGGTCCATTTGGGCGGAGTCAGCGCCCGGAGCGGGCCGCGGCGCGGCCGGCGCCGCCGACTTCACCTCGGCCGAGGGCCCCGCCGCAGCGGCAGCGGCATTGGGCAGCAAGCGCCGCGCCAGCGAGCGGATTTCGAGCTCGTCGAGCAGGGCCCGCAGCGCTTCTTCGTCGGCCGGCTCGCGCACGAGGTCGGCCTCGTCCAACTCGATCGGAGCATCCGTCAAAATCGTCGCCAAAACACGAGAAAGGCGCGCCATTTCGGCGTGCTCGCGAACGCGCTCGCCCAGCTTGCCGCTGATTTGGTCGCCGTGCGCCAAGACGTTTTCGAGCGTTCCGTACTCCGCCAGCAACTTCGCCGCCGTCTTCTCCCCGACGCCCGCAATGCCCGGAATGTTGTCGACCGCGTCGCCCATCAGGCCGAGGATGTCAATCACCTGCTCCACCCGCTCGATGCCCCACTTTTCGCAGACCTCGGCGGGTCCCATTACCTCGGCGGGCTCGCCTCCGCGCGACGGCTTGTACATCTTGACTCGGTCGGTCACCAGCTGCCCAAAATCCTTGTCGGGCGTCATCATGAACACCTCAAACCCGGCTTTTTCGGCTTGGTGGGCCAAAGTTCCGATGACGTCGTCGGCCTCGTAGCCGGGGACGCCCAAGGCCGGAATCCGCATCGCGCCCAGCAGCTTTTGGATGTAGGGCACCGCCACCTTAATCCCCTCGGGCGTCTCGTCGCGGTTGGCCTTGTATTCAGAGAACAGCTGCTCGCGCACCTCGGAACCGCCAATGTCAAACACCACCGCGAGGTGCGACGGCTTCTCTTTTTCGATCACGTCGAGCAGCGCCAGCAAAAACCCGTACACGGCCGACGTGTCGAGGCCCTTGCTCGTGACGCGCGGATTCCGCGCAAAGGCAAAATAGGCGCGAAAAATCAGGGCGTAGGCGTCGAGGAGAAAGAGCTTTTTCATGGAGGCGGGGCGTTAGCGGACCGAAACCGAAAGGTACGAAGTCCGCCAAACCGAAGTCGGCCCGGAACCCCTACTTTTGCGTTATGCCCTATGCTCTGGTCGTCATTCCCACCTACAAGGAGCGCGAAAACATCGAGGCCATCCTCGATGCGGTCGTCGCGCTGCCCCAAGGTTTTGACGTGCTGATCGTCGACGACCAATCGCCCGACGGCACTGCCGACTTGGTGCGCAAAAGCCAAAAAAAGCATCCCGGACGCATCCACCTCAACGAGCGCAAGGGCAAGCTGGGCCTGGGCACCGCCTACATCCACGGATTTCGGTGGGCCCTCAAGCACGACTACGAGTACGTGTTTGAAATGGACGCGGACTTTTCGCACGACCCCAACGACCTGCCGCGCCTGCTCGAGGCCTGTGCGGTCTACGGGGCCGACCTGGCCATTGGTTCGCGCTACAGCAACGGCGTCAACGTCGTCAACTGGCCGATGAGTCGGGTGCTGCTGAGCTTCTTTGCCTCGAAGTACGTGCGCTTCGTCACCGGTATGCCGATTCACGACACCACCGCGGGCTTCAAATGCTACCGCCGGGCGGTGCTGGAGGCCCTGGATTTCGAGAAAATCCGCTTCGTGGGCTATGCGTTCCAGATCGAAATGAAGTTCCGCGCGTGGCGCAAGGGATTCAACCTTGCCGAGGTTCCGGTGATCTTCACCGACCGCAAGGCGGGGCAGAGCAAAATGTCGCGCGGAATCATTCGCGAGGCCGTCTTCGGGGTACTTTTGCTGAAGCTTTCGAGCCTTTTTGGCCGCTAGCTTGCTGCAATGCTTGAGCCCATACCGACCTACCTGATCAAAAACGCGCGCCTGGTCAACGAAGGGCGCACCTACGAATCCGACGTGCTGCTCTCGGGCGGACGCATCGAGCGCATCGACGACCACATTTCGCCCAAAAACAACCTCGTGGCCGTCGTGGACGGGGGCGGAAAGCTGCTGCTGCCCGGCGTCATCGACACCCAGGTGCACTTTCGCGAGCCGGGGCTGACCCACAAGGCCGACCTCACCACCGAGTCCATGGCCGCGGTGGCGGGGGGCGTAACCTCCTACATCGAGCAGCCCAATACGGTTCCGGCCGCGACCACGCTCGAGCTGCTCGAAGCCAAGTTCGCCCGGGCCGCCGAGGTTTCGTGGGCCAACTACAGCTTCAGTCTGGGCGCGTCCAATACCAACCTCGACGAGCTGAAGCGGGCCTCCAAGCGCGACGTGGCGGCCGTCAAGATGTTCCTGGGCTCGAGCACCGGCGACCTGCTCGTCGACAACCCGGCGGCGGTTGAAGCGATTTTTCGCGAAGTCGACCACCAGCTGATCGCGCACTGCGAAGACGAGCCGACGATGCGCGCCAACCTCGAGCGCCTCATCGCGGAGCGCGGAGGCCGCGAGCACCTCACCGCGGCCGACCACCCGCTGATCCGCAGCGAAGAGGCCTGCTACCTGTCGTCTTCGCGCGCTGTGGCCCTGGCCCGCGAAACCGGCGCCCATTTTCACGTCTACCACGTGTCGACGGCCAAGGAACTGGACCTTTTTGACGGCGAATTGCCCCTGTCCGAGAAAAAAATCACGGCGGAAGCCTGCGTCCACCACCTCTGGTTTAGCGACGCCGACTACGCCGAGCTGGGCAACCGCATTAAATGGAATCCCGCGGTGAAAACGGCTGCCGACCGCGACGCCCTGCGCGCCGCCCTGCTCGACGGCCGCATCGACGTGGTCGCGACCGACCACGCGCCGCATACGCTCGAAGAAAAGCAGCGGCCCTACCTCGACGCGCCCAGCGGCGGTCCGCTCATTCAAAACAGCCTTCCGGCGATGCTCGAACTCGCGCGCCGCCTCGAAATCGACTACAGCCGCATCGTCGAGCTCATGTGCCACCAGCCGGCCCAGCTGTTTGGCATTCACGAGCGCGGATTTTTGCGCGAAGGCTACCACGCCGACCTCGTGCTCGTCGACCCGCACCGCCCCTACACGGTGCACGGTGCCGAAATGTTCACCAAGTGCAAGTGGTCGCCGTTCGAAGGGCGCACGTTTGCGGCGCGCGTCAGCCAAACCTGGGTCAACGGAACGGTAGTGTACCGCGACGGCAAGCACCGCAACGCTCCGGCCGGACAACGCTTAATCTTCAACCGCGGATGGTAGGTCTGCGCCGTGCCGCATGGGCGTTTGTCCTGGGAGCCTCGCTCAGCTTAACGGGCTGCGGCGGGAGCGCCGAGCCCGAAAACCCGCGCGAGCGGCCCAAGGACTTGATTCCGCGCGAAGCGTTTACCGACCTGCTCACCGAGATGCACCTGATCGAAGGAGCCCGCGGCGGAGCGCACCTCATGGGCGACAGCATCGCCGTGTGGCGGGTGTACCACGCGGCATTCGCGCGCCGCGGCTACCAACCCGAACAGGTCGCGCGCAGCTACGCCTACTACCATTCCGACCCCAAACTGGCGGTCGAAATCTACCAAGAGGTCATGGAGCGCCTTCAGAAGCAAACCCACGAGCTCAGCAAACCGCTTCAGCCGTGAGCCCGCTCCCGTTGGTGCACCCCGAGTTCGAGCGCGTCGCGCTCGCCCTCTTTCGCTATCAGGCGGCCCAGAACCCCGTCTATGCCGAATGGGTGCGCTTGCACGGATGGGATACCGAGCGCATCGAGGCGGTGCGTTCGCTGGAGGAGGTTCCGTTTTTGCCGATTGAAGCGTTTAAAACGCGTGAAGTGCGCACCGGAACCTGGCAGCCCGAAGCCACCTTCACCTCGTCGGGAACCACCGGCCAAACCCCTTCGCGCCACGACGTCGCGCGCCTCGAGGCCTACCTGCGCAACGCCGAGGCCGGCTTCGCCTACTTCTACGGCCACCCCAGCAACTACGCGTGGCTGTGCCTCCTCCCGAGCTACCTCGAGCGCCAGGGCTCCTCATTGGTCGCCATGGCCCAGCACTTCGTGCAGCAGTCCGCCGCCGAAGAGAGCGGATTCTTCCTCAAGGGCTTGGACGAACTGCGGTTCCGCCTCGAAACCCTCGAGGCCAACGGCGTGCCCACCGTCATACTGGGCGTCACCTTCGCGCTGCTCGATTGGGCCGAGTCGCTGCCCAAGCCCATGCCCCTGAAGCACAGCATCATCATGGAAACCGGCGGCATGAAAGGCCGTCGCGTCGAACCCAGCCGCGCCGAGGTGCACCAGACGCTGCAGCATGCCTTTGGGCTCGACCGCATCCACAGCGAGTACGGCATGACCGAGCTGCTGTCGCAGGCCTATTCGCAGGGCGAGGGGCGCTTTCGCTGCCCGCCGAGCATGCGGGTGCTTCCGCGCGACCTTGAGGCGCCGCGCCTGTGGGCTCCGCTCGAATCGCGCTGCGGACTCAACGTCGTCGACCTGGCCAACGCCGACTCCTGCGCCTTTATCGCGACCGAAGACGCTGGCCGAGTTTTTGCCGACGGTAGCTTTGAAGTGCTCGGACGCCTCGAGGGCGCCGAACTTCGCGGATGCAGTTTAATGGCCCTATGATGAAAAACCTCCTCCTTTTTGCCCTGCTTGCGGCCGCCTTCAGCGGTACGGCGCAACGCATTCACGGCTACGCCAAAGCCAAAATAGCCGGCCAAGAGGCGTTTCAGCTCAACGACTCGACCGAAGTGTTTGCGGTGCGCACCGAGCGCGGATTCACCGTGCGCAAGCGCGTCTGGGTCGCCAACACCTCCCTCTCGAAGGGCGTCATCATGCCCGGTTCGGCCCTGTACAACGAGCGCGGAGAAGCAATCGGCCAAACCCTGGGCGCCGACGTGCCCCTGACGGGCGCACAACCCGCCACCGAGCGCAAGCTGCGCAAGTACCAAGTTGGCACGATTGAAGGAGAAGTCCGCGCCACGCACCTGCAGAGCGGTTCCTGGCCCGAAGAGGCCCTTGCCGAGCTGCTCAACGCCAAGCGCAGCCGCCCGTTTTGGGAAGACGCCGAGGTGTTTTTCAAAAGCTACGGATTTGCCGAACTCGAACCCACCGAGCTCCCCGAGGCCCTGGGCGAAGCCGGCTGCAAGGTCTTCATGCTGCAGCGCCGCGACGCCGGCAACGAGGCCAATCCGCGGTTTCGCGTGCTCGTGGTGACGCGCGGGGAGTCCGCCGTTCAGAGCATCGTGCTCGACGGACCGGCCCTCGAGCTCCCCAAGTTCAAGGTGGTCGAAACGGCCGATTTTGGCACCGTGATGCACGCCCAAAAACCCACGCCCGCCTACAAAGAGGCGCTCGAGGAACTGGCGTACCGAAACATTCCGATGACCAGCAACTAGTTGCTGGTTGCTAGTTGGCGACGACCAGCGCGTAGTTCCGCTTGCCCTTTTGCACCACCAGGTAGCGCCCGGCGATCAGGTCGGCGGCGGTCACCGTTTGGTCGGGCTCGGCGCGGTACTTGTTGAGCGAAACGCCTCCGGCCGCGAGCAGCTTTTTGGCTTCGCCGCGCGACGGAAACAAGGTCGCGTCGGGCGCAATCACGTCGAGGATTCCGAGGCCGCCGGCGAGGGCGTCGCGCGAAATCGTCATTTGCGGAACCCCACTGAACACGTCGAGCAGCGTGGCCTCGTCGAGGCTGCGCAGGGCTTCGGCGGTGGCGCCGCCAAAGAGAATGTCGCTGGCGACCAAGGCCTGGTTAAGGGCCACGTCGCCGTGCACCCGGGCCGTAATGTCGGCGGCGAGCGCCTTCTGAAGGGCGCGCTGGTGCGGAGCCTGCGCGTGCTCGGCCTCCAGGGCTTCGATTTCTTCGCGGCTCTTGAGCGTGAAAATCCGAACGTAGTTGCCCGCGTCGGCGTCGGCCGCGTTGAGCCAAAACTGGTAGAACTGGTAGGGCGACGTGCGCTTGGGGTCGAGCCAGACGTTGCCGCCTTCTGTCTTGCCGAACTTGGTTCCGTCGGCTTTTTTGATCAGCGGCGTGGTCAGCGCAAAGGCCTCGCCCCCCCCCATGCGGCGAATCAGCTCGGTTCCGGTGGTGATGTTGCCCCACTGGTCGCTTCCGCCCATTTGCAAACGGATTCCGTGGTGCTTCCAGAGGTAGTAAAAGTCGTATCCCTGAATGAGTTGGTAGCTGAACTCGGTGAAGCTGATGCCCGACTCCTGGCGGCTTTTGACGGAATCCTTGGCCAGCATGTAGTTGACGGTGATGTGCTTGCCCACGTCGCGAATGAACTCGAGGAAGCCCATTTCTTTGAACCAGTCGTAGTTGTTCACGATGCGCGCTCCGTGCGGACCCCCAAAGTCGAGGAACTTCTCGAGCTGGTCGCGCTGGCAGGCGAGGTTGTGCTGCAGGGTGTCCATGTCGAGCAGCTGGCGCTCGGCCGACTTGAACGAGGGATCGCCGACCATGCCGGTGGCTCCGCCCACGAGGGCATAGGGCTGGTGGCCGGCCCGCTGAAAGTGGACGAGCATCATGACCTGCACCAGGTTGCCCACGCCCAGCGAATCGGCGGTGGGGTCAAAGCCGATGTAGGCCTTTTGCGGGCCCGAATTCAAAAAGTCTTCGGTTCCCGGCATGCAGTCGTGCAGCATGCGCCGCCACCGGAGTTCGTCTACAAACGCAGTCATGCGGCAAAGTTAGGGCGTCCCTGCCGCCGTGCTACCTTTGGTACGTGATCGTAGTGAGCGGAGCCTCCGGCATGCTGGGCAGCCAAATCGCCCTAGCCCTTCTCGAAGCGGGAATGGGGCCGGTTCGCGGACTGTACCGTTCGGCCGCTTCGCTCGAATCCGCCCGCCGCTGCTGGGAATTTCAAGGCCGTGGCGCTCGCTGGGACGAAGTGGAATGGTTCCGCGCCGACCTTGAAGACCCGACCGACGTCGAGTCCGCGCTCGAGGGCGCCGACTACGCCGTGCATGCGGCGGCCTTGGTATCGTTTCGCAAAAAAGACGAACACCTCATGCTGCGCGGCACCCCGCTGCTCGCCGAACACATGGTCAACGCGGCGTTGCACCACCGCCTCAAGGGATTCGTGCACATTTCTTCGGTGGCGGTGCTCCAAGGAACCGAGTTGCCCCTTGACGAGTCGGCCGACCCGCAGCGCAAGGGCCTCAACGCCTATGCGCGCAGCAAGTTCGACGCCGAAATGCAGGTGCGCCGGGGCGAAGTTGAAGGACTTAACGTGCTCATTTTAAACCCTTCGGTGATTTTAGGGCCTCCCTTTTGGAGCGACGGAAGCAGCCGCCTCCTGCGCAGCGCCTCCAAGGGTTTGCCCGCCGTCCCCGGCGGAAGCACCGGCTGGGTCGACGTGCGCGACGTGGCTGAAGCGGTGGTTCACGGACTGCGCCAGCCCTCGTGGGGCGAGCGCTACATCGTGAGCGGCAGCAACCAAGCGTTTGAAGCGTTTTATGGCGGAATCGCCGACCGACTCGGCAAGCGCCGTGCGCCCGTGGTGCGCGCCCGATGGCCCTACGAACTGGCGTGGCGCCTGCTCGCCGCCGTGGAGGCCCTGGGCGGGCCCACTGCCCAACTGACCCGCGACAGCGTGCGGGCCGCGACCAACCAAGGAGGCTACCGCAACGGCAAGGCGCGCGGCTGGGGGCTCGTTTTTCGGCCGTTCGACGAAACCCTCGACTGGATCGCTTCGGCGTGGACGTAATTCCCTTCACCTCCTTCAAGGGCTGGCTGCCCGCAGCCGAAGCAGACGCTTTGCTCGCCTCCCTTGAGGCCCGCAGCGACTGGACCCAAGGGCGCATTCGCATGTTCGGTCGGGAGGTTCCCGAGCCCCGGCTGACGATTTTTGAAGGCGACCTGGGCGTGCGCTACACCTACGCCCACCGCCCGCTGGTCGGCCGCGGGTGGTCGCCCGAGCTCAAGGCCCTCCGCGACCGCTTCGAACGGGAATTCGGAATACGCAGCAACACCGTGCTGGCCAACCTCTACCGCGACGGCCGGGATTCCATGGGCTGGCACCGCGACCGCGAACCCGAACTCGGACCCGACCCCCAAGTGGTCAGCCTGAGCCTCGGAGCATCCAGGGATTTCGACGTGCGGCGCGACCTCGACCGACGAACCCATCGATTTTCCCTCGGCCACGGCGACCTGCTCGTAATGGGTACAAATAGCCAAACAAAATGGACCCACTGCGTGCCAAAAAGGCTAAAAATCACAAATTTGCGCATAAATTTGACGTTTAGACAGGTTTTTTGTTGAACCCCAATGTGGTACGTTTATCGGTGCCCCGCGCGGCCTAATTAGACCCCTCCCCCATGCGCCCCTTCGGTACCCCGCTCTTCATTTGGTGCAGCTTAGCCCTAGCCGCCGGCTGCAGCCTGGGCGCCGACGGGCCGAACTCGGGTACGGCCCCTGAATTTGCATGGTCCGACCGAGCGCGTCCGCTCAGCTACCCGGGTCCGCTCACCGAGGGAGATTCGCTCGTAGACCTCGCGAGTTTGCGCTTAATAGCCAACCTGTCTGAGGGTGCGTTCGACAGCCTCCGCGCCGTGGCCAACGACTCCCTTTTTGCCAACGTAGCCGAAACGCCCTACATGGCGCAGCTCGAGGGCATGGCGCAGCTCGAGGCCTGGCGCCGCGATCTGGGCCGCGTGGCCTACCAGGCATTTAACGTGCGCGGAATTTTCAACCAAGGGAGCCAATCCTACGTTTCTTACGTGTTCGGCCGCTGGCAAACCGACCTCTGGGGCGACCAGTACTTGGTTTTTGCGATTGCCTGGAACGCCCAGCGCCGCGTGACCGGGGTGGTGATGTGGCGCACGCCGTGGCCGATCGAAACGGAACGCCCGCTCGAGCCCAGCCGCACACCCAATAATTTTTCGTTCTACTCCGCCACCCGACTCGGAAGCGACTCGGCCGCCCTCAAAGCCATGGACTTCACCACGGCGATTTACCGTAACAACCTGCGCATCCAGCAGCAGCTCTTGGCCGACACCGTGGAGTACCACGACGCCCAAGGGAAGTTTGGCTACTACGACCGCGCCACCGTCCTCGACCTGCTGGACCACCGGCCCAAGGACCACGTGCACCACGTGCTGCGCTACACCTCGGTGATCCCCTGGAACATGCTTCGGTTCGACCGCGAAATGGCCGCCGTGGTCACCTACGAAGAATGGGAAGACAAGGCCACCCGGCAGGTCCGCGTGTACTCGTTTTGCCGGCTCTACTTCTTTGACCGGAACGGCAAAATAGACAACCTCGTATTCAGCCGGCGCCTCGTGCACCCCGTGGGGCGCTACCCACTGGTCGAGTAAGCGCTTACTGCCCCAGTTCGCGCAGCAGGGCCGCGATGCGCTTGGCGGCGGTCTCCTCGGTTTTGGCGGAACCAATGTGGTGCAAGTGGTTGCGCTGCCGCCCCGGGAGCAGGCGCTGAAACGCCCGCTCGACGTCGGGATCAAATTCAAATACTTCGGCAAGGCTGGCGGGAACGGGCATTCCGTAACGGCTGGTGTCGGGCCGCAAGGTCATTTGGGCCATGCTCCCCACCCGAAGGCCGTGGGCGTCGAGCCGCGCCTTCGAAACCATGATCATGAATTCCCCCGCCCCGGCGGTACCCAGTGCGCAAGACCACTCCTCGCCGTCGTTGAGCTGCGCAATCAAGCGCTTGATCTTGGCTTCCCGAATCGGGGCCGCAACCTCGGCTGGGACTGCGACGTAGCGCATTCCGCCCAGTACTTCACTGACCGAAATCGCCGTCGCAAATTCCCAGGTGGCGTCCACGGGAGTTTAGATGTGGGCCAGCATGTCGTCCACGAGCGCGTCGAGGTCGTAGCGCGGACTCCAGCCCCAGTCGCGGCGCGCCTCGGCGTCGTCGATGCGCTGCGGCCAGCTGTCGGCAATGGCCTGGCGAAAGTCCGGGGCGTAGTCCATCGCAAATCCCGGCATGCGCTGGGCGATGGCGGCACCCAGTTCCGCTGGCGTGAAGTCGACCGCTGCCACGTTGTAGCTCGTGTGCACGCTCAGCGCCGATTGGGGCGCGGCCATGAGCTGCAGGGTGGCCCTGATCGCGTCGTCCATGTGCATCATCGGGAGGCGGGTGGCCTCGCCCAAAAAGCTGGTGTACCGGCCTTCGCGGCGCGCGGAATGAAAAATGTCAATGGCGTAGTCGGTGGTGCCGCCGCCCGGGGGCGTCTTCCACGAAATCAGGCCCGGGTAGCGCAGCGAACGCACGTCCACCCCGAACTTTTGGCGGTAGTACTGGCACCAAAGTTCGCCCGACAGTTTGCTGACGCCGTACACCGTGGTGGGGTCCATCACCGTGTACTGCGGCGTGCCGACGCGGGGGGTGTTGGGACCGAAGGCGGCAATGGAAGAGGGCCAAAAGACGCGGTCCAGCAAGCCTTCCTTGGCCATGTCGAGCACGATGAACAGCGTGTCCATGTTGAGCGCCCAGGCCTTCTCGGGCATTTTTTCGCCCGTGGCGCTGAGCATGGCGACCAGCTGGTACACCTCGCGAATGCCTTCGCGTTTCACGAGGGCGCGCACTGCCGTCGCGTCGGTGGCGTCGAGGGCCACGCAGGGCGCTGTGAGGGCTTCTGCCCGCAAATCTGCGGCCCATACCTGGTCGGCTCCGCGTTCCAGGCGCAGCGCGGCCACGAGTTCGGTGCCAATTTGGCCGCCGGCTCCGAGAACCAATACCTTGTTCATAGGGCCAAAGTTAGGTTCCGAACGGGCGCGTTGGGGGCTGACTATTGTCATGTTCCGCACTCGGCAATATTCCCGAACTTTGGTGCATGGACCTTTCGCACGAACCGCAACCTGACTCGCCCAAAAAGCGCCGAAAGCCTGTGCTTCGCAACCTTTACGACCGCGCCACCCTCGAGCGCCGCTTGGCGGCCGAGCCCTTTGCGCGGCGCACGGTTTCGTTTTACCGCTACGTGCGCCTCGACGACCCCAAAGCCGTGCGCGACCAGCTTTTCGCCGAGTGGGACGCGTTGGGCGTCTTTGGACGGGTGTACGTGGCTCGCGAGGGCATCAACGCCCAGATCAGCGTGCCCGAGCCCAACTGGGCCGCCTTTGCCGACGCCCTGTACGCCTGGGCGGAATTCGACCGCATGCCCTTTAAGTTCGCCGTCGAAGACGACGGCAAGTCTTTTTTGAAGCTGGCGATTAAGGTCCGCCACCAAATTGTGGCCGACGGCCTTGCCGAAGACGAATACGACGTGACCGACGTAGGCCGCCACCTCACCGCCGCCGAGTGGAACGCGCTGATGAAGGCTGGCAACGCCGTGGTCGTCGACATGCGCAACCACTACGAGTCTGAAGTGGGCCACTTCGAGGGCGCGGTGCTGCCCGAGGCCGATACCTTTCGCGAGGAGCTGCCCGAGGTTCTTGCCAAGCTGCGCGGCAAA
>JBEGTJ010000045.1:0-13529 GCA_041179465.1 Bacteroidota bacterium | reverse complement strand
GTGTCGAGCCCTTGAGCCAAGAGCAAGTCTTCGGGGTGCTGCACCAGCCCGCGCGCCGACACCTGCACGCTCGGGTCCAGGTGGACTTCGGCCACCGAGCCCACGACGAGGACCGTTCCGTTGGCGAGCGCGTGTTCTTCGGTGAACCGAAGGCCGTAGGCGACCGCCGCCTTTCGCACCCGCGGAGCGTGGAGCGAATCAAACACCTGCCATTCGAGGCCTACGGCGTCGAGTTCGCTCTCGCCCTCCGGGTACTTGGCGCTGCACTGGTGAAGTTGGGCGGCCTCAAGCGGTCCGCCCGAAAGCACCTGAAAACCAAAGCAGCCCTGGGCTCGAACGTAGCGAAGGCCCTGGTGCTCCGCCGTCAGGGGCCGAAACAGAAACCCGAGCTGGGGTGGATTCGCGCTCACGTGCAGCGTTTGGCTGAATACCGCAGCATTGGCCACACCTTCAGGCGAAAAGCTGGTAAGCAGGCCCACTTGGCGCGCGCCACCCAGCGAATTAAAGAACTGCGCCCGGTAGCGCGGTTCCCAAGACTCCCAATCGACCGCGGTAAGCATTTAGGGGCGCAGACTGCTCATTCCTCCGTCGACCCCCAGGACTTGCCCGCTAATCCAGGGGTTGTCCATCAGCGCAAGGGCGGCCTGGGCCAGCTCCGCGGGTTGGCCCACGCGCTTGAGCGGATGTCGTTCGGCCGCTGCAGCAGCCCGGGCCTCATTGCCCAAAAGTTTGGACGCCAGGGGCGTGTCGGTGAGCGAGGGCGCAACGGCATTCACGCGGACGGCCGGAGCCCATTCCGCGGCCAGCGAACGCACCAGGCCCTCAACGGCGCCCTTAGCCATGGCAATGCTCGCGTGGTAGCTCATGCCTTGACCTACGGCTACGGTGCTGAACAGCAGGGCGGAACCTTGGGCGTTCCGCAGCGCTTTTTCGGCTTTTTGTAGGACGAGCGCCGCGCCGAGGGCATTGACCTCAAAGTCGCTGCGAAATTCTTCGGGTTTGTACCCCTTGAAGGGCTTGAGGTTGATGCTGCCGGGGGCGTAGGCCAAGCCGTCGAGGTGCTCGGGCAGGCCGGTTCCGTCCCAGATCAGCACGTCGGCCTGAAGTTCGGTCAGGTTGGGGTGGGCGAGACCGGACGCGCTGCGCGACAGGCCAACCACCGCGTCTCCGCGGTTCAGCAGGAGTTCGGTGAGGGCCCGGCCGATTCCGCTTCGGTGCCCAACGACAAAGTAGGTTTTCATACCAAGGCTAACACCGCCGGGACTACTTTTGTTGAAACCCTTGATCCCATGGCTTTGCATCCGCTCAACCTCACCGCAACTTGGACTCTGTCGGACTGGCAGCACGTGGCTGACGGCCGCGCGGAACTCCAGCTCAGCCCCTCTGATCGCGCCGCAGTGGCCGCCAACCGAGCGGCGGTCGAGCGCGGAATTGAGTCCGGCCGCGTGGTCTACGGCCTCAACACGGGGTTTGGAGCGCTGTGCACGACCGCGGTGGCGCGCGAAGACCTGCGAGCGCTTCAGCGCAACCTCATCATTAGCCACGCCGCAGGAGCGGGGCCTTTGGCCGAACCGGCCATCGTTCGCCTCATGCTGGCCTCCAAGGCGCGGAATTTGGCCCTTGCCCACTCGGGCGTTCGCCCTGAGTTGCTCGACGCCGTCCTCGCGCTTTACCGCGAAGATGCCCTCCCTGAGGTGCCCTTGATGGGATCCCTGGGTGCTTCGGGCGACTTGGCGCCCCTGGCGCACCTGTCGCTGGCGCTTTTGGGCGAAGCCCACGTACTTCACCGCGGAACCCGCAAGCCCGCGGCCCAGTTTTGGGTGGAACTCGGGCAAGAACCTCAGGTCCTCGAGGCCAAAGAAGGGCTCGCGCTCATCAACGGCACCCAGTTTATGCAGGCCGTTGGGCTGGCCTCTGCGCTCAAAGCCGTCGAGGTTGCCGCCTGGGCGGACGCCACCGGGTCCGCCTCGCTGCTCGCCTTTGACGGCATGCCTTCGCCGTTTGAAGACCGGGTGCACGCCCTGCGCCCCCATCCCGGCCAAGCGAAGGTGGCCGCCAACGTGCAGCGCTGGACCGAGGGTTCGCCCCTCTGGCACTACGAAAAGCCCCACGTGCAGGATCCGTACTCGTTCCGCTGCATGCCCCAGGTTCACGGAGCGAGCCGCGACGCCTGGCGCCACGTGGTGAGCGTGCTCGAGACCGAGTCCGCCTCGGTGACCGACAACCCGCTGGTCTTCACCGACAGCGGCGACGGCGTAAGTGCGGGCCACTTCCACGGGCAGCCCTTGGCCTTGGCCTTTGACTACGCCAAGATTGCGAGCGCCGAATGGGGCAGCATCAGCGAGCGCCGCATCAACCAGCTGACGCTGGGCAAGCGCGGACTCCCCATGTTTTTGGCCGCCGACAGCGGCGTCGAAAGCGGGTTAATGATCGTGCAGTACGCTGCCGCCGCCCTGGTGAGCCGCAACAAGCAACGCGCTACGCCCGCAAGCGCCGACAGCATCGACAGCAGCGCGGGACAAGAGGACCACGTGAGCATGGGAGCCAACGCGGCGACCGATTTGTATGAAGTTCTGGGCAACGTCGAGCGCATCCTCGCCATGGAATGGCTCTGTGCCGTTCAGGCCTCGGAGCGCAGCGACCGCAACCTCGGGCCCCGGCTCGAGGCGCTCAAAGCGCAGTTTCGAAGCCAGTTTCCTGCGACGTCGGGCGACTACTACGCCCACGAGGCGATGGAAGCGTCGTTGCGGTTTGTTCGTTCTACGCCGCTCGCCCTCGGGAACGCGGCATTTTAAGCGTTTTCGGCCCGCTGGGCAAAGGCGGCTACGGCATACAGTCCCGCCGTTTCGGTGCGCAATCGGTGCGGACCTAAATGAACGAGCGCCGCGCCTTGGGCTAGGGCTTGGTCGACCTCGGCGTCGGTGAAATCCCCTTCGGGGCCGACGAACACGGTCCAGGGTTCCGCGGGCCGAGCGCGCAGGAGGGAAGGCAGAAAAACGGAGTTTCGGTCGGGCCGCAGCGCGGCAATCGCCAGGTTTCCCGTGGCTTTCGCGAGCAAATCGGCCACGCGCAGCGGTCCGCGCAGCACCGGAAGCCGACCCTTTTGGCTCTGCTTGCACGCCGCCTGCATGACCCGGACCAGCCGGTCCACGTTGAGGTGGCGGCGTTCCGAACGCGTGCATTCCAACAGCGAAACCTCGTGGACCCCTAGTTCAACGGCTTTCTCGAGCAGCCATTCGATGCGGTCCATGTTTTTGGTGGGCGCCACGGCGAGGTGCAGGTGGCCGGAGACCGCGCCGTATTCGGCCAGCTCTCGGGCTTGAGCCACCACGGCGCCTTTTTTGCCGAGGGGGCGTAGCGGACCCTCCCAGGCGGAACCCAGACCGTCCAGCACGCGCACGACGTCGCCGTCGCGAAGGCGCAGGACCGATTGGGCGTGACGCGCTTCCTCCTCGAGCAGGGCCACATCCGAACCCTGGCGAATGCCCCAGAAGTGGTGCATTTAGGCGCCGATTTTGTCTTTGGACTTCGCCTTGGATTGGCGGTGGTGTGCCGCGATGTAGTCAATGATGTGGCCTGCCACATCAATGCCGGTCACGCGCTCAACGCCTTCGAGGCCGGGCGAAGAATTCACTTCCATGATGAGGGGTCCGCGGGCGCTCTGGAGCATGTCGACTCCCGCAACCTTGAGGCCCAGCGCCTTGGCCGCCTTCACGGCCATGCTGCGCTCGCTCGCTTTGAGTTTGATGGGAACGCCGCTGCCTCCGCTGTGCAGGTTGCTGCGGAACTCGCCCTCCCGACCTTGGCGCTTGTACGCTGCGACCACTTGACCGCCCACCACGATGGCCCGCACGTCGGCGCCTTTGGCTTCTTTGATGAATTCCTGAACCAAGATGTTGGCGTCGAGCGAATAAAACGCTTCGATTACGCTGCGGGCGGCCGTCTTGGATTCCGCCAGCACGACGCCCTTGCCTTGGGTGCCCTCGAGCAGCTTGACGACCAAGGGCGCTCCGCCGACTTCTTTGATCAGCGCATCGACGTCGGACGGCTGTTTGGCCACTGCGGTGCGCGGGATCGCCACGCCCTCTTTGGCCAAAATTTGAAGCGCGCGGAGTTTGTCGCGCGAACGCACTAAGGCCAGGCTGCTCACGGGGGTGAACACCTGCTTCATTTCGAGCTGGCGCAGCATTGCGGCTCCGTAGTCGGTGATCGAGGCGCCGATGCGCGGAATCACCGCGTCCACGCCCTCGATGCGGTGGTCTCCGTAGTAAATGTCGAGTTCGTTGGCCGAAAGCACGGCGTAGCTGCGGCCGATGTTCATCACTTTGGCCACGTGTCCGCGCGCTTCGGCGGCTTCCACGAGGCGCCGGGTAGAGTAGAGGTTGCGGTTGGACGAAAGAATAATCAAGTTCATGGCGTATCGGGAGACGGGGTGGAGGTGCGGGAAAGGTACTTCGCTGAGGCGTTACGGCGGCGCACGTCGACGACGAATCCGCGCTTGAGCAGCGTGCGCCCGAGCAGAATCGGATGCCGCATGCGCGAGCGGTCCGAAAGGCTGAATTCCTGCGCAAAGGCTTCGCCGTACAGGTTCAGGGTCAAGTGAATGAGGTAGCGCTCCTGAAGGTCGCCAAAGCTGGACTTGACGGTGGCCCGGCGAAACGACGGGTGGCGAGTTTCTGCCCCGTGGGCCCAACGCACGACAAGTTCGGTTCCGTCGAGGTGGTAGTTGATGCAGTGCACGGCGCAGTGGTAGGCGCCGCTGTCGATTCGGGCCTCCACACCGTGCCACGCGAGCTCGGGTAGGTCCACGAGTTCGGTTCGGCCTAAGGTTCGTTTGGGGTTAGGCATTGGATCGTGAAGGTACTTCGAGGCGGGCGCTCGCGGCGCGCCCCATGTCGCTAAATCGCCCCTCGACAAAGGCATAGTAGGCGACGGCGCCAATCATCGCCGCATTGTCGGTCGCGTAGCTCAGGGGCGGAATGCCCACGATCCGTCCCTTTTCGGTGCCCCAAGCCGCAAACGCACGGCGCAGCAAGCGGTTGGCGGCCACTCCGCCCGCCAGCACGGCGTACTGGTGGTCGGGCATCAAGGCCCGGTCTAAGCGGTCGAGCAGGGGCTGAACCAACGCCTTACGGACCGAGGCGCACCAGTCGTTGAGGTCGGTTTCGAGCGTGTCGGGCCGAAGCTTTTGCTCTTTGGCGATGGCGTACAAAATGCTGGTTTTGAGTCCGCTGTAGCTGAAGTCAAGCCCCGGCGTCTGCATGCGGGCCAAGGCGAAGCGGTCGGGATTGCCGAGCTCGGCACGGCGGTCTACTTCGGGCCCGCCCGGGTAGGGCAAGCCCAGCATCTTCGCGGCCTTGTCGAAGGCCTCGCCCACGGCGTCGTCTAGGGTTCCGCCCAAAAGCCTAAAGTCAAACGGACCCCGCACGTCAAAGAGCTGGGTGTGGCCGCCCGAAACCACGAGGGCCAAAAAGGGGAACCCCTCGAGGGGGCGGTCCTGAACGCCCGGCTCGAGCAGGCTGTGCGCGAGCACGTGGGCCTGGATGTGGTGAACCCCGATGAAGGGAAGGCCAAGCGACTGAGCCAGAGCCTTGGCGGTTCCGTGCCCAACGAGCAGCGACCCCAGCAATCCCGGGCCTTCGGTGGCAGCCACGGCGTCGAGGTCGCCAAAGCCTACCCCGGCCTGGGACATCGCCGCGAGGACCGTCGGAACCACCGTCTGGCTGTGGGCCCGTGAGGCCAATTCGGGCACGACGCCCCCGTAGGTTTCGTGGACCGTTTGGCTGTACACCACGTTGGCCAAAACCTCGCGACCGCGAAGCACGGCCGCCCCGCTGTCGTCGCAGCTGCTTTCGATTGAGAGAATTAGGGGTTCGGGCCGCTTCATGGCACAAAATTAGGGTGGTAACTTAGCAGCATGGCGGGGCGCGCACTACGAATTCTTGGATGGACCGTTTTCGGTGCCCTGGGGGCGATGGCCCTTGCGTTTTTGGCTCTGTGCCTGAATCCCAGCTGGGTCAATCGCCCGGCCGAGCGATGGGTAAAAGCCTACCTGGAGCAGCATCCGTTGGCCGATTCGGCTCGGTTGAGCGTTCGATCGGTGGCCTGGAAGCCCTTGCTCGGTCTTGAATTGCGCGGAGTTGAACTGCGCCGAGGCCTCGAGGGGGTCTATGTCGGAACCGTCGAGTTGGATGGGCTCGGGCGCCGAAACGGCCGATGGTATGCCGAAACGCTGCGCCTGGACTCGGTAGCCGTGACCGGAATCCCCGGCGGGCACTGGGCGGAATGGTTCGCGCCGTGGAGCGACCCCAACGACACGAATTCGTCCGCGCTGGCCTTGGAGTTGGGTGAGGTGCAGCTCGGTTTTTGGGCGCAAAGCCTCGAAGGAGATACCCTGATCGGACCGTCGAGGCTTCAGCTCTCCGGGGTCGTGTGGGAATCCAATGCGCTCCAAACCCGCGCCCACCTCGAGCTGGAGCTGCCGGCCGCAGCGGGTTCGGTGGTGGCGGACCTTCGCATGCTGCCCGACACCGCAGACCTTCAGCTTCGTTGGGGCGCCTACCAAGCTCAGGCGTTTTATCAGGGCGACAACCTGAAGGTATCACTTGAGGATACGTCATCAAACAAGTTGTCAATCAGGGCATTAAATAAAAATAATTCATGGATTTTACCTGCGCAGAAATGGGCCTGGGGGGAAGTCGTCGTGCGCGCGCAGGGTTCGTGGAGCGGATCGCGCGCGGCCCTTCAGCTCGAAGGTTCGGGCCTGCGGGCCAACCTGCGCCTTAGGGACGATGTCGCGACCTTTTTGCTGCGCGCCGATTCGACCCAATTGCCTGAGGGGTCGAAGTGGACGGCGCACGGAAGCGTGAAGGGGCGCTACGAATCGGGAGCCTGGTCGCTCCAAGGAAGCGACCTGATCGGAGCCGTCGAAGCAAACCGCATGCATGTGACGGAGCTGGCGCTGTCGGGATCCCGAACGAAATGGCAAGCCCTGCTGCGCGAAGCCCGCTACGGCGAACTTTCGGCGGAAGGGGATTACGCCCTCGAGTCGGTTAGGGCCCAATGGGCGCCTGAAACTCCCTTGCGGGCTGGCCTGGGGCTTCCGTCGCTGCACCGACTGGACGCGCGCTGGTCCGTTTCGAAGCCCTTTAACCTCGGCCTTACGGCCTTCGACAGCCTGCAGCCCGTGGGGAGCCTTACGGCGGCCGTGCAAAAGTCGTTTTGGGACCTCGGCGGATCGCTGGGCGGATATCAGCTCAAGGCGCGCTTTGGCCGGCTTCCCGACCGATGGAACGTGCCTGAACTCACCGCCTCGGCGCTTGCGGAGCAGGCGCTCGCCGGGCGCTTGGCGCTATTGGACTCGCTCGGCTTCGCCTCGCTCGACCTCACGGGTCCTGAACTCCAGCTCCACCTCGCCCACGAACCCTCGGGCACGGTGGGCACGGCCTGGTGGCAATCAGAAGGGCGGCGCGCTGACTGGATTTACCGAGCCACCGCCCGCTCCGTGCGCCACGAACTCACCTGGCGGGGGGGCGAATCGGCAAGCCTGCGCCTCGAGGCGGCGCCGGGCGACAGCCTGCGCGCCGAACTCCGAGGACTCGCCGACCATTCCCGCGGAGGCCAAATCCACCTAAGCGCCCAAATTTGGCCCCACGGCACCGTCTGGGACGGCGGGCTGCGTTCCGGGTCAGCAGACGCCTGGTACCGCCCGGAGTCGGGCGACAGCGTGCGGCTCAACGGCGTATTTCGAGGCGGCAAGCACTTCAGCTACGATTTCGAAAACCAGCGTTTGGCCTTCAGCGATCCGCTGTACTGGACCAGCCCCGAGGGACAACTTGCGGTGGGCGGGGCCCTCAGCCCAAGCGACGGCGAGGTGCTGCGCCTGCAGGCCCGCAACGTCGACGTACCCTTTTGGTCCAGGGTCGCGGGCCTCGGCGACCTCGACTTGGGCGGAACCGTCGGCTTGGACGCCGTGGTGGTCGGGCAAATCTCGGGCTGGGCCGTTTCGGGCGGACTCCGCACCGATTCGCTGAGCCTCAAGCGCCAGAGCCTCGGGCAACTGAACGTGGACCTCGACTACGTCGCCGAGCGCCGGGAGGCCGACTTGGCGGTTCATTGGGCCCACGACGACACCGTCTTTTTGAACCTCCAGGGCCAGCTGAGCGCCGAGGGCTTCTCGGCAAAAACCAAGCAGCTGAGCATTCCGCTTCGCTGGGCGAGGCCGTTTGCCGATGGCTCGGTCGACGACCTCAACGGCCGCCTTCAGGGGCGCGTGCAGCTTTCGGCAAATGCCGACTTCTCGAACTTCAAGGTCGACGGAAGCGGCTTTTGGTCTTCGGCCCACCTGCGCCTTCCGACGGTGGGACTGGGGCTTACGGGCACCGCCCCCTGGGTGCTGAACGAAAAATCGCTGAAACTCGGCCCCGCGCGCTTTGGCGACCACCGCGGGGTGGGTTCGGCCGAAATTTCGGCGAAGGTATCGTTCTCCGGAAGCGAACTGGTTGACCTCAGCTTCAAAACCGAGCGCATGCTGGTCCTCGACCTCCCGCCGAGCCGAAACGCTGATTTTTATGGCTACATGGTGGCCTCGGGGTCGGGCCGACTGCACGGAAGCAGCCGTGCGCTGCGCCTCGACGTGCGCGCCAAGTCGGTGGATTCTTCGGTCTTTGCGCTTCCGCTGGATGCCCCCGTTTCCCTCGACGAAGTCTCGTTCTTGAACTTCCGGGCGCGAAACGAGGCCCCCAAGCCCCGCAAGCGCACCAACGACGACTTTGCGTTTGACGTGCACCTTGACCTCGACGTGACCCAAGACGTGCGGGCGCGCTTGATTTTGGACGAAACCCTCGGCGACGTCATCGAGGCCCGCGGAAGCGGTCCGATTCAGCTCGACGTTCCCTGGGTGGGCGACATGGCGCTGCGCGGAAGCCTTAGCCTCGACCGCGGAACCTATTTGTTTACCCTCGGCAACCTGATCAACAAGCCGTTTAACCTGGTTCCGGGCGGAACCATTCGCTGGACCGGCGATCCCTATGCGGCCCAAATGAACCTAACGGCCCGCTACCGCACGCGCGCCGACGTGGGGGACTACTTGGGGCTGCCCGAAGCGGGAAGGCAAAACATCGACGTCGGACTTCGGGCCACCGGCCCCCTCTTTCAGCCACAGCTGGCTTTTGACGTCGCCATGCCCAACGCAGGCGAGGTGGCCAAGGCGGCGCTTTCGAGCCGCATGAGCTACGCCGACGAGCGCACCACTCAGGTGCTCAGCCTGCTCACCATCAGTTCGTTTTGGCTGGGTTCGTCGCCGCTCTCGGCCCAGGGCATGCAGGCGGTGGAGAGCAACACCACGCAAGTGCTCGCGTCGCAGTTCACCAACTTTGTGACCCAAGGTTTGGGCGCCGACTGGGACGTGAACTTGGCGTATTCGACCAATTCAGCAGCCGCCCAGCGCGAAATGGAGGCGAGCATCGGTCGCCGGTTTTTGGACGACCGGCTGAGCATCCAGACCGAATGGGGCATTCCGATTGGCCAGACGCAGCCCAGCATCGGCTTGGGCGACGTCGAAGTGCGCTACCAACTCTCCGAAGACGGCCGATGGAGCGCCAAAGCCTACCAGCGCCGCAACGACCGCACGATGCAAACGGGCGTGGTGGGAAGCCAACGCCAGGGAATTGGCGTGCGGTTCGAGCAAAGCGGGTCGACGTGGAGGCAGCTGCTCCAAGGCGAAAAAAGATAAAAATCGGGCTGGCCCGAAGGAAATCAGTACAAAGCGACGTTTTGCACGATATGCAGCCCGTATCCTTCAATGCCCACGCGCCGCATCGGGTTCTGCGTGAGCAGGGCGACCTTGCGCAATCCGAGGCCGTGCAAAATTTGGGCGCCCACGCCGTAGTCCAGTGGATCGTGGCCCATTGACCTCGTGGGGCTCGGGGGAAGCGAGGGATCCCATTCGGTCCAGTCGGTGGCCGGTCCGCGCTGGTTCAGGCAGACAATGCAGCCCGCTCCGCGTTCCGCAATTTGGTGCATGGCGGCCGCAAAATGCGCGCTGTCGGGCGATCCCGATTGATCAAAGTGGGACCAGGGACTCGCGGCAAAGGGTCCGCTTTGCATGCGAACCAAGACCTCGTCGTCTTCGTGCCAGGTTCCGAAGCTAAAGCTGGCATGTCGTTGCTCTGACGTGGTCTGGCCGTACACGCGCACCTGCCAGGGACCCATGGGGCTGTCGAGGCGGTAGGCCCGCAGTTCGTGCACCAACCGGTCGCGTTCCATGCGGTAGCGAATGAGCTGCTCAATGCTGATGATGCGCAGCCCGTGGCGCGCCGCCATCACTTCGAGGTCGGGAAGGCGGGCCATGCTACCGTCTTCGTTCATGATTTCGACGATGACTCCGGCCGGACGGCTTCCTGCGAGGCGAGCGAGGTCAATTGCGGCCTCGGTGTGGCCCGCACGGCGCAAGACCCCTCCGGGTCGTGCGCGCAACGGAAAAATGTGTCCCGGACGGCGAAATTGCTCCGCTTGGGTTTCAGGCCGCGTAAGGGCGTTGATGGTTTTGGCGCGGTCGTGCGCCGAGATGCCGGTCGTCACGCCTTCGCCTTCGAGGTCGACGCTCACCGTGAAGGCCGTGCCGTGCGGGTCGGTGTTCCGGTCCACCATGGCGTGAAGCCCAAGCTCGTCGCAGCGCTGGTCAATCAGCGGCACGCAAATGAGTCCGCGGGCGTGGGTCGCCATAAAATTCACGGTTTCGGGCGTGATGCCCTCGGCCAAGGCCACGAGGTCGCCTTCGTTCTCGCGGTCTTCGTCGTCCACGACAATGATCATTTTTCCGGCGCGCAGGTCGTCAAGGGCCTCGTCAATCGAGGAAAAAGGGGTGCTGTTCATGGGGTTCGCGGAGTGGGTTCCCAAATGCCGTTGGTTCCGCCGCGAAGGTAGCGCACGAAGCCCAGGCCCAGGGCCAAATTCATGAGAAGTAGGTGGTGCAGCGTGCGCAGCCCGGGGATGCGGTCCAGCACCCGGACGATTCCGTGGTACACCAGCAAGGTGTAGGCGGACAGGCCCGCAAACAGCGCCCAGGCCCATTGGCCCGCCTCGGACCAGGGTTCGCCCGGAACGGCGCCGGCCAAAATTCCGCCGAGGACCAGTAAGGGCGTGAGCCAACGCAGCAGCTTATGCCCCCAAAAGACCGCCAGGACCGACGGGCGCAGCCGGAGCATCGAGGAAGCAAATCGACCTACGTTTTGCCAGTTGCCGTGGGCAATGCGCACCTTGCGGCGGAATTCGCGCTGGGGGTCGTGGCTGACGTCTTCGCTGCCCCGCGCCGTGAGCGACCACGCCACATGCTCTCCGCGGAGCATGGCCGAAAAACTCAAAAAGAAGTCTTCCATGAAGGTTCCGAAGGGAATGCTTCGAAAGGCGTCGCGCCGTATCGCGTACAAGCCGCCTTCCACCCCCATGGCGCATCCGGTGCGCTCGTATTCAACCCGCTTGGCGAAGTTCTCCCAGTTCATGTACCAACGTTCTTCGTCGGCGATGCTGGGCGACGTGGGGTTGCTGGGCCCCGTCAGTCCGCGGTAAAAAAGCGACCCGCCGACGACGCTGGCGTTGGGGTTGGCTTGGGCTTCGCGCATCAGTTCGCTGAGGCAGTCGGGCGCAAACCAAATGTTGGCGTCGGTCCCGACCACCCAGTCGCCCGAGGATTCGGCGACCAATCGGTTGATGATTTGGGCCTTACCGCTGCGCGTTTCCATGCGAATCCAATGAATTCGGGGGTCGCGTGCCGCGAACGCGGCCAAAAGTTCGTCGGTGCGGTCGGTGCTTTGGTCGGACCCGACCCACACGTCAAAGGTGCCCGGGTAGTCTTGGGCGAGCAGGCTTTCGAGCTTGGCTTCGATCACGGCCTCCTCGTTGTAGGCAGCGAATACGACGCTGACGTGCGGAGCGCTGCGCAGCGGCTCAGGTTGGGCGGCGGACCTGCGCCCCAGCACGCGCACCACCGCGGGGTAGAGCGTGTAGGGAACCAGGGCAAGCCCCCAGAGCAGCCAAGCGAGTACTTCCATCACGGGGCAAAGGTCGCGAGTTCCGCGGCAATGCGTTCGGCCACGTGCAGATCCGCGAAGTGCGCACGGGCATGCTCCGCCGCCGCACGTCCAATCTGGATGCGCCGAGGGGCGTCGGTGCTCAAGGCCTCCAGGGCCGACCCGAATTCGCGGGGCGATTCCGCCAACACCAGGTGAACCCCGTCGGTGGCGCCAAGTCCTTCGGCCCCTAAGGGCGTGGTGACCACCGCTTTTCCGCGAGCCATCGCCTCAAGGAGCTTGATGCGCATACCGCTTCCGCTGCGAATGGGGGCAACGAACAGTCCGTAGTCGGCGAAAGGGGGCAGGCCGGAACGGGGATGCACGCGGTCGGGTGCCGAAGGGAACGGCCATTGCGCGCTGTACACGTCGACTTCAGCAGCCCTCAGGTGGGGGGCGACCTCGTCGAGGAACCACTTCATTCCGCGCACGTTGGGGGACCAATCCAAGGCGCCCAAGTGGTAGGTTTTGGGCGATGCGGCGCCCGATTCGACCCAAGGACCCGATGCGGCATCAAAGCTGCACGGCACCGAGCACGTCGGTCCGCCCAAACCACCGAACCACGAAGCGTCTTCGGGACTGATGGCCCAAATTCGGTAGACCCGTCGGGCGATTTCAGCCTCCCATCGACGAAGCCGCCGGGCCTGCAAGGCCACGTAGCTTCTTCGGTACCAGGGTTCTTCGGCTAGTCCGCGCATCCAAATGGCGTGCTCGACGTTGTGGGCGCGAAGCACGGTGGGTACGGTTCCCACTTCGTCCAGGTAGACGGCCATAAAAATGCTGTCGAACACCACTACGTCGGCGCTTTGGGCTCGCTGACGGATCACTTGGGCGGCCTCGGGGGTCCAAAAACGGCTGGCGTAGTAGCTTTGGGTCGTTACCAGATTCTCCAAGGCCGTTTTAAGGGTGGGCTTAGTCGCGGCGGCGACGGATTCGATCGTCACTCCCGAATAGGGGCTTTGGGGATCTGCTACCCAGTGCTTTTCGGTATTGAGCGCGACGACGTGCACCTGGTGGCCAAGGCCTGCTTCAATGCGTATCAGGGATTCCATGGCCAGGCTGCTTCCGTCGCGCCCCGGAAAGGGCACTTTATTGCACAGGTGAAGAATGTTCATGCCGCGGGCGTCGAAGTCCAAATTCTTCGAGGAAGGCTGAGGTTGAGACGGCCGTCCCGCGACGCCCACCACGTCATGGCCATAGCCACCGGCGCCAGCACCAAATTGGGTCCCCACATGGCCCAAAACGGCGAGAGCACCCAGGTGCGCCCGAGTTTTTCAGACACCATGGTGAGCACGTAGTGCAGCAGGAAGAGCAGCACGCTGGCGACAAAGGCCCAGCCAAACCCGCCGCGCTGGATGACGCTCCCTAGGGGCGCGCCAATGGCGACCAAGGGGAAGCGGACGGTGGCGCTGGACGATCGCAACGAAGTCGAGGAAACGGTGCGCGCCCTGCTGGTCGAGG
>JBEGTJ010000044.1:0-13584 GCA_041179465.1 Bacteroidota bacterium | reverse complement strand
GAAGTAAGCACTCGGTCCTAACTGCTGTTCCTTTATTGACCCGCTGGCTCCGCCAGCGGGTTTTCTTTTACCCCCCCCGCAAAAAAAAGGCCCCGTCCTTCCGGACGGGGCCTTCCTAACACGGAATCCCGAATTAGTTCTTATCCCAGAAGATCGGCGCGGTGTCCTTGTCTCCCTGGTAGTTAGCACCCGCCGCCGTAACGTTGGCGTTGTTCAAGGCGTACTCGTCCACACCGTAGCTCATGCGCTTCGGGGTAACGCGCTGCGCCTCGGCAGCCACATTCATCGGCAAGTCGTACTGGCGTTGAGCAGCCCAAGCTTCGTTTCCGCGCGTGAAGAGCGAAATCCACTTTTGCGTGCCCAAGCGCGACTTCCAGTTGTTGGCATCCCAAGCCACCGAAGTCTGAGCCAAGTAGGTGGCCGCATCGGCTGCCGAACCGCCCCATCCTAGGATAGAGGCCGTAACGGCTGCTTGGTAGAGGCCCTCGGCGGTAGCTCCGGGGATGGTCACGCCGCGAGCGGCGGCATCAGCCAGCAAGAAGTGTACTTCGACGTGGTCAATCAGCGTGTGCGGCAGGGTCGGATCCTCCAAGGCGTTACCCGGCTGCGAGAACAGGGCGTACGATGAAGAAAGTCCGTACGGAGCACCGTTCACCGTGCCGTCGCTGTTGTTGTTGCGGAAGTAGATCGCGCGGCGCGGGTCGTTCAGCGTGTTCATTACGTCGCCCAACGTGTTGGCCGCGATGAAGTCTGAACGTCCTGACTGCACGAGGTCGTCCCACAGCGGGTTGGTGTGCGGAGGAGCCGAAGCGTAGTGAAGGGTCGCTGCGTCTGCAGGATCCAAGATTACGCCCCCAGCCAGCGCTGCAGCGCCCCAAGTGGTCGCCGTAGTGAGGTTGTGGTCGGCTACGCGCACGGCCAACTTCAGCAGCAGCGAAGAAGCGAACTTCTTCCAGCCGTCGGAGTTGCCGCCGTACAGAAGGTCGTACGAGCCCAGGCCGTTATCGCCACCCAGCACCGCGATGTCGGCCGTGAGGCGCGCCGCGAGGTCGGTGTAGATGTCTTCGCCTTTGTCGTACGCCGGAACTACCGTAGCGGCCGAAAGGGCCTCCGTGTAGGGAACGTCGCCGAAGATGTCCACCAGCACGTGGTAGGTGTACACTTCAAGCACGTCAATCACCGCACGCTGCTGCTCTTTTTGAGCGGCCGTAAGGTTGATGTCGGCGTCTACTGCTTTCTCGGCCTCTTGGAGGTCGCGAAGCACGTCGGTGTACAAACGGTCAAACGTGTTGCCGTTTACGTCCCGGTTGTCGTAGTCAAAGTTGGCTTCGTCCGTGTACGTGGTCTCGGTAATGTGCTGAGCCCACAGGTTGAAGTTGTTCAAGTTGACGTTGATGCTGGCCAAGTAGTCCGTGAGGCTCACGGTCGCATTGGCAATCAGCGCTCCCGCGGGCACCTGCTCGGGCGCCTTGGGATTCACATTGAGGCTCGTGATGTCGGTCGTGCACGAGGCCACGGCGACGGCAATGCCTGCAGATAAAAGAAGCTTTTTCATGGCTCGTTCGGATTAGAATTTCAATTTTGCGTTCAGACCGATCTCGCGCACGGCGGGGTACGCACCGGACTGGTAGCCCTGGAGGTTACCGGCCGACAGTCCGCTTTCCGGATCCGTGTACGGAGCGTTCTTCCAAAGGATGGCCAAGTTGCGACCAACCAGCGCCACATCGAGGCCCTTGATTGAACCCTTGGGGTCCATCGGGAAGCTGTAGTTCACCGAAACTTCGCGAAGCTTGACGAACGAAGCATCCCACACGTGGTACTCTTGCGGAGCTCGAGCGTAGCCGAATGAGTTACCGTAGTAGTTCATGTCGCCGTAGATGGCCTCGGTATTGGGTGCCGTAACGGGGTTGCCGTCGGCATCAACTGTTGAACCGTCCCAAACTGCAACGTTACCCATGTTCACGCCACCGTTGTTGGCCACCAGTTCGCGACGCTCGGTACCGCGGTCGTTGACTCCGGCGGTCCAGTCGTAGATACCGGTAGCGTAGCCGTACCACGTATCAAGGCTGAAGAAGCTTCCGCCCATTTGCATGTCAAGCAGCACGCTGGCCGTCAACTTCTTGTAGCGGAACGAGGTGTTCAAACCGCCGTACCAGTCGGGGTTGATGTTGCCAATCGTCTCGGGAGCCGTGGTGCGCAGGTAGCGGTAGCCGCGGCTGGCGCTGATCGGGTACACGATCGGAAGACCGTTCTCGTCGCGCTGGTGCGCAATGCCGAAGATGGTACCGTAGGCCTCACCGGTCTTGGCGAGCAGCTGGAAGCCACCTTGGTTCGAGGTCAACTGAAGGCTTTCGGCATCACCGAAGAGCTCCACCACCTTGTTGCGGTTGCGCGTGTAGGTCAGTGCGAAGTCGAGGCCCATGTCCTTCGTGCGGATGGCCGATGCGTTCAGCACCAGTTCCACACCTTGGTTTTGGATCACCCCGGCGTTGACGTACTTGAAGATGGTACCCGTAGCTGAAGACACGCGAGCCGGCATGATTTGGTTCTCTGAAGTCGCGCGGTACGCGGTCAGGTCAAAGCCAAAGCGGTTGTCGGCAAACTGCATCTCCAGACCCGCCTCGAGCGACGTGGTCGTCTCGGGAAGCAATCCGGGGTTGTTGGACGTCGTCGGTGCCGTAGCGAGCGGGGTTCCGTTGAACGGAGTGCCCATTACGTAGATGTCGCGAAGTGAGTTCGCCGGGGCGTCCGCACCTACGCTTGCGTAGTTCGCGCGGATTTTACCGAAGCTGATTCCGTCTACATCGATCAGCTCGCTGAAAATCAGACCGAGTGAAGCCGAAGGGTAGAAGTACTTGTTGCTGGCAGCCGGAAGCGTCGACGAAACGTCGTAGCGGCCGGTCAGGTCCAAAGACAGGTAATCCTTGTAGAGGAAGCTGGCGCGGCCAAAGTAGCCGTTGATGCCGATCGCGTAGTGCTGCTCAGACGGAGCCGCCGGAGCGCTCACCGAGTTGCTCAGCGAGTACACGCCGGGAACCACTAGTCCACCGTTGGTAGACGCACCGAGGTAGTCGAAGTACGTGCGGCGCACGTTCGTACCCAGGTTACCGTTGAAGTTGATGTCGCTACCGATCATGCGGTTGGCGGTCAAGATCAGGTCGAGGTTGGTCTCGGTAAAGTTGCGGTTGCGGCGCGTGTACATGGGAACGTCCACCGAACCGTAGGCAATGCGCTCTTCTTGAAGATCCGTGTAGGTATCCACGTTGGCGCGAGCCGTTACGTCCAGCCAGTCGTTCAAGCGGTAGTTCGCCGTCATGTTTCCGATCAAGCGGTTGCGCTCGTCGTTTTGGTACGACTCATTCACCATGAAGTACGGGTTGTCGAAGTAGTGCGGCTGCGTGGGGTTCGCGTACAGCGGACCGTAGGGGTTCCACGTAATGTTGCGCTTCGTGTCGTTGTAGTACTGCTTCAACTTGGCCATGTCGGCACCTACGTTGAACCACTGACGGAACGACTGGTTCACGTTGCGTGAATCGTAACCGGTACCTGAACGGCCACGGCCCTTTTGCTGCGTGAAGGTAGCCATTGTGCTCACCGTCAAACGGTTTGAAGCCTTGAGGCTACCGTTGAAGTTGAACGTGTTGCGCTGGAGGCTTGAATTCGGCTGAATACCCTTCATGTCAAACTTCGTGGCGCTCAAGCGGAAGCTTCCGTTGTCGCTGCCGCCGTCGATGGCGAGGTTGTTGTTGAAGGTCGTTGAATTCTCCCAGAACGTGGTCGGATCGTTTGCTCCGGCTACGAAGGGGTGCTTTTGGCCGTCGACCATCGACTCCCACGTGTAGACCATGAGGTTCGGGTCAAAGCGCATACCGAATGAAGCATCTTCTTCCATCGGGGTTACCATGTCTACGTTGCCGTCTCCGTCAAAGTCGAAGTCGTACATGCGGTAGTTCGTGTAGTACCCGTTGATGGTGTCGGTGTTTCCGTAGTACGAACCGTATCCCGGACCGTAGGACTTCTGGTACTTGACGTAGGTGTCGGGGTTGATGCTGCCCACGGTGATTCCGCTGGACAGGGTAACTCCAAGACCCTTGCGGGCTGCACCTTTCTTGGTGGTGATGAGCACGACGCCGTTGGCCGCACGTGAACCGTACAGGGCCGTTGCCGCTGCACCTTTCAGTACCGTGACTTTGTCGATGTCTTCAGGGTTGATGTCCATAGCGGCGTTACCGTAGTCGTATCCGCCACGGCCCGTGCGCTGGTCGCTCGAGTTGTAGATGTCGTTTGAAATGGGGATACCGTCGACGACAAACAACGCCTGGTTGTTTCCGGTCAGCGATTTGTATCCGCGAACGACGACGTTCGAAGAACCACCCATCGTACCCGACTGGCGAATGGTGACCCCAGCAACCTTACCTGAAAGAGAAGCCATGAAGTTGGCGTCTTTCACTTTGGTTACTTCGGCACCGCTCACCTCTTGTACGGCGTAGCCCACGGTCTTTTTGTCGCGGGTAATACCCAAGGCCGTTACGACTACTTCGTCGAGTTTGCTGGTAGATTCCGCCAATTTGACATTGACTACAGCACCCGAAGCTGCGACCTCCTGCGAGGCGTAACCGAGTGCGGAGAAAACCAATACCGCGTTCTGACCGGCCGTGATGGAGTACTTACCATCAAAGTTGGTCACCGCTGCATTGTTGGTGCCCTTGACTCGGACGGATACCGAGGGGAGGCCTTCGCCCGAAGCTGCGTCGGTTACCGTACCAGAGACCGTGCGCTGCGCAAAGGCAGACACGGACAGTAGGGCCGCTGCAACGAAGGCAAGAAAAGATGCTCTGCGTTTCATAAGTGTTAATGAATTGTTAAGGTGAATGCAAAGTAGTGAAAATTTACATTGATTCTTCACCTAAACCAATATCCAGTATTTAAAGGGGCTATGAGCCCTGAACTATCGAGGTGCCGAAGTCCGGTCCGCCCAGGCCACAAGGGCTGCGCTCATCCACACCAGCACTGCACCCTTGTCGAGGTCCAGGAAGTTGTTGAGCACCCCGTGCACCCAGTAGGTAACCAGGCCCAGCATCGCGACCAGGAGCACGCTGCGGTCTTCGCCCGGCGGCATGCGTCGGTAGGCGCGGGATCCGCTGCGAAAGAGCACGAAGAGCAGCGCCGCAACCAGCACGAGGCCGGGCCAACCCTGCTCCGCCAAGGGGCCAATGTACTCGGAGTGGGCGTTGCCCAAATCGCCCGCATTGGTCGATATAATGGTGAGTTGCGAGGAGTGCTGAAAGGGGGCGTACTGAAACTGGTAGGTGCCCAGTCCCCAGCCGGTGTGCGGGCGCTCCTGCCACATGCGCAGCGCCGAGGCCCAGCGGTTGAGCCGCTCCAGGTTGGACGCGTCGGTCGAAATGTTGGAGGCGCTCTGGATGTGCTCGCTGAAGTTGTCGCTGGAGACCGTGTCGTTTTTGGTAAAGATGCGAAACCACAGGTACTGCGTCACCCACAAGGCGGTGAGGCCGATTAGGGCGATCAGGGCGATTTGCCGCGCCGAAATCCGCCAGGCAAACACGAGGTACACGGCGCCCGCCGCCGCCAAACTCAGCCAGGCCGCCCGGGTGTAGGAGAACACCAAGGCCACCGTAAGCAGCAACCAAAGTCCGAGGTGCACGAAGCGAGCGATTAAGGACTGAGGCCGGGCAAGCGCCCACACCGACCAGGGGTAGACAAAGGCCAGGGCCATGCCGTACACCGTGTGCTCCTTGTAGAACGGAAACATGACCCAGGTCGAGGTCTCCTTGGAAAAGCCGTACTGGGCGTGGACGTACAGGGTCCAAAGCGCCGCCACCGCGAGGCTGAACGTGTACAGCGGAAAAACCAAGCGCCGCGCCCAAGCCTTTTCGAACGCGGTCCCCAGCATAAAGTACATGGGCAGCAAAAACCACAGCCGGCTGAGCACGGCCTTAAAACTGACCAGCGGCATCTCGCTGAAGAGGACGGTGACCGCCATCCACGCGAGCTGCAGCAGCACGACCACGGTAAGCGGCTGCTTGAGGATCGGCCACGGCAGCCGTCCGAGGTGAAGAAATCGGACCAGCGCAAAAAACGAAAGGCCCGCCAAGAGCACCTCGCCGGGCAGGCTGAGCCCCAGATTGAAGTCGGATTCCTTAAGCGTGATCGAAAGGGGCGTGAGCGCCACTACCGCCAGAAGCAGGCTCTCGACGTGGTAGAGCGCCCACAGCACAACGGCCAGGGCAAACGGCACCGCGGCCACGGCATAGGCCTCAAAGGCCACGGCGGTTCCCGTGGCCCCTGCCAAACCGACCGCGGCCCACCAACCGGCCCGTCCGCTTAAGACGGGAGCTTGTCCTTGAGCTCCTTCCATGTGTTGGCGCCCAAAATGACGACCATGGTGCCCACAAACGCCGACAGGGCCGAAACTACGACGACCAGCCAGCGTACCGGGTACTTTTTCTTGTCTGCCGGCACCGCGGCGTTCACCCGAAACGTAGCCGGCAGCACCTGCTGGGCGTCGACGCGGGCTTGGTCGAGCTTGGTTTTCACCTTGACCTCTTCTTCTTTCATCAGGTGCAGCTCGTCGCGGAGGGCCACGTAGCGTCCGCCGTACTTGCCCAGCGTGTCCAGCAGCGCTTTGAGCTGCTTGATGGTTTTTTCGTTGCGGCCCTCGGCGATGGCGGTGGCGTACTGCTCCGACACGACCATGGATTGGCCTTCGTACTCGTGCACGCCTTTGCCGCGGAGCGCCTTGATTTCATCTTCCATGTCGCGCAATTCCTTGCGGATTTTTTGGTACTCGTTCTTGACCAGATTCAGGCCCACCGCGGCGCGCTCGCGCTGGATGCGGCTTTTCACGCGGTCGAGCAGGTCCACGATGGCGTTGGCCATGTCGGCGGCCATCTGCGGATCTTCGTCGAGCACCGAAATGCGGACGCTCATGAACTGCGTGCGCTCAAACGAAACCTTGTCGTTGAATTCTTCGTGCAGGTCGGTGCGCAGGGTTTTGCTCGACGGGTCGAGGTCGTAGTGCTCAATGAGGTTGAAGCGGGCGGTAATCGTGTCCAGAATGGCGTCCGACGACAGCACCTGGAGCAGCTGCTCGGCCTGTTCTTCAGCGCCAAATTCCAAAAAGTCCTCGTCTTGGTAGGTGTTCTGGGGAAGCAGAGCCTTGGACGCGGAATTGGTCGTCGACGGGAACACCACCACCGTGGATTCGTACAAGGGCGTGATGAACCAGGGGCCTGAAGCGACCGCGGCAACCGCGGCGGCGACCAGCGGAGCGGCAATCAGCGCCTTGCGGTTGCGGAACAAAAAAAGCAGCAAATTCTGCGAGCTGGGGTCCATAGTTATACGTGATTCAGGTCCACAAAGATAGGTTTTTGCCGAGCAGCTCTTCGAGGCGCGCCACGTCGTCGGCAAAGTAGGTCCAGGCCTCCGCGCGTTCTTCGGACGTCAACGTGAGCGGCTTGGCGGCGGCCGTGGCCGATTGGGCGCTCCGCTTGAGGCCCTCGGGCAGGCGGTCTTTGAGCCAACGCCCCACGGGGTGGTGCTGGGCGAACCGCGCGAGCTGGGGCCAGCGCACGTCGTGGGCCGCGTGCACCCGCTCCGCGTGGGGCAGCGCCACCGCCTCAAGCCCTAGGAAGTCCTGAATCTCCCGCCAAAAAGCCTCGGGCGCGCCGAAGGCCTGCTCGTACACCGCGACGTGCAGTCGGGCCCCCGAGTGCGTCCAGCGCTCCAGCGAATCGGCGTAGCGGCTGAGGGCCACCAAGTTCTCGCTTTGGCCCCAGGCGGGCGGGCGGGCGGCGTCTCGGGCCAGCTCTTCGACAAAGCTCCCCGACACAAGGCCGTACTTGCGGGCCATGCGGTAGTGCGAAAAAGCCCGGTCGACCGGGTTCCGCAGGACGGCGATGGCCTTAATCCCAGGGTGGGCCTGGGGCAGCGCGCGGGCGGCCGAGGGGCTCCAGAAGTAGCTGGTCGATGCCTCCATGCGGATCTGCCCGGGCTGGGCGTGGGCCCAAAGCCGCGCGTAGTGCTCGGGCTGCCTTACGAAGGCCTGATGCCGGGGCGGAAGGGGGTCGGCCTGGCTCCAGTAGTCCGCGCCGGCGTCGGGCGAAACGCGCAAAAACGCCCTGCTGAACGTCGACGGATCCAGCTCCTCGGCGTAGAAATTGGGTTCCTTGATGCGCGACATGGCCACCCCCGGATGGGCGCTCAGCCAGTCCGCAAGCGTGGTGCTTCCGGATTTGGGCACCCCAATGAGCGCCGCGTCGAGCACGGGAATCATCGCCACAAGATCAGGCTTTGGATTCCGGTCTTTCGGCGCACCGCGACGAGGGCCCAGACGTTCCACAAAATCATGGTTCCCGAGGTTGCCCAGGCGGCCCCAGCGGCGCCAAGCCACGGAATCAAGACCAAGTTGGCCCCCGCGTTGGCGGCGGCGGCCACGGTCATCGTGCGCCGGGCGGACTGCTCGTGGCCCGTCAGGTTGAGCAAGTACATTACCGGGCCGCACAAGGCGTTCACCACCTGCCCCAGCGCCAGGACGCGCAGGAGTCCGGCGAGCGGAACCAAATCCGCGCTAAACCACGAGAGCAGCCACGGCGCAAAGAGCACGATGCCGATAAAGGCGGGCACACTCACGGCGGCGTTCAGCAGGGCCACGCGCCGCACCTCGTCCTGGAGCTCGTCGCGGCGACCTTGGGTCCAGAGTTCCGAAATCTTGGGACCGAGGGAGGCGTTGATGGCAAACTGCGCGAAGGTGATCAGGGTTCCGATTTTGAACGCCACCCGGTAGCCGCCCACGTCGTCGGCGTCGAGGAAGTAGCCGAGCATCAGGGTGTCGGTCCAGGTCATGACCATAAACAGGGTGCCCGTGAGGAACATGGCGGTGGCCGTTCCGCGCAGGGCCCAGAGACTGCCCAATTCGACCTCGCGCACGCGGAGCCATCCGGGCCCCACCGCCAGCAGCGCTGCGGCCGCCAGCGCGCCGACGGCGTACTCGGGCTGGTCAAGGCCGGGAACCAGCGCCATGACCAGGGCCACGCCGCCCAGCATGATGCTGCTTTGCAGCAAACCAAAGGAGGCATAGCGGTGCTGGGCGCGCTGGGCCTCCGACCACACCTGCATGACGGTCCAGGCGGGCATGGCGAGCGCGGCACTCCGCCAGAGGCCCGTGAAACCCCCGTAATGTTCGGTCAGGAAGGGCGCGGCGAACCATAGCACGGCCCCCACCAGCAGCGAACCGAGCAGCGAGGCGGTCATCGCTTGGTCCACAAAATGCCGGGCAGCTTGCGGACTGCGGGCGGGCACTTCCCGAATCAAGAGTCCGTCCAGACCCCACTTAGCCGCCACGGAACCAATGCTGAGCACGGTAAAGGCCAACTCGAAGTAGCCGTACCCACTCGCCCCCAAGCGGCGCAGGGCCAGAAAGGCAAAGGCGTAGCCCGCCACCGCGCCCGCCACCTTGAGCGCCAGCACGAGGCCCGAACGGCTAAGGACCAGCTTCCAGGCATCCAAACGGGTCGACCATGAATACGGCATGCGGCAAAGGTCATACTTTTGGCGGCATGACCCATGCCCCCCGACCTTTTCGACTGGCGGTCAACGCGCGCTGGCTGCTTGCGGGCTCGCTGGAGGGCACCGGGTGGTACAGCCACCGCCTGCTGGAGCGCCTGTGCGCCACGCCCGACTGGGAAGTGCACCTTTTCTTTGACCGCTGCGTCGAGGGCTTTGACTACCCCGGAGCGGTGAAGCACGTCGTGGGGCTTCCGGCGCGCCACCCCTGGCTCTGGAAGCTGTGGAACGAGCGCTCGGTGCCCTGGATGCTGTGCCGCATCAAGGCCGACGCCTACTGGTCGCCCGACGGCCTCTTGCCTTCGCGAACCGCCCTCAAGCGGGTTGGCTTGGGCGGACTTCCCCTCGCGGCGACCGTGCACGACCTGAACTTTGTCCACCAGCCCGAGGGAATTCCGCCGCGGGTGGGCCAGTACTACCGGCGGGTGGTGGCGCGCGGAGTGGCCGAGGCCAACCTGCTCTTCACCGTGTCGCAAACGTCCAAAAACGACCTTGCGGCGACCTACGGGGCGGACCCCGAACGCATCGTCGTGACCTACAACGCGCCCCAGCAGGCCTTTGCTCCGCAGGCGAACGGCGGCGAAGCGCGGCAGCGGTGGGCCGGCGGCAAACCCTATTTTTTGTTTGTCGGCGCCTTCACCCCGCGCAAAAACGTGGCGACCCTCCTGCGGGCCTACGGCGCGTTCCAGTCGCGGTACCCGGAGCGGAACGAGCAGCTCGTGCTCGTGGGAAATCCGCTGCACCGCGACGCCGAGCTGGAATCGCTGGCGCGTGCGGCCGGGCCGGGGGTGCACTGGGCCGGACGTGCCGAAGGAAGCGACCTGAACGCCCTGTACTCGGGGGCCCTGGCCTTTTGCTTTCCCTCCAAGTTTGAGGGCTTCGGCATTCCCTTGATCGAGGCGATGGCTTCGGGCTGCCCGGTGCTCAGCAGCTCCGCCAGCTGCATGCCCGAAGTAGCCGGCGACGCCGCCCGGTACGCGGCGCCCGACGACGTCGACGCGTGGACGGAACTCCTCTATCGGGCTGCGACCGAAGACGCCCAGGAATGGATTCAGCGCGGACTCGCCCAGGCCGCCCGGTACGACTGGAACCAGAGTGCCGCCACCGCCCGCACGGCCCTCGAAACCTTGCGCCCTGCCCGATGAAGCATACCGCGGGAGTGGACGAGGCCGGCCGCGGACCCTTAGCAGGTCCCGTGGTAGCCGCCGCCGTGCTCTGGAGGGACGACTACCAGATCGACGGGCTGACTGACTCCAAAAAACTGAGCTCCGCCCAGCGGGACCGCCTGCGGGCCGAACTCGAGGACCTCTTGCCGCGAACGCACTGGGCCGTGGGCATGGCCAGCGCCGCCGAAATCGACGAAATCAACATTTTGCAGGCGACCTACCTCGCCATGCACCGCGCCATTGCCCAACTCGAGCCCGCGCCCGCGCTGCTGCTGGTCGACGGAAACCGCTTCAAGCCCTACGCCGGCATCGCGCACCGCTGCGAGGTCAAGGGCGACGCGCGATTTCAGGCCATTTCTGCCGCGTCCATCTTCGCCAAAACGGAACGCGACCGCCTGATGACGGAACTCCACGAAGCGTTTCCGCACTACGGCTGGGACCGCAACATGGGCTACCCCAGCCCCGCCCACCGCGCCGCCCTTGAATTGCACGGCCCTAGCCCTTGGCATCGCCGTAGTTTTGCCTGGAAACCAAGCCAATTAAGCCTCGAACTATGAACCGAAACCGCATCTTCGCGCACGCCACCCTGGCCGCAACCGCCCTTGTGCTGGTGGGAGCCTGCGCCACCGAACCCGCGAGCAACCACCCCATGGGTCCCGGGGTGGCCGGCAACGCCTTGTGGATGGCCGACGTTCCGTCGGTTGCCGCCGCCAGTGCCCAGGCCGGCGTCTTGGACAGCTTGGGCGACGCCTACCGCGACCTGCGCATCATTCACGGCGCCATGACGAGCTGGCCCGACGGCCGCGCCCTGCTCAGCGTGCACCGCACGGGCGAAATGGGCAGCTCGTGGATGCTGACCGCTCCGCGCGGAAGCTGGTCGCCCAACCAACTTCGCGCGCCCTACGAGGTGCGCACCTACAACGGGACCAGCCTGTATGAGGGCGAAGGCTGGGCGGCCGCCGGTTCGGACGAATACCTGTGGGTCACCACCAGCGACCTGCTGCTTGAAGAGGTGCTGCGCCGCAACCCCAACCCGGCGCGGCTCGACAGCGCGACCGAATACCTGCTTGAAGCGCTTCCCGAAGGCGGAGTCGCCTACGGAGCCGAAGCCGCGTCGGCCTTTGGTGCGCCGAGCGCGCTCACGTTCCAGTGGAACGGGCCGCGGAGCCTGGAAAGTTCCGAAGTCCGCTATCCCGACCGCACCGCCGCGCCCATTCGGTCGAGCGGCCGCGTGCAGCTTCCGCCCGTGGACAGTACCACGGTGGCTGTGGCGGGGAATTCCGTGCGCTTTACCGACGACGAACGCGAACTCGAAACCCTGGGGTCGGGGCAAGGCGCCTGGAAAACCTACATCCGCCGCGTGCCCTTTGTCATGGCAAGCTGGCAGCAGTGGGCCGACAGCAGCCACTACCTGCCGCACTGGACCCACCACGACTCGGTGACCGACCGCTGGACCAGCGCCTACCCGCAGTACCAGTACACGAAGTCCTACGGCCGGGTGTGGGTGAGTACCGACGACACGCTGCGCTTCGCGCGGAACGTAGCATTTCGCTTGGATCCCGTGGACTTTGACGGCGACTTCATTCAGGCGGACTTGCTGCGCGGACGCGGAGGCGACCTCTGGACCCTGCGCGAGGACGACGGCGAACGCGCCCGGTGGACTTTGACGTGGCGACCCTGGTCCCCGATGCCCGCAGCGACCCCCGCTGGTGAGGCGGGGAACGAGCCCGTGAAGTAGTCGGCCGGCCCGGGGCCGAACGAGGTCCGCAAAGAGTGCCGCAACGGCGGTTTTGCCCGACCTTTGCGGCATGCAATCCTTCGCTGAATCTATTTTGGCCGGAATTCCGGCGGAACTCCCCGCCCACCCTGGCATTGACCCGAACGTGCCGCACGCCCCGGTGCGCAAAGACATTTTGAGCGCGGACGAAAAAAAACTGGCCCTGCGCAACGCGCTCCGCTACTTCGAGCCCCGCCACCACGAAGTTTTAGCACCCGAATTTGCCGAGGAACTCCGCCGATACGGCCGCATTTACATGTACCGCTTTAGGCCGACCTATGCGATGCACGCCCGGCCGATCGGGGACTACCCCGCCCGCACGCCCCAGGCGGCAGCCATCATGCTGATGATCCAAAACAACCTGGATCCGGCGGTGGCGCAGCATCCGCACGAGCTCATCACCTACGGCGGCAACGGCGCCGTCTTTCAAAACTGGGCGCAGTACCTCCTGACGATGCAGTACCTCGCCACCATGACCGAGGACCAGACGCTGCACCTGCACTCGGGGCACCCGCAGGGGCTGTTCCCGTCGTCGCCGCAGGCTCCGCGCGTGGTGGTCACCAACGGAATGGTGATCCCGAACTACTCCAAGCCCGACGATTGGGAGAAATTCAACGCCCTCGGCGTCAGCCAGTACGGGCAAATGACCGCCGGAAGCTACATGTACATCGGCCCCCAGGGCATCGTGCACGGAACCACCATCACCGTCATGAACGCGGCCCGAAAGTTCACGAAGGGTCCGCTCGAAGGCAAGCTGTTTGTGACCGCGGGCTTGGGCGGAATGAGCGGCGCCCAACCCAAAGCCGCCTCCATCGCCGGCCTGGTCAGCATCACCAGCGAGATCAACGCCGCCGCCGCCGAAAAGCGCCATGTCCAGGGGTGGGTCGACCGCCTCACCTACTCCGCCGACGAGGCCATCGACCTCGCGCTGGCCGCGCAAGCCGTGAAGGGCAACACCTCCATCGCCTTTGTGGGCAACACCGTGGACCTCTGGGAGCGCCTGGTTGCCCGCCACGTCCACGTCGACCTGGGCTCGGACCAAACCTCGCTGCACAA
>JBEGTJ010000043.1:0-14001 GCA_041179465.1 Bacteroidota bacterium | reverse complement strand
AGGCCGGCCGAGATGCCGTTGAGGCCCTGCACGTCGTAGTTGTAGGGTCCGCGCTCGGTCGGGTCGAACTGCAGGTCAAACGTGTTGATGTTGCGGGCCTGGCTCGGATCCAGCGTGATGTTGGGGAAGACCTCGGCAAAAGGCACCATGCGCTGCCGGTGGTCGCTGGTGATTGCCGGATTGTTGCGAATGTTGGGCGGAGTAATGGCCGTTCCGGTGAAAAAGGAATTGTCGATGACGTACCACGAGAGGCGGGCGCGGTTGTAGTTCGACGCCCAGTTGTTGGTCAAGGTGGCCTCGGGGAATCGTTCGGGCTGCCCTTCGGGCACCGAGGCGAGCTGCCAGGTAATGGTTCCGCGCAGGTCAATGGCCGTTTGGCTGCTCTCAAAGTCGTCGATGTAGGTGGTCGGCTCGCCGTTGATCGAAATGATGCGGGGCGACCCCGGCAGCAGCTGGGCCAGTTCGGCAGTAACCATGACGCTCGAGGGGGCCTTGGTCGACACAAAGGGAAGCTTGTCGATCGCCCGCGTGAGGCCGGGAAGGTTTTTCTCGTACTGGGTGTTCAGGCCCCAAATGGCGTTGCGCACCGGCTCGTCGCCCGCCGCAACCTTCTGGGTGAGGGCGCCTTCGCGCAGCTGAAGCAGGGACCCTCCCACCGTCCAGTTCCGCTGGAGCTGGTGGTTGACGGTGACGCCCGTGAAGGTCTTTGCCTGAAAATTAAACAGGGAGTTGTTCTCAAAGCTGACGCGAATCGGCACGCCGCTCTGCATTATGGCCTCGTTGATGATGCGCACTTGGCCGAGGGCGTAGTCGACGGTAAAATCCTGGTTTTCGGTGAGCTTATTGCCTCCGGCCGTGACCGAAATGGACCCGCGCGGAATGTTGAAGGAGTTCAGCTGAATTACCGACCCGCCCGCGGATTTGTAGCGTCCGCGAAGCAAAAACTTATTCTTTTGGGTCTGTTCCTGGGCGCGAAACAGGGTCGAATCGTAGAGTTCCTGAAACACGTAGCGCTTGCGCTCGTCCGCCGTGCTCAGCCGGTTGGCCAGCGAAGACCCAAAGGGCTCGAGCACCGGCAGAATGATGCGGCCCGTGGCGGTCAGCACCGTCGTGCCCTCCACAAAATCGAAAAGTCCGTCGGGAAAGGGATCTCCGTTGCTGTTCACCTTGTCGGTCTGAAGCACCTGCACCAGCAGCTGGTCCTTGACGCTGGACTTGGGCAAAAAGGGAATGGGCAGTCCGGTTTCGTCGTTGACGTAGAGCAGCTCCAACCTGAAGTCTTCGGGGCTGATTTGGAACGCATTGAGGTTGTACACGTTCTTCATCATGAGGTCCCAGGCCGGACTCCGAACGTTCAAAATTTGGTGCTTGAGCAGTTTGAGAATGAGCGACTTCGGGGCCACGATGCCGTCGTTCGAAAACTCGCCGACTTGGTAGGTGCGGCCGTTGACCGTGTACTGATAGGCGACCGCAATCACTTCGTCTTGGTTTAGCGCGGTATTCAGCGAAATATAGCCGAGCTGCGGGTGGTAGCTGTATTCGTTGGGCTGCAGCATGCGGGCGTTGGTCAGCTGGGCGTACTCGATGTTGGCGTCGTAGCCTGACGCGTTGAGTGCCGCGCTGGCTGAGGCGGCGTCGCGGACCGAGCTAAACCGGGCCACGAGCTCCTCGGGATCCAAACGGTTCGCACGGTTCGAAGGCCATCCGTCGGCGCTCGGCCCGGGGAAGATGGATTCGCCGGGGCGGGCGGCGTTGGTACTGCGGTAGGCGGCGGGCTCCCCTTCGCCCAAATCCAGAAAGGCGACGAGGTTGCGGACCTCGGTGGGCACGTTGCGGCGGTTCGTAACCCACACTTCAACCCGCGTAATTTGAACCGGAGACTGAATCACGGGTCGGGTTCCAACCCACTGCTCGTAGCGGTCCCGAAAGAACTGGGCCAAGAAAAAGTGGCGGTTCGCTTCATAAGCGTCGGCCTGAAGGCGGAATTCCTGGGTCGAGGCGCCGCCCTGAATGTTCATGTTTTGGCTCTGGGAGCGCTGTTCGGCAAGCACCGTGGTCACCGTGGTCTTTCCGAACTGCATTTGGGTTTTGAGTCCAAAAAGGCTCTGCACCCCGGTAATCAGGCTACCGTTGGTGGGCAAACTCACGTCGCCCATCTCGAAACTCTTTAAGATATCGTCTTCTTGGCCTTTGAAGTCGAGCTTGATTTTGTTCTCGAAGGCGAACGTGGCCTCGGTGTCGAAATTGAAGTTCAGGTTGAGGCGGTCGCCCAACTTGCCCGCGGCGCTCACCTGCATTTTTTGGTCAAAATCGAGAGCAAACGTCCGGCGGTTGCGCTCGGGCACAATCGGATTCTTGATGTGCTGGTAGCGGAGGCCGACCCGCAGCTCCGCGCTGCCCGTGGGGCGGATTTCGAGCTTGTCCGACCCAAAAATGTCGCGGAGGACCGGGCTCGTGATGCTCATGTCGGGGACTAGGCTCGAGCCGTCGCGGTCCGATCCGCCCGAGTTTTGGGCCCAACGTTTTTGCCAAAACTCCGACTCGAGCTCGCGAAAGCGCAGAGCTTGGTAGTCGGCCGGGGTAAGGTAGCGCGGGGCGCCGACCGGCATTCCCGAAACGGTGCGCTGCAAAACGTAAAAACCCGTGACCGGGTCGTACGTCACTTCCGTTTTCCAGTTCGGAGGCGTGGGGAGTCCGGGCATCGGCCAGCGGGTGCCCGTGCTGTCTTGGGCCCCAAGCCGAAGGAGCGCCAGAAATCCCAGCAACGTCAGGAGCCCCCTCATGCGACTTAAAGGCGTGCTAAGGCCCGTTTAATCAGCTCTTCGACGCCGGCTTCGGCATCTTCAGCTGCCAGGGCCGATACGATTTTTTCTACCGCAGGTCGGGCAAAACCCAGCACCAGCAGAGCCTCAAGAGCCTCGTGGCGGGCTGAGCCCCCCGCGGGAAGGGCCGAGGTGGTCGCGCCAAGCTTCACCGCCTTGTCGCGCAGGTCAACCACAATGCGCTGGGCGGTCTTGGCTCCGATTCCTTTGATGCGCTGCAGGCTGCCCGAGTCGCCGTTGGCGAGTACCGACAAGGTCTCTTCGGGGCGCAAGGTGGACAAAATCACGCGCGCCGTGCTCGCCCCCACTCCCGAAACCGAATTGAGCATCACAAACACCTCGCGTTCGAGCTCGGTGGCGAAGCCAAAGAGCAGCTGGGCGTCTTCGCGGTACACCGGGTGCAGCAGGAGTTCTACCGAGCCCGACTCGGGAAGCTGCCCAAAGGTGGTCAGTGAAATGTGCACGAGGTAGCCAAGCCCGCCGCAGTCCACCACCACAAAGGTGGGGGTCTTGCGCGTCAAGCTTCCTCTGAGGTGGTAGAGCATACCTTGGTTAACGCCGTCGTCGAGTGATTCGTATGCCGCGCTTAGCGGACCGTGACCTTGGTCGTTCGCACTCCGCCGGCATGGTAGCTGCGCAGGAGCCACAATCCCGGAGCCTCTGGGGCGCGGACGGCGCCGTTCACCACTGATTCTTCGCGGCGGGCCACGCGGCCGAGGGCGTCGAGCCACTCCACCTTTTGGACGTCCGCGGGAATTCCGCTCACCCATTGGCCGGCCTGAGCGGGCTGGGGCGCCAACCGCAGCACCGGGAGCATCGATTCGGGCGTCGCCACGTAGCGGTTCATGGCAAACACCACTCGGGCCTGAAGGCTGTCGTTCGGGTCAGCGACGTTGACAAAGGTGTACCAAATGGTGTCTTGGCCGTTGGCCGAGGTGTCGCGGACGTAGGCGTAGCCCGAGAAGTCGTTGGCCACCCCGTTCGGAGCGATCGTTACCGTGCCCTGGCTCTGGTTGGCCCAGGTCGGGTAGCACAAATCCCAGCAGAAGTAATTGGAATCCACGATTCCGGTGGTTCCGACCTTGCGGCGGATCACCTGGTAGTCCTTAGTTGCCGCCGACGTGTTTTTGACGGCGATGTGGGCCGTGGCCTGCGTCATGTTGTGGCTGTTGGCGTACGCGACGCTGTCCATTGAGGTCACCACCAAACTTTGGGCACCAAGGGCAAGGCTCCCGAGGGCCGCGGCGAAGAAAAACAGGGTTTTTTGCATTGGGTAAAGGTAATTCGTTGCGAAGTCCGCACCCAAACGTCGGAGCGCATTCATTTTTTGCGTAGTTTTCGCCCTCTTAAACCCTTTTATTCAACGCTAATTCATGAAGCACCTTACCCTAACCGCCCTTGCGGGTTTGCTTAGCTTGAGCGCCTTTGGCCAAAACCGCTTGGTTCTGGTTGAGCACTTCACTCAAGCCTCTTGCGGACCGTGCGCCTCTCAAAACCCTGCGCTCAAAACCATTCTGGACGCAAACTCGACCAAAGTAGTCGCCCTTAAGTACCAAACCAGCTGGCCCGGCGTCGACCCGATGAATGCCGCCAACCCGACTGAAGCTGCCGCCCGCGTTCAGTACTACAACGTGACGGGCGTGCCCAACTCGGTAATGGACGGAAGCGGTCCCGGCTCACCCGGTACCATTGTAACCGCCACGACGATCAACAACCGCTACAACACGGCGGCTCCGTTGAACCTCACCGCCAGCCACCAGTGGACCGCCAACTACGACTCGATTCAAATCGGCGTATTTGTAGCGAACGCAGGAACCACCACGGTTTCTTCAGGTTCTGCCGGTTCGTTGAAGCTGCACGTAGCCTTGATCGAAGAAGAAATCAACTACCCTTCAGCTCCGGGTTCCAACGGCGAAAAAGACTTCTACCAGGTCATGCGCAAAATGGTTCCTGACGCCAACGGCACGACGATGGCCGACAGCTGGACGGCGGGCCAGACCCAAATGTTCACCTTCAAAATCAAGGCCCCTGCGTACTTGGCGAACCTGAACAAAGTTGCCGTAGTGGCCTTCGTTCAAGACAACAGCAACAAGTCCGTCCTGAACGCCGCGCGCACCACGCCCCAAACGATCGCCGGCTTGCCCGACGTAGGACTGAACGCCTTCACGGCCTCCACCGCCGGTCTGTGCAACGGAACGACCACGCCTTCGGTGACCATCAAGAACGAGGGCAGCGTAGCCATTACGTCGGCCACCGTGAGCTACACCGTGAACGGCGGCACGCCGGTTTCGCAAAACTGGACCGGAAACCTCGCTGCGGGCGCAACCGCCGTGGTGAACTTCCCCCAAGTGACGCTTCCCGCTGGCACCAACTCCCTCGTGGGTTCGGTGAGCGCGCCCAACGGAACGGGTGACGTGAACGGCATGAACAACATGTCGGCTCCCTTGATTGCCGCCGTAATCAGCAACACTCCGACGCCGGCTCCCTTCGCCGAAGGCATGGAGAACGCCAACTTCAACGAGATCCCCGCAGGTCACGTACTGCTTTACAACACCCCGAGCAAGCCTTTGGTTACCGTGGTGTCTAAAGCCAACGTAAACGGACTGGCATGGGAACTGGGCGGCTACGGCCAATCAGCCAAGTCGCTGATGGTGGACTTCTTCACGATGCAGTCAGGTGCCCAAGCGAGCATCATCACCCCGAAAGTGGGCGGTGTGACCGCGAACCACAAGCTGTTCTTCAACCACGCCTACGCTTCGTACGCCGGTGAGGCCGACGGACTGAAGGTGTTCGTTTCGTCGAACTGCGGCAGCACCTGGACCAACGTGTTCGACAAGTCCGGCTCGGCGCTCGCCACGGCGGCAAACACCACCAGCCGTTTCTTCCCGCAGCCCACGCAGTGGTACCCCAATACGATCAGCCTTGCCCAGTTCGCCGGTCAGGACATCATCGTCAAGTTTGAGTGCAACTCGGCCTACGGAAACAACCTTTGGCTCGACAACATCTGGGTAAGCACGAGCGCCCTGGGTGAAGAAGAGGAGCTGATGGCCCAAGCCCGCGTGTACCCGAACCCCGCCCGCGACGCCGTCAAGGTGGCCCTTCAGGCCGCTGAGGCAGGTGAAGCTGCGGTTGAGGTCTACAACCTGAACGGACAGCGCGTGATCGCCCAAAGCGTAACGCTCGAGGCCGGTGCCCAGGAGCTGAACTTCAATGTGGCCGATCTGGCCAATGGAGTGTACACGGTGAAGATCGCCCTCAGCGACCGCATCGAAACGCTTCGCTTCACGGTACAGCACTAATTCCGAACGGAGTTCGGTGGGAACGCGCCCGGGCCGCAAGGTCCGGGCGCTTCTTTTGGGGCCCTACCCCCCAGGACTTGGACGAGCCGGACCCCCTAACGTACCTTGAGGGCATGAAAATCCTTTACACCGCAGCGTTCACGGCCCTGTGCCTTGCGCTGAGCGCTCAGGGCCTGCCCAAAATGGACGTACAAACCCTTGAAGGAGCAAAAGTTCCGATTTCCAGCCTTCGCCAAGAGGGCAAGCCCACGATCGTCAGCTTTTGGGCCACGTGGTGCAAGCCCTGCATCAACGAGCTCAACGCCATGGCGGAGCACTACGAAGAACTGCACGAAGAAACCGGCGTTACCTTGATCGCGGTGAGCATCGACGACGCGCGCACGAGCCCCAAGGTGGCCCCGTTTGTGGCCGGACAGGGCTGGGACTACCAGGTCGTGCTCGACCCCAACAGCGACTTGCGCCGGGCTATGGGCGTGAACAACGTGCCGCACACCTTCCTTCTCAACGGCGCCGGCGAAATCGTTTGGCAGGCCAACAAATACGTTCCGGGCGAAGAAGAAGTGCTTTTTTCTGAAGTTCGCAAGCTCAAGTAATGCGCCGCTCCCCTGCCCTTGGACTGGCCGTGGTGCTGCTCACCGGGTCGCTGCGCGCGCAAGAAGCGCAAACCGACGCCTTGGGCGGAACCCTTCGGGCGGTCGTCCAGCTCGACGCCCAGGCCTACGTCCGCGACACCGTATTGGATCCCGCGGGCGACTACTACCCCGACGAGAAGGCCTTGGGCCAAGGTTGGGCGCTGTTCACCTACGAGCGGGGCAACCTCCGCATGGGCATGCGGTACGAGAACTACCAGCATGCCATCCTCGGATTTCCCACGGGGTATCGGGGCGAGGGCATCACCTACCGCTACGCGCAGCTTCGCCAAGGCAAGTTTGACCTGACCTTTGGCAACTTTTATGAACAGTTTGGGCAAGGCCTCATTTTCAGGGCTTATGAAGAGCGCGGACTGGGCCTCGACAACGCTATGGACGGCAGTCGGATCGTTGCGCGGCTTCCCAAGGGTCTCACGATCAAGGGCGTACTCGGTCGCCAGCGCGTCTACTTCACCAAGAGCGAGGGCATTCTCCGCGGAACCGACGCCGAATGGGCCTTGCGCGAGGCGCTGCCGTTCCTGAACAAGGCGGGGCTCAGCCTGAACCTCGGCGCGAGCTTCGTTTCGAAATTCCAGCGCGGATTTGACCCCTTGCTCAACCTGCCCTCCAACGTAGGGGCTTGGGCCTACCGGGTAGGCGCCCACTACAAAGGCTTCGACCTCAAGGCCGAGTACGCCTACAAAATCAACGACCCCAACTCCGACAACGGCTACATCTATAAGCCAGGCGAAGCCTTTGTGGCCACCGCCACCTACAGCAAAAAGGGGTTTGGAGTGCTTGCTACCGTGAAGCGCATCGACAACTTCAGCTTTCGCTCCGACCGGAACGCGCAGCAGTTCGACGCGTTGATCAACTTCATTCCGCCGACCGGCAACCTGCACACCTACGCCCTGCCCGCGCTCTACCCCTACGCGACGCAAATCAATGGCGAAATGGGCTATCAGTTCGACGTCAACTACCTGATTCCCAAGAAAACCGCACTCGGCGGCAAGTACGGAACCAAGCTGGCGCTCAGCGTCGCATCGTCGCAGAGCATCCACCGAGCTCCGCTCGCCGACGGGAGTTTTGGAGACAAAGGCACCCAAGGCTACGTAAGCCAAGCATTGACCTGGGGCGAAATTCCCTACTTCCGCGACGTGAACTTCAGCATCAGCCGCAAATTCAGCTCCAAGTACAAGACGCAAGTAACCGCCTACCGACTCGGCTACAACAAGTCGGTACTGGCTGACGGCCTGAACGACTACGCCATTTTGGCGGCGCCCGACAGCGACAGCATGCTGGTGGTTCCCGCCGTGGTGTGGGAGCAGCAGTTCGCCCTCCCCAACCACCAAACCCTGCGCACCGAGCTGCAGTGGTCGGGCGGACAAGGCTACCGCGGTGCCATGGCCATGTTCCTCGCCGAATACACCCTTTCTGAGGCTTGGGTCGTGGCCGTCCAAGACATCTACAACTACGGCAACCCTTCGGAGTCGCGCCGCATCCATTACCCCTTGCTGTCGGTGGTGCACTTTGACGGACCCACCCGGGTGCAGCTTGGCTACGGCCGCCAGCAGCAGGGCATTTTCTGCGTGGGCGGAGTCTGCCGCGTGGTCCCTCCGTCCAACGGCCTGAGTTTATCGCTAACTACCCAATTCTGATGCGGAATCCCGTTTGGTACTTCATTGTGGCGGCGTCCCTAGCCGCCTGCGACTACATCGACCAGCCGTTCCGCAATCCGGGCGGGGGCGGAACCGGCACCGCCAACGGCGACACGGTGATTCAATCGGAACGGGCCGTGCTCGTAGAGGACTTTACCGGCCATCAGTGCAAGAACTGCCCCAAGGCCTCCAAGGTGCTGAAGCAGCTCGACAGCCTGTACGGACCCGCCAAAGTCGTCGGCCTCGCGATCCATGCCGGGCCGGCCAACTTTACGGCGACCTCGACGGAATACCCGACCGACTTCACCACGGCCGATGGCGACGACTTGGCCGACGTATTTGGGGTTTTTGCCCTGCCCCTGGGCATGGTGAACCGACTGGACTTCCCGACCAACACCCACCTCAAATCCTACAGTTCGTGGGGAGCCCTTGCGGCCACCGAACTCGGGCGCGCACCCGAAGTGCTTTTCAGCGCCTACAGCGGATTCGACAGCACCTCGCGCGTCGCCACCCTTCGGCTCGAGGTTCGGGCCCAGAGCGCCCAAGCCAACGCGGTGGGCGTAGCGGTGTACCTCAAAGAATCGGGAATAGTGTCCCCGCAGCTCATGCCGGACCAAACCCGGGACACCAACTACGTGCACTACAACGTCTTTCGCCGGGCGCCCTGGGGCCCCTTCGGCCAAGAGGTGTGGGCAGCCGGCGGCAGCCTTCCGGGCGTAAGCACGACCCTTGACGCGTCAACTACGCTCGAGGCAAGTTGGAACGCCCGCCATATGAAGTGGGTGGCCGTCGCGTTCGACAAGACGACCAACCGAGTCCTTCAGGCCGTTCAGATCGACGTCAAGTAGGTAGGGTTCGACCAAAGGCCGCTTCGACGTTGCGCTGAATGCGTCCTAGCCCTGTGCGGGCCGCCGCCGACGCCCCAAAAGCTTCTTGAAAGGCAGCTTCGCTGGCCGCGCGCCAGTCGTCCAGGCTCCACTCTACCCACCCGCCGGGCGCAAACGCCGGTTCGGAATGCGGCGTCGAATGCCGGTTCCAGGGGCACACCTCTTGGCAAATGTCGCAGCCAAACACCCAGGGGTGCAGGGAGTCCGCCATTTCGCGCGGAAGCGCTCCGTGCAGCTCAATGGTGGCGTGGCTGATGCAGCGGTTGCTGTCGACCACTTGTGGCGCAATGATGGCTTGGGTTGGGCAGGCATCGATGCAGCGCGTGCAGGTACCGCAGTGGTCCGTCACCGGGAGGTCCGGCTCAAAGGCGTAGTCCACGATGAGTTCCGCCAAAAAAAAGTACGACCCCGTGTTTTTGCGCAGCAGCAGCGAATTTTTGCCCACCCAACCCAGACCGCTGCGCTCAGCCCAAGCGCGCTCCATGACCGGCGCGCTGTCGACAAAGCACCGCCCGTCCAAGGGACCTATGGCCGAGCGCAAGCCGTCGAGCAGCTCAAAGAGCCGGTCCTTGACCACTCGGTGGTAGTCCTCGCCGTAGGCATAGCGGGCGACCCGGGGCCGTCCTTCGCCTTCGAGGGCTGAAGGTTCGGGAAAGTAATTGAACGCGAGGCTCACCACGGACTGAGCCCCCGGCACCAGAAGCCTGGGGTCTAAGCGTTTATCAAAATGATTCTCGAGGTAGCGCATGCTTCCCTGCAGCCCCTGGCGCAACCAGGCCTCGAGCTTAGGTGCTTGGTCTGCAAGAAAATCGGCCCGGGCCACGCGGGCCTCCATAAAGCCCAGCCTAAGGGCCTCAGTTTTGAGGAAGGCCGTGGCTTCGCGGGACGTCATGAAAACAAATCGGGTCCGCCTGAGGGGGTGCGGCCCAAGTGCTTGTAGGCCTTGTCCATGGCCGTTCGGCCCCGGGGCGTGCGGGCCAGGTAGCCCTCTTGAATCAAGTAGGGCTCGTACACCTCTTCCAGCGTCTCCGCCTGCTCGCCTACCGCGGTCGCCAGGGTGCTTAGCCCGACGGGGCCGCCGCGGAACTTGTCGATCAACGTCGTCAGGATGCGGTTGTCCATTTCGTCCAGGCCGTGGGTGTCCACGTCGAGAGCGTCCATTCCGAAGCGGGCCACCTCTAAATCGACGACGTTTTTGCCCTTAACCTGGGCGAAGTCGCGCAAGCGACGCAGGAGGGCGTTGGCGATGCGGGGCGTTCCGCGGCTGCGGCGGGCAACTTCGACGGCGGCATCCATTTCGATGCCCACATTTAAAATGCTTGCGGAGCGCTCCACAATCGTCGACAGCAGCTCCACGCTGTAGTACTCCAGGCGCGCGGCGATGCCAAATCGCGCGCGGAGCGGGGACGTCAGCAATCCGCTGCGCGTCGTGGCCCCGATGAGGGTAAAGGGCTTAAGGCGGATTTGCACCGAGCGCGCCGCGGGCCCGGACTCCAGCATGATGTCAATTTGGTAGTCCTCCATGGCGCTGTACAGGTACTCCTCAACTACCGGGCTGAGCCGGTGGATTTCGTCGATGAACAGCACGTCGTTGGCATCCAAGCTCGTGAGCAATCCGGCGAGGTCGCCCGGTTTGTCGAGCACGGGTCCGCTGGTCAGCTTGAGCGAAGAACCGAGTTCGCCCGCAATGATGTGGGCAAGGGTCGTTTTACCCAGCCCCGGAGGGCCGTGCAGCAGCACGTGGTCCAGGGCCTCGTCGCGCTGGCGGGCCGCCTGAACAAAAACCTTGAGGTTTTCGAGCACTTTGGCCTGGCCGGCAAAGTCATCGAAGCGCGCGGGCCGTAGCCGCTGCTCCGCCTCGCGGTCTTCCATGCCCGCTGTGGAGGCATCGTGCAAAAAATCCACCATGCCACAAATGTAAACGGCCGCTCGGGGATTCCGGGCGGCCGTTTGACGAACTTATAAACGCTTAGTGCGCGTGCTCCCCGTCCTTCAGCGGCGTGGTCTGCGGAACAAAGTCCTCTTCGTGACCCGGCTTGCTGTAGTCGTAGGCCCAACGGTGCACTTCGGGGATCGCTCCCGGCCAGTTGCCGTGAAGGTGCTCCACCGGCGTGGTCCACTCGAGGGTATTGGAGTTCCACGGGTTTTGCGGAGCCTTCGGGCCGCGCCACATCGAGTAGAAGAAGTTGAAAATGAAAATCAACTGCGCGATACCGCCTCCGATGGCGAACATGGTGATGATCACGTTGATGTCCTGCAGCTCGTCGAAGATGGGGAATTCCGCGTTGCTGTAGTAGCGACGGGGCAAGCCCGCGAGGCCGGTGAAGTGCATCGGGAAGAACACCCCGTACGCGCTCACGAACGTAAGCCAGAAGTGCAGGTAGCCCATCGACTTGTTCATCATGCGGCCGTACATCTTGGGGAACCAGTGGTACACCCCGGCAAACATGCCGAAGATGGCCGAAAGGCCCATTACGATGTGGAAGTGCGCCACCACAAAGTAGGTGTCGTGCACGTTGATGTCCAAGGCGGAGTCGCCCAAAATGATGCCCGTCAAGCCGCCCGCAACGAAGGTGCTCACGAGTCCGATGGAGAACAGCATCGCCGGAGTGAAGCGAATGTTGCCCTTCCACAGGGTGGTGATGTAGTTGAACGCTTTGACCGCCGAAGGAATGGCGATCAGCAGCGTAGTAAACGTGAACACCGAGCCCAAGAACGGGTTCATTCCCGTAACGAACATGTGGTGGCCCCACACGATGAAGGACAGGAAGGCGATGGCCAAAATCGATCCGATCATCGCTCGGTAACCAAAGATGGGCTTGCGCGAATTCGTGGCAATCACCTCAGACGTAATGCCGAGTGCCGGCAGCAGGATGATGTACACTTCAGGGTGTCCGAGGAACCAGAACAGGTGCTCAAAAAGGATCGGGCTGCCGCCTTGGTTGGTGAGCATTTCGCCCGCCACCATAATGTCGCTCAAGTAAAACGACGTACCCATGGAGCGGTCGAACACGAGCAGCAACGCCGCGCTCAACAGAACCGGGAACGAAAGCACCCCGAGGATGGCCGTCACCAGGAAGGCCCAAATGGTCAGCGGAAGGCGCGTCATCGACATGCCTTTGGTGCGCAGGTTGATTACCGTAACGATGTAGTTGAGCGAACCGATCAGGGAGCCCGCGATGAACAGCGTCATCGAAACCAGCCAAAGGGTCATGCCCGCGCCCGAACCGGGCATCGCTTGCGGCAGAGCGCTGAGCGGCGGGTACACGGTCCAGCCGCCTGAAGCGGGTCCGGTTTCCACAAACAGCGACACCACCATGACCACCGACGAGGCGGCGAAGAGCCAGTACGAAATCATGTTCAGAAAGCCTGACGCCATGTCGCGCGCTCCGATTTGCAACGGAATAAGCAGGTTCGAGAAGGTTCCGCTCAAGCCGGCGGTCAGCACGAAGAACACCATGATGGTTCCGTGGATGGTCACCAACGCGAGGTACATGTTAGGGTCCATCACCCCGTCAGGGGCCCATTTTCCCAAGAACGTCTCGAGAATGGGGAAGCTCTCGCCCGGCCAAGCCAACTGAAGGCGGAACATCATCGACATAAACACCCCGATGATGCCCATGAACATACCGGTTACCAAAAACTGCTTCGCGATCATCTTGTGATCGATCGAGAAGACGTACTTCGTCCAGAAGTTGTCTACATGGTGCTCGTGATCGTGGTGGTCGTCGTGAGCGTGATCGTGCGCGTGGTCGTGTGCGTGGTCAGCCATAATAAAAAATCCTTAACTAGTATTACAACGTTTCTGCTACGGTCTTTTGTTCAGCAAGCCATTTGGCGTACTCTTCTTCAGACTCAACAACAATATTCATCTGCATGTTGTAGTGCGCCGATCCGCAGATCTTGTTGCACAACAGCACGTAATCGTAGGCATAGGCCTCCAAGCCCTTTTCAGTGCGGATCTTGTTGATGCGGGCCACCTTAGCTTGAACCTCGGCATCCTGGCGCATCTCGGCGGTCGTCACCGTGGGCGTAAACTGGAATTGGGTAGTCATACCCGGCACGCAGTTCATTTGGGCGCGGAAGTGCGGGAAGTACGCGGAGTGAATCACGTCCTGCGAACGGAACCTGAAGAGCACCGGACGTCCCACGGGAAGGTGGATCTCGGTCGTGATCTTGTCGTCTCCGCCTTTGGTGTCGAGCGTGTCCACGCCGATCACGTTAGCGTCCTTGATGAGGCGGACGTTGGCGTAGCCCAGCTGGTTGTCTTGGCCGGCGTAGCGCGCGGTCCACTTGAACTGCTGCGCGTACAGCTCGATGACCAAGGGCTCCTGCTCGTTCTTGGGGTTCATCACGTTAGACCAGGTGGTCATGCCGTAAATGATGAGCACGGCGAGTACCACGGCCGGAACAATGGTCCAAATGAACTCCAGTCGGTTGTTGTGCTCGTAGTAGGTGGCCTTGCGGTCCTTGGATCCGCGGTACTTCCACGCGAAGTAGAACAGAATCGGCTGCACGAGCACGAACATGGTGATGATGACCAGCATGGAGATCGTCATCAGGTTGTCGTAGTCGGTTCCGTGTTCCGAAGCCGGCTTTGGTAGCGTCACGGGCAGCCATGCGTACAGCATCCAGAAGAACGACACGATGAGACCGATGCCGAACAGCAGCATCAACCATCCCTGGTTGTTGTTGTCGCGGTCCGT
>JBEGTJ010000042.1:0-14101 GCA_041179465.1 Bacteroidota bacterium | reverse complement strand
CTTTTCCAGGGTGACGCGTCCTTTGCGGACTAGTTGTTGGATCGTTGGCATGCTCTTCTACGTGGTTTGACGTCGGTAGAAATAAAAGTTTACCCCCACATTTTTTGGGGACTGCAAATGTAGAACAATTTCTCGTCTAATCACGAGCACCTACCAAAAAGAATTTCAAAGTTTTCCACTTGCGTCGCGCCAGCGGCAGGACCCACCTACTTTTGCAGGACATCATGGAAGGACTATTAAGCGGACTCAACCCGGCGCAGCGCAAGGCCGCAGAACACACCAAAGGACCCGTGATGGTCATCGCGGGCGCAGGCTCCGGCAAAACACGCGTCCTGACGTACCGGATCGCGCACCTCATCCAGCAGGGCGCCGACGCCTTTCAAATCCTGGCGCTGACGTTTACGAATAAGGCGGCCCGCGAAATGAAGGACCGCATCGCCAAGGTCATTGGGCCGGACGAGGCTAAAAACGTGTGGATGGGCACCTTCCACAGCATTTTTGCCCGCATCCTTCGGGTGGAGGGTGAGCGGTTAGGGTTCCCGAGCAACTTCACGATTTACGATTCCGAGGATGCGCAAAAGGTGCTCGCCAACGTCATCAAGGAACTCAACCTCGACAAGGAGGTGTACAAAACCAAGTCGGTGGCCTCGCGGATTTCCGCATACAAAAACAACCTGATCACCCCGAAGGCCTACGCCGCTCGGGCCGATTTGCAAGAGCAAGATGCCGCAGCCCGAATGCCTAAGTTGGGCGAGGTGTACCAGCAGTACATGGAGCGCTGCTTCCGCGCGGGGGCCATGGACTTCGACGACCTGCTCCTGAAAACCAACGAGCTGTTTGCGCGCTTCCCCGACGCCTTGGCAAAGTACCAGGAGCGGTTCCGCTACCTGCTGGTCGACGAGTATCAGGACACGAACCATGCCCAGTACCTCATCGTAAAGGCGCTGGCCGCGCGCTTCGAGAACATCTGCGTAGTGGGCGACGACGCCCAGAGCATTTACTCCTTTCGGGGGGCCAACATCCGCAACATCCTCAATTTTCAAAAGGACTACCCCGACGCGGCCCTGTACAAGCTCGAGCAAAACTACCGGAGCACGCAGCGCATCGTCAAAGCGGCGAATGTGCTGATTTCGCACAACAAGGAACAGCTCGAAAAAGACGTGTGGACGGAAAATCCGCTCGGCGAAAAAATTGGGGTGCACCAGAGCGTAAGCGACTCGGACGAAGGCCAGTATGTCGCACAGACCATTTGGGATTTGGTGCACCGGGAGCACCGCGGGTACGGGGACTTCGCCATTTTGTACCGCACGAACGCGCAATCGCGGTCGTTCGAGGACGCGCTGCGCCGGCGGAACATTCCGTACCAGATTTACGGCGGACTCTCGTTTTACCAGCGCAAGGAAATCAAGGATGTCTTGGCCTACGTGCGCCTCACGGTCAACGCGAACGACGAAGAAGCCCTGCGTCGGGTCATCAATTTGCCCGGCCGCGGAATTGGCGACACCACGTTGGCCCGTATGACGATTGTGGCGAACGAGCGAAGGGCTCCGCTCTGGGACGCCGTGCGCCACGCTAAGTCGTGGGATATGGGCATCAACCGCCCCACGGCGGAACGGCTGGAGGCCTTTGCCGACCTAATTGATTCGTACCGAATCATCGCCACGCAAATGGACGCTTTTGGAACCGTAGAGCACATTGCCCGAACGAGCGGGTTGGTCAAGCTGCTCGCGGAAGACAAAACCCCCGAGGGAATTAGCCGCTACGAAAACGTCCAAGAACTGCTGAACGGCATCAAGGATTTTGTAGAGCAGCAGAGCCAAACCGAAGACGGCGACCCCAGCTTGGGCGCGTTTCTGCAGGATGTGGCGCTCCTGACCGATCGCGACGAGCAAGAGACCGACGAGCCCAAGGTGATTTTAATGACCATTCACTTGGCCAAGGGCTTGGAGTTTCCGGTGGTGTTCGTGGTCGGGATGGAGGACAGCCTTTTTCCGTCCATGATGGCGATGAATTCGCGCAGCGATCTGGAGGAGGAACGGCGCCTGTTTTATGTGGCCCTAACGCGCGCCGAGCAGCGGGCGTTTTTGACCTACGCCCGGGTGCGCTACCGCTGGGGCAAGTTGATCGACTGCGAACCCAGCCGCTTTTTGGACGAGCTCGACGAAGAGCACTTGGACGTGCACGTTCCGGAGCTTCCGAAGAACTACGGGGCTCCGCGCGAGCTGCGGGAGGCGTTTGGCGATCCGGAACAGCCGCGGACGTTTCGGGGCGCCGCCGCCCAACGGATGCGGCCGCAGGGGTCGGGCAACAGCACGCCCCCACCCGCCCCTTTGCGGTTTCGAAAGCCGGAACACCTCAAGCCCCTCGGCCAAGCGAGTGCGGCGTCGGGAAGTCCCGCAAACGAACTAAATTTGGCGCCTGGAACTCGGGTGCTGCACGACCGATTTGGGGTCGGCACGGTGACTGAGGTGGAGCCGGCTTCAGACGGCGGTAAAGCCACGATCCAATTTGATAACGCGGGCGAAAAGAAACTCCTTTTGAAGTTCGCTAAATTGCAGCTCTTGGCCTAGCAGGAGCACCTCGATGGAAACCTCAAGCATTACGACGCTTTCGTTAGATTACAACACAGACCGCTCGCCCATGGTCCTCGGAGAGTACGGGCGGCAGGTGCAAACCATGGTCGAGTTTTGCCTCACAATTGAAGACAAGGCCAAGCGAACGGAGGCGGCTGCCCATGTCGTCGAGACCGTGGGCCGATTGAATCCCAGCTTAAGGGGGCAACCCGATTTTGCGCGCAAAGTTTGGGACCACCTCCACGTGATTTCGGGTTTCGCCCTCGACGTGGACGGCCCCTTCCCCGCTCCGCAAAAAGAGCTGCTGGAAGCCAAGCCCGAACGCGTACCCTACCCGCCAAAGAGCCGCAGCCACCGCTACTACGGGGTGATTTTGCAAAACCTCATTAATACGGTGGCCGAAATGGAGCCGTCGGAAGAGCGCCAGGGAATTGAGTACGACATCGCCAACCAAATGAAGCGGGCCTACTTGAGCTGGAATAAGGACACCGTGGACGACGCCGTTATTTTTAACGACCTGCGCATTCTGTCGGGCGGACGCCTCGGACAAGAAGGATCGGCGCTGTCCGTAGCCAAGGGCGTGGTTTCGCAAAATGCCCCGCTTCACACCAAGAACCGCAAGAAGAAAAAACCGAATTCGTCCAATTTTAATAAACGCAAAGGCGGATTCTTCCGCAAGTAACTATGGCTTCATTCCGAATTACCGGCGGACATGCCCTGCGCGGCGACGTTCAACCCCAGGGAGCGAAAAACGAAGTGCTCCAAATTCTTTGTGCGGTGCTGTTGACCGCTGAGCCGGTTCGCGTTACGAACGTGCCCGACATCGTAGACGTCAACAAACTCATTGAGATTTTAGGCGATTTCGGCGTTACGGTAGCGAAAAATGGCCCCGGCGACTACACGTTTCAAGCCGACAAAATCGACGTCGACTTTTTGTTTGGCGACACCTACAAAAAGAAGGGTGCTTCGCTGCGCGGATCGGTGATGGTAGTGGGGCCGATGCTCGCGCGCTTCGGCAAAGGCTACATTCCAAAGCCGGGCGGAGACAAGATTGGCCGCCGCCGACTCGACACGCACTTTGAAGGCTTCATGAAGTTAGGCGCCAAGTTTGTGTATGAGGAAGAAGCCTACTTCTATGGCGTCGAAGCCCCGGCAGAAGGCCTCAAGGGTGCCTACATATTGCTCGACGAGCCGTCGGTAACCGGCACCGCGAACATCGTAATGGCAGCCGTGCTCACGCCCGGCGAAACGACCATCTACAACGCCGCTTGCGAACCCTACCTGCAGCAGCTCTGCAGCATGCTGGTCCGCATGGGAGCCCAAATCGAAGGCATTGGCAGCAACCGCCTCGTCATCAACGGGGTCGAACGCCTTGGCGGAACCGAACACCGCTGCCTTCCGGACATGATTGAAATCGGTTCGTGGATTGGGCTCGCCGCGATGACGCAGTCGGAGATTACGATTAAAAATGCGGGAATTCCGCACCTGGGTCAAATTCCCAACGTGTTTCGCAAGCTCGGAATCCAGATTGAAGAGCGCGGAGACGACCTGTACATCCCCGCGCAGAAGCACTACCAAATCGGGGCCTACCTCGACGGTTCGATGGTGACGATTGCCGACGGTCCGTGGCCCTTGTTTACGCCCGATTTGCTCAGCATTGTGCTCGTGACGGCCACACAAGCCAAGGGTTCCGTGCTGATTCACCAAAAGATGTTTGAGAGCCGTCTGTTCTTTGTGGACAAACTCATTGACATGGGCGCTCAGATCATTTTGTGCGACCCCCACCGCGCGACGGTAATCGGGCACGACCGCAACTTCCAGCTGCGCGCTACCACGATGACGTCGCCCGACATCCGCGCCGGAATTGCCCTGCTGATCGCCGCCCTGAGCGCCGAAGGCACGTCGACGATCCACCACATCGAGCAAATCGACCGCGGGTACGAGCGCATTGACGAGCGCCTGCGCGCCCTGGGTGCGCGCATCGAGCGCATCGCGGACTAATTTTTGAACCGTACTTTTATCTCATGAAACACGTAGTTGCTTTGGGCGTCGCCGCCCTCGTTTTTGCTGCCGTTCCCGCGAACCGCGTAACCGCTCCCCGCGCCGAGGCGCCCGCCGCCCAACTCGCCACGATCAACGTGGGCGACATGGCGCCGGACTTGGCTTTCCCGGACCCCACGGGCAAGACGCGCAAGCTGTCTGACTTGCGCGGAAAAGTGGTCCTCCTCGACTTTTGGGCCGCGTGGTGCGGACCCTGCCGCATGGAAAACCCCAACGTGGTGCGCGTCTACAACCAGTACAAGGACGCCAAATTCACGTCAGGCAAGGGTTTTGAGGTCTTTTCGCTTTCGCTGGACAACACCAAGGACCGTTGGGTCGAAGCGATCGCCAAAGACGGTTTGGTATGGCCGAACCACGTGAGCGACCTGAAGGGCTGGCGTTCGGAAGGTGCCGCACTGTACGGAGTCAATTCGATTCCCGCCACCTACCTCATCGACGGCAAAGGAAAAGTAGTCGCGAAAAACCTGCGCGGAGCCGCACTGGAGAACGCCCTAAAGGCGATGCAAGCCAAGTAAGGTCAGCAAAACACAAGGCCTGCCATTCTGACACTTTGCGGTCGTTTGGCAGGCTTTGTGTTTGCAAGGCAGCGCAAATTACTGAAACGATGGAAGACACCCCAACCATGCCCGATCCGCACGAAGAAGAAGTCCGCCTTGATGCCGAGACTGAGGAAGGCGCGCCCGGAACGGAACGCGACGTAGAGGCCGAAATTCAGGAACTCAAGGACCAAAACCTGCGTCTGTACGCCGAGTTTGAGAATTTCAGGCGCCGAAACGCGCGGGAACGCCTTGAGCTGATTGCCACCGCTGGGGAGAAGGTCATTAAATCGGTGCTGCCGGTACTCGACGACTTCGAGCGCGCCCTCAAGGCCTTGGGCGATGGCCCCGAGCGCCAAGGCTTGGAGTTGATCCAAACCAAGCTCCTTTCTGCTTTGAAAGCCGAAGGACTGAAACCGATGGACGCAACGGTGGGCCAGGCGTTTGACGTGGAGCGGATGGAGGCCATCACGAACATTCCCGCCCCTTCGCCTGAGCTTGCGGGCTGCGTCGTGGACGAGCTGGAAAAGGGCTACATCCTGGGAGAGAAAATCATCCGATACGCCAAAGTGGTGGTGGGACAAACCGCCGAGTAAGCATGAGCAAGCGCGACTACTATGAGGTGCTAGGGGTTTCTAAGGGAGCCTCGGCAGACGAGATTAAAAAGGCGTACCGCAAGCTCGCCATTCAGTACCACCCTGACAAAAACCCGGGGGATGCGGCGGCTGAAGAGAAGTTTAAGGAAGCTGCGGAGGCGTATGAAGTCCTTTCAAGCCCCGAAAAGCGCCAGAAGTACGACCAGTTCGGCCACCAAGCCTTTGGCGCGGGGGCAGGCGGCTTTGGCGGCGGCGGGATGAACATGGACGACATCTTCAGCCACTTCGGAGACATTTTTGGCGACGCGTTTGGTGGGGCCTTCGGCGGTTTCGGCGGTCGAGGCGGCGGTGCGAACCGCGGGGCCAATTTGCGCGTGCGGGTGAAGTTGACGCTGGAAGAGATTGCCAACGGGGTCGAAAAGAAGATTAAGATCCGCCGCGCGATACCGGCTGAAGGCCTGACCTTCAAAACCTGCGGAACCTGCGGGGGGTCCGGGCAAGTAACTCGGGTACAAAACACGATCTTAGGGCAAATGCGCACTGCCAGTGCGTGTCCGAGCTGCCAGGGAGCAGGCAAAACGATTGACCAACGCCCTGACGGCGTGGGTCCCGACGGGCTTGAGCGCCACGACGAAGTGGTCAGCGTGAAGATTCCGGGAGGGGTACAAGATGGAATGCAGCTCCGCGTTCAGGGAAAGGGCAACCACGGTCCGGCCGGGGGGCCTGCCGGCGACCTCATTGTATCCATTGAGGAGGAGCCCCACGAGGTGCTCGTGCGCGAAGGAAGCAACTTGCACTACGAGCTTCACCTGTCGTTTCCCGACGCGGCCCTGGGCACCTCCGTTGAGGTTCCCACCGTGACCGGAAAAGTCCGAATGAAGATTGACCCCGGAACCCAAAGCGGCAAAACGCTGCGGCTCAAGGGAAAAGGGCTTCCGAGCCTCGAGGGGTACGGTCAAGGGGATCAGCTGATCCACGTGGCCGTTTGGACGCCCAAATCGCTGACGAACGAAGAAAAGGAAGTGCTCGAAAAGCTCAATCAGAGCGACCGATTTCAGCCCCGACCGGGCGCCGGAGACAAGAGCTTCTTTGATAAGGTGAAAGACCTATTTCAGGGATAAAGCAAAAAGCGGCCCGAGGGCCGCTTTTTTGTTTGATCACTGCTCCGGAAGTAGCCGTCAGTAGACAATCGTGACGGGTCCCGAATACCGCAAATCCCGTCCGCAGACTACGAAGAAGTAGTAGGTTCCGCTGGGCAGCAGATTCCCGTCGGCGTCGGTTCCGCCCCAGGTGTTGGCGTAGTTCTCGGTCTCGTACACCCAGGTGGTTCCCCAACGGTTCATCACCCGAAGCGTGCAGGCGTCGCCAAAAAGGACCTCCGTAAGGTCGAGGACGTCGTTGTTCCCGTCGCCGTTCGGCGTAATCACGTTCATTACGTGGGACAAATCAGGCTCAACCTGTTCGGGAAGCCAACTCACAAAGACGGTATCGATGCCGCGGCAGCCACGGTTGTCGGTGACAATGACGTAGTAGGTGGTGCTGTCGGCATGCATGAGCGCCTGCGGATTGCGCTGCTGGGCGTTGTTGAAGTAGACCGGCTGGTCGGCGAACCAGTAGTAGGATGCCCCCGAAGTCACGTCAAGCAGCACGGTATCGCCCCGAGCAATCTGCGTATCCTGAGGCGTTGCGGTAACCGGATAGTACCAGTCGTAGACCTTCACCGTGTCCCAAAGGGTATCGGGGCAGTACGCCGACTGAATAATGCAGCGCACGGGGTACACGCCTGAACTGTTCCAGCTCACGCCCGTAACCAGCTTGCCTGTAGCGCCGAAGGTGTTGGCGTCGCTCCCGAAATCCCATGAAATGCTGGCGTCGTAGGGAGCGCTTCCCTTAGCTTCAAATCGGTAGTTCTGCACCTCGACGCAAGGAACCCCTGACTTTTCAATGCGGTAGTCGGGCGCATTCATCACGCGGAACGGAACCTTGAGCGTGTCCGTGCACACCAGCCCTGGGTTGATGATCAAGGTCACCGTGTAGGTTCCCGTGTCGGGGAAGGTGTAGGTCGGGTAGGCTTGCGAGCTCGTGTCGGCGGTGGTGGTCGTGTCGCCAAAATTCCAGAAGTACGTGAGCGCACCTGTGGTTTGCGGCGTGAAGGTCAACGTACGCCCGTCGCAGTAGAGCGAGGGATCCTCAAGCTGGGTCACCATGTCGGCCACCGTGTTGATGATGCAGTTGGTTACGTTGAACTGGTAGTCGCGGCGCACCACCGAAAGCAATTGGCCGTTGCGGTACTCGCTGACGCAGATGCCCACAACGTACTGGCCGGCGGTGGTAGCCACCCCGGTAATCATTCCGGTTTGGGGATTGATGGCTAACGCGGGAGTTCCCGGAACGGGCTGGCTCGGGGTCGCCGGAGCCACGAAGGGGATGGTCGTGTACGGCGGCGGAGTGGCCGTGCTGGGGCTGGGGTTGCCGCTGCTTCCGCCGGTGTAAATGTCGCAGAACTCGTAGAACAGCGAGTCTCCGTTGGAGTCGGTAGCCGACGCGTCCACGTTCAATTGGTCGCCCAAGCAGAGTACGATGGGCGGAACCGTAGTGAACGCCGGCGTGCTGTTGCACGTGTTGTCCATCGACGGGATTTTCACCGTGTAGGTGTTTCCGCGCGAACCCGGATTGGTAATGTTGCTGATCGTCGAATTTCGGCAGCAGCGCTGGTACGAAATCGTGTACCCTCCCACTACCGGCGGCAAGGTCAGGGTGGCCACGTACTCGGCATACTCCGTGCAAATGTTGGGCGGAGTGGTCAGGCAGGGATTGCCCGTGCCTGCGGGAACCGAAACCGTTGGCCCTTTAGGCACCGAGGGATTGGTGACCACCGCCCCTGCGAGGTTGTAGACCGTGAAGTTCACCGAGTTGTCGAAGGCGGCGCCTCCCGAGAAGCAGTCTCGGTAAATGCGCAACTTGACTTGGTACTGGTTCGAACCCAGGCAGGTGTAGGTGATTTCTCCGCCCACGAGGTGCGCGGCATTCGACGCAAAGCCCAGGGTCAAGGCCAAAAGGACAAGGAGCCTGCGCATCACTGGATCACCTTAACCCAAAGTTTGCCCGGGTACTGTCCGTTCAAGCTGCTTTCGCGGGCTTTAGATGCCTCGTCGTAGGTTCCGAACTTCAAAAGGTACACGTAGACCATGTTGTTCTTCGGATCGCGGAAGGTGCGGGACTGGATTCCTTGGGCCTTCAGTTTTTGAACCATTTTGTCGGCGTTCTCCTGCTCGCCGTATACTCCTGCGGTCACGTAGAAGCCTGAGCTGCCCGGGGCCACGTTGTTGGCGTAGGCCTCCTTGCTGTAGCCCTTAATGCTGCTCGTTCCGGCTGCGCCCGAAGTCGCCGTTCCCGAGGTCGCGGGAGCGGCCGAGGCAGATCCAGCGTTTGCCGCCGCGCCGCGAACTCCACCACCTTGGGCGCCTGCCTCTTGAAGCTTGAGGGCCGTCGCCTTCGCGAGCTCTTCGCTTTGCGCGGCGAGCTGCTTCTTGTTTGCGGCCTCGAGTTCTTCTTTGAACTCTTCAAACTTCTCGTTCAGCAGTTTTTCGCCGTTTTGGTCGGCCTGACGCTGCTTGTCCTTGAGTCGCTTGATTTCGGCTTCAATGCGGTCGTTGCGCTTGTTGTCGCCAAAGCGGTAGGTCAGAATGAACTCGTTGGACATGCCCAGCGAGGTGGCGTAGTCGTTGATGCTGAAGTCGTGGGCGTATCCCAAGGTCAAAAGCGGAGTCAGGTGCACGCCGAGCTGCGCCGACGCCCCAAAGTTGGAACGGTACAGGGCGCCCACATAGCCGTACTCGGTCACGTTGAACATCATTCCGGCGTCGACCTGAGGAGTCACGTGGTTCGCAGCGCGGACAACCACCAAGGGCGACAGCGTCATGCGGTCTTTTTGAATCGGAAGGTCGTATTGGGTTTGCACTACGTAGTGGCGGATCAAGTGAAACGCAACCGGACCCGTGTAGTTGTTGGAGTAGGTAATGGCCGGAGCAAGCACTTGGGGTGCGGCCACGCCCAACTGGAAGTTCTCGACCTTAAGGTTGATTCCCAGGTTGAGGTCGAGGGTGCCGTTCGTGTTTGCGGGAAACAGGAAGGGATCGCCCTCGTTTTTGACGCGGATGCTGGCCATATCAAACGTGTTGTTCACGTAACCTGCGCCAATGCCGAAGCTCAGCACCGAATTTTCAGAAAGCTGCGCGTGGTAGGCGTAGTGTCCGTAGATGCCCGAGCGGCGAACGATGTCGGTCGCGTCCGTAAACCCGTACACGGAGTACCCGATGCGCTCCTTATTGGTCGCTCCGTTGAAGAGCAAGGCCGAGGTTTCGGGGGCCCCCTCCATACCCTGCCATTGCTGGCGGTGGATGGTGACCAGTTCGCTAAAACCCTTAGCCCCGCTGCGGGCTGGGTTTACCATGGCTTGGGCAAAAAACAGGTGGCTGTAGAGCGGAATCTGCTGGGCATTGACCGTCCACGAAAGGCCCAACAGGGCGGCACAAAAAACGCGTGATTTCATATTTTTCATTGCAAAAATTACAGGCGAACTACGGTTACGGCGCCGCGGAAGCGCACCACGTCACTGCAGGTTAGAATGTAGTAGTAGGTTCCGTCGGGCAGCGGATCGCCGCCGTTGCTCCGGCCGTCCCAACCCGAAACGTAGCGCTTCTGCTCGAACACTTTAGCGCCCCAGCGGTCAAACATCATCAGGTCGCAGGAGTCCGCGCGGACCACCTCAGAAAGGTCAAATTGGTCGTTGAACCCGTCGCCATTGGGCGTAATCACGTTCATCACGCCGGACAGGTCGGGAACCAGGGACGCGGGGTCGAACAGGTACACCATCATCGTGTCGGTGTCGAAGCACCCGTAGCTGTTGAGCACTTCCACAATGTACATGGTGGTGTCTTGGGTAGGCACCGTCTGGGCGTTGGGATTGTAGGGGTCGCTGAAGTAGGTGGGCACGTTGGCGTACCAGTAGTACAGCGCACCACCTGAGGCCGCGAGCTGAACGGTCGAGCCCGGCAGCACGGTTTGGTCGGGACCGGCGTTGGCGTTGACCGTAAAGAAGTACACCTTAAGCGTGTCGTAGGCCGTGCAGCCGTTGGAATTCGTTCCGGCGACCACGTAGGTTCCGGGCGTCTTCGCATAAAACGAAGCCCCACTGTAGCTTCCGCCGGGGAAGGTCCAGAGGTAGCTCGTGCTGTTGCCCGTCACCCCTACCAGCACCGAGTCTCCCGCGCAGAGCGCCAAGGAATCGGCAGGCGCCACGTTGACGTTGGGCAACGAGACCACGGTCACCAGCAGTTCGCTCGTGATGTGCTCGCAGTAGTCGTTTTTAATGATCAGTCGGTACTCCGCGTCGTCGGCGACGATGGCGGTAGAGACCGTCAGCTTGTCGGAAGTCTTGCCCGGAATGCTGGACCAGTTGCCTGTGCCGGCGGGGAAGCGCACCTGCCATTGATACGTCCAGTCGTTGGACGAGGCAATCGACCCGAGCTGCGTGGAGTCGTCGGCGCAAATAGTCAAGCTGGACTGAGGCTGTCCCGGCCACGCAATGGCTTGAATTTCGGTATCGGGGACCGAGTCCACGAAGAGCCAAAAGGCGGCGCTGGTGTCGGGACATCCGCCGGGCAGCCAGGTCGTCTGCAGGTAGTACACGCCCGTTTTGGTGAGCGAAGCGGTTTTTTGGGTTGCTCCCGTTACCGGAACAATAAACGTTTGTCCAAACAAGCCGGTTGAATCCCGCAGCCACTGGTAGAGCACGGAGGTGCCCGGTGACGTCGAACTGGGGCCTTCGAGCTGGATGGTTTCGGTTTCGCAGAATCCGACCGAGTCCACGGTGGCGTCGACGTCCAGGACTTTGATGGTCGTCATCGTTCCGGGTTTGTGAATTACGGCCGTGGTGGGCGTGAAGGCATTGATGATGGTGTCCTTGGACATCTTGGTGCAGACCCCGTTGCTGACCTGCACGGAATAGGTGCCCGAATTAAACACGTCGAGGGTGAGCGAAGTGGCTCCGGGCAAGGGAACCCCGTCCTTAAACCACTGGTAGCCGTTTTGGCCGGGATTTGCCGAGACCTTGACCGTGTCGCCGAAGCAGAAACCCCAGTCTTTGGCGCCCGTGTGAAGGTTGTTGAATCCGCCCAGAATGCTGGACACTTCGGCCGTAGGGCTTACGTTGACCAGGAGTTGAATGGTGTCGGACCAAAGCGAGGGCGACGTACCCTTGACGACGATGCTGTAAAATCCGCTGAGGGTAATGGACTCAGGGATCTGGACCCAGGCGTACTTGGTTCCGACCGAATTGGTGTCGGTTCCGACAGGCAACGGCAGGATGGACTGCCACTTGACGATGGGCAGGATGCTCGAGGCGGCTTGGGTGAACGAGCTCGGAACGCCCGGCGCAAAAAGCACCTTGAAGGAGTTGGTGCTCGACATCGGGCTTCCGGAAACCTGCAGCTCCAGCCGCAGCGAATCGCCCGTACACTTCGACAGGTTAAGGGTTTGAACTAGGGACACGCTCTGCGCGTGGGCCGAAAAGCTAAGAACGAGGGCTGTGAAAAGCCCTGCGAAAAAGGCGTGAAACTTCATGAAGGTACGCGTAACGTTATGCTAACAAAAGTACGACCGATACGGGGCGAACGGAGCGTTTTGCCCGAATGGTAATTTTGGTGGACTGCGCGCGGCCTTCGGCTGAACGAACGAACCCGAAGCCTACTTTAGCGGCATGGTTCAAGCCTTTAAAGCGGCGTTCCGGGGCCTTCGCGCGGCCTGGTTCGAAGAGCGCCACCTCAAGATTCACACCCTGGCGATCGGGGGCGTGAGCCTTGCCGCGATGTACCTCGGGGTGTCGCGCACCGAATGGGCGTTGCTCGTGCTGTGCTTTGGCTTGGTAACCGGACTCGAATACGCCAACTCGGCCCTGGAACGACTGGCCAACCGCGTAACGACCGAGCGCGATCCGTGGATTCGCGACGCCAAAGACATGGCGGCGGCGGCCGTACTGGTGGCGTCGATGGCGGCGGCGGCGGTGGGACTGCTGGTTTTGGGTCCGCCCTTGGTAGAACAATTAGGAATTAGGCTATGAATGCAGACTTCTGGAATACGCAGCGCGAAACCGCGCTCCAAACGTTGAACCAAAAGGGCTGGCTGGGCCTGGCCGACGTGTGTGCGGGCCTTCAGCAAACGGTTCCGCACTACCAATGGGTCGGAATTTACTGGATGAACGACGCCGAGCAGGCCCTGCACCTCGGTCCTTTTGCCGGCGCCGAAACGGAACACCGCGTCATCCCCTACGGCCGTGGAATTTGCGGGCAGGTCGCGTTGAGCGGACAAACGTTTGAAGTGCCCGACGTGTGGGCGCAGGACAACTACCTCGCGTGCTCGATGGAGACCAAGGCAGAATTGGTGGTTCCGATTTACCGCGGAACGGAACTCATCGGCCAGATCGACATCGACAGCCACTACTTGGATCCGTTTACGGCCGAAGACGAAGAACTGCTGCGCTGCATTGCCGAGGCCGTGGGCGCGCTGCCCGAGGCGGCCGCTATTGGTTGAAGCGGATGGCCTCGACCGGATCGAGGCGGGCCGCCATTTCGGCAGGGGCGTAGCCGGCAATGAGTCCGATGACGGCAGAAAGCCCAATTCCAGTGGCGACGTTTTCGAAAGAAACTGAGAGTTCAAAGTCCGACACCGCGGCCCCGACGTAGATCAGGACGCCGGCGAACACGAGCCCAATGATTCCGCCTACTAAGCTGAGCAGAACGCTTTCGAGGAGGAACTGAGCCAGGATGAATCCGCGCTTCGCGCCGAGGGCCTTTTGAACGCCAATCTGGCCGGTGCGTTCGCGAACGCTCACAAACATGATGTTGGCGATGCCGAATCCGCCCACGAGGATGCTGAAGCCCCCGATTACGGTGCCCGCCAGGCCGATGACGCCGAACATGTCGTCGAGGCCCGAGCTCAGGGTCGACGATTCATTGAGGGCAAAGGAGTCGTCTGAAGCGGGGGCCTGGCGCCGAATTTTGCGCATGACTGACCGCACCTGTTCCTTGAGCTCAGCCACGGTAACACCTTGCTCTGCGCGCACTTGGATGGCCGAACCGTTCATTTCGTCGCCGATGTGGCTCACGACCCATTTGGCCGGGACCACAACCCGGCCGTCGTGGCTTTCCCCGACGAGCGAGCTTCCCTCCCGGCGAAGCACGCCGAGCACCTGAAACTCGGAACCCAAGATGCGCACGGAACTTCCGACCAACCTTCCGCCCGAGGCCAGCCCGTCGGCCACGTCTGCTCCGACCAG
>JBEGTJ010000041.1:0-16004 GCA_041179465.1 Bacteroidota bacterium | reverse complement strand
GCGCTACCTGGCCGAAACCCGCCGCGTGGTGCGGCCCGGCGGCCGGTTCTTGGCTACGTTCTTTTTGATGGATGCCGAGGCCGAGCGCGCTTCGCGGGGCGGTTCCTACGCGTTTCCCGTCGAGCGCGACGGTGTGTGGTACATGGATCCTGAAGTGGTCGGCGCCAACGTTGCCTTTCGCCCTGAAGACGTGGTGGCCATGGCCCGTGCGGCGGGCTGGTCCGACGTCGAGGTCCATTTTGGCCGCTGGAGCGGCCGGGGCGGAACCACTCTTGATTTTCAGGACGTGGTGCTGCTGCGCGCTTAGCTGGCTTGCTGGTTGCTGGTTTCTGGTTGCTTGTAACGGGTTTTTGTAAACGGATTTTTTCTATAATGTGTTGAATCACTGATACATATCCATTTCGAGAAATTTGAAAAAAAGTAAATTCGGATATAACCGAATGCGAGAGGGCGCTCGATGGCCACCAGAAACAAGAAACCAGTAACCCACAGGCCAACGCGCCAACCTTGCTAACTTTACCCAATGCAACAACCCCTTGCCGGGAAGCGCGCTGTGGTCGGCGGCGGGTCCCAAGGAATTGGCCGCGCGGCGGCCTCCGCCCTCGCGGAACTGGGCGCTGAAGTTCTTTTGCTCGCGCGAAACCCCGAGTCCTTGGCCCTCGCGGCGGCAGGATTGCCCACGCCGGCGGGCCAAAAGCACCGCTGGCTCAGCGTCGACAACGCGCAACCTGATGCCTTGGCGGCGGCGGTTGCCGAAGACATGAAGGCATGGGGCGACGTCCATATCTTGGTCAACAACACCGGAGGTCCGGCGGCGGGCCCCGTGCTGGACGCCAGCGCGGAGGCGTTTTTAAGTGCGTTCACCCATCATTTGCTGGTCAACCAAAAACTGGCGCAGCTGGTGGTTCCGGGCATGAGGCGCGCGGGCTACGGCCGCATCGTCAACGTGATTTCGACGAGCGTCAAGGCGCCGCTGCACGGCCTTGGGGTGAGCAATACGGTGCGCGCGGCGGTGGGAAACTGGGCGAAGACGCTGGCTACCGAGCTGGCTCCGAGCGGAATCACCGTGAACAACGTGCTCCCCGGGGCGACGGCGACGGAGCGCCTGTCGGCCATCATCGAGGGTCGAGCCCAGCGCACGGGACGGCCGTATTCCGAAATGGAGCACGAAATGAAGGCCGAGGTGCCGATGGGGCGCTTTGCCGACCCGGCCGAAATCGCGGCGGCGGTGGCCTTTCTGGCTTCGCCTGCGGCGAGCTACGTCACGGGCATCAACATTCCGGTCGACGGGGGACGCACGCCCAACCTTTGAGCATGCAAACCACGTGGCTTGAGCCTTTGCCCGTTTCGCATGAAGCGCGCACTTGGATGCTCCCGCTGCACGTTTCGCCGTCGGCTCCCCGCGGAGGGTATTTTTTAATTCCAGACGACGTGGCGGCGTGGTTGGGATCGTCCAAGCCTCCGATTTGGGCCGTATTCAACGACCGTGTTTCGTACCGCGGAACCTTGGTTAAGTACGGAACTCCGCAGCACATGCTGCTGCTGCGGAGCGAACTTCGCGAGGCCCTAGGGAGTCCGCCCGAGGGAAGCGCCGTGAAGGTTACGGTATGGCTCGACGGCGAAGTCCGCGAGGTATTGCTCCCGCCGGAACTCCGCGAGGCCCTTGATTGCGACCCGCAGGCGCGGTCCGCGTTCGACCGCTATTCGCGCAGCCGCCAGGCGGAGTGGGCTCAAAAAATAGGACGGGCCCAGCGAACGGAAACCCGCGAACGCCACCTCAACGCGGTCTTGACCGAACTTCGCAGCTTATGATCACCTTGCGCAACTACATCGACGGAGCCTTCAGTGCGCCCGCCAACGGACGCTACCTCGACAACCTCGAACCCGCCACGGGCGAGGTGTACAGTTTGATTCCGGATTCTGGAGCCGAAGACGTGGACCGCGCGGTTGCGGCCGCCAAGAAGGCGTACCCCGGGTGGTCCGCGCTGACTGCCGCCGAGCGAAGCAAGCACCTGCTGGCGGTGGCGCACCGCATCGAGGAGCGCCTTGACGAGCTGGCCGCCGCCGAATCGCGCGACAACGGCAAGCCCCTGAAGTTGGCGCGCACGGTGGACATTCCGCGGGCCCGCGACAACTTCGCCTTTTACGCCACCGCCATTTTGCACGACTGGAGCGAAACCCACGACATGGGCGCCCACGGATTCAACTACACGCTGCGCCGCCCCATTGGCGTGGCGGCCTGCATCAGTCCTTGGAACCTTCCGCTGTACTTGTTCAGCTGGAAGATTGCGCCCGCCCTCGCGGCCGGCAATACAGTCGTGGCCAAGCCTTCAGAGGTGACGCCCTACACCGCCTACCTGTTGAGCGAAATTTTGCACGAAGTAGGGTTTCCGGCGGGCGTACTCAACATTGTGCACGGAACCGGCCCGGGCGTCGGCGAGCCCCTGGTCACGCACCCCGACGTGCCGATGATTTCGTTTACCGGCGGAACCGCCACCGGCGCCCGCATCAACACGCTGGCCGCGCCCAGCTTCAAAAAGCTCAGCCTGGAGCTCGGCGGAAAAAACCCCAACCTGATTTTTGCGGACTGCGACTTTGAGTCCATGCTGCGGACCACGCTGCAGTCGTCGTTTGCCAACCAAGGCCAAATTTGCCTTTGCGGGTCGCGAATTCTGGTCGAACGCCCGATCTACGACCGCTTCGTGGCGGAATTCACCGAGCGCGTGCGCGCCCTGCGCGTGGGCCTGCCCAGCGACCCCGAAACCCAAGTCGGCGCGGTGGTCTCGGCTCCGCACCGAGACAAGATTTTGAGCTACATCGCCTTGGCCCAAGAAGAGGGCGGACGCGTCGAGTGCGGCGGCCACACCGTCTCGGTCGCGGGGGCTCCCCACGGCTACTTTATTGCGCCGACCGTAATCACGGGCCTCAGCATGAGCTGCCGCACCAACCAAGAAGAAATTTTTGGGCCGGTAGTCACGGTCATGCCGTTTGATTCCGAAGAGGAGGCTCTGGCGCTGGCGAACGCCACCAAGTACGGACTCGCCGCGACGCTGTGGACCAGCAACCTTCAGCGCGCCCACCGGGTAGCCCACGAGCTCGAGGCGGGCATTGTGTGGATCAACAGCTGGCTCGTGCGCGACCTGCGCACGCCCTTCGGTGGGGTCAAGCAGTCGGGCCTCGGCCGCGAGGGCGGATTTGAAGCGCTCCGCTTCTTTACCGAGCCCAAGAACGTATTTGTGAAGCTGTAAGGTTTATGGCGCCGGGTTTCTGGCCGCTAGGGTCGGGTTTCGATTTACTAGAGACCAGCAACGAGTAGCTTAAAAAAAAAGGGCCGCCCTAAGGCAGCCCCATCATTCGGATTTTTCCGGATTTATTTTTTTTCACCTAAAACCGGTAGCTGGCGCGCGCAAAGAAGTAGCGTCCCATGGAACCCATCTGCACGGGGTCGTAGAGGCCGCCGCCTTCGGTTTCGCTGTCCTGAAGCGTGGGCAACGCGTCGGTCAGGTTGCTCACGCCCAACGTGGCGCGAAGGGCGTCGCTCAAAGCGTAGCTCAGCGAAAGGTCGAGCGTCACGCGCGGATCGTACACGTCGTCGCTGCCCACCCAGTCTTCGAGGGTGATCCCGGCGAAGTAGGTTCCGCGGAGCGAAGCCGAAAACTTCGACTTATGGTAGTCAATGCTCGCCACGCCCTTCATCGGGGGCGCAGAGGCCAGCAGGAACAGCTGCTCGCGGCGGCCGAAGTAGCTGTCTTCTTTGCCCGTCAAAAGCTCGTTCGTGTAAATGTCGGTGATCTCCATTTGGTTCACGTTCAACGCGGCGCTCAGGTTGATGCGTTGGGCGTTCTTGAGGTTCTTCGCGTAGCTCACGACGAGGTCGAGTCCGCGTGTCTGGGTGTTGACGGCGTTGGTGAAGAACTGCGCGAACGACACGTTTTCGGCCTGAAGGAACGGACCGGCAATGTCGTCGGCGTCGTCAAATCCGCCCGTCAGCACCACGCGGTCGGCCACCGTCACCTGGTAGCCGTCGAGGGTCACGCTCAGGCCCTTGGCGGGCGTAGCGGTAAGGCCCAAGCTGATGTTTTGCGCCGTTTCTTGCTTGAGCTTGGGAATTCCGAGCGCGGTCGTCAGCGCGTCGCTGTTGTTGGCAAGCTTGACGTCAACGGCCTGGCCCGACACGAAGTTGGTGAAGGTGCTGTTGAAGTACATCTGCGCAAGCGACGGAGCCCTGAAGCCGGTGCTAAAGGACCCGCGCACGGCCAGGTTTTCGCTGAGCGCGAGGCGGCCGGCAACCTTGCCGTTGAGGGTGTTTCCAAAATCGCTGTAGTTCTCGGCGCGAACGGCGGCACTCAGCATGAGTCGCTGGTTGACGTCCCACTCGAGGTCGGCAAAAGCACCCAAGGAATTGCGGCCTTCTTCAACTACGTTGGACGGACGGAATCCAGGGAATCCTTGGCTGCCGCTGGCTTTGGTGGGGTCGTAGTTCTGCCACGACTCTTCTTGGCCGGCAAAAATGTAGTAGTTCTCGAGGCGGTTTTCAGCACCCCATGCCACGTTCACGCCCTTGCCTTTGGCGCCGAAGTAGCGGTTGAAGGAGAGCCCGAATAATTTTTGACCGAGGCCAAATCCGCCCGCGTCGAATTCGGTGAGCGTATTTGCGCCCATAGAGGTGTTCAAGGTGTTGTGTACGAAGTACGAAAAACGGTTGCTTCCGAGGCTGCCGTAGAGGTCGGCATCCCAGCCCGCGAGCTTGCCCTTGATTCCGGCGGTCGCCGAGTAATCGACAATGGTGGCCTGGATTTGCGGGTTGAAGCCTTCGGGGTAAATCGAAGGGATGTTGCGGTCGTCGCCCGCGCTGCGGGTCCAAGCGTAGGCGTCGCCCACGCGGTGGTTGGCGCCCCCAAAGACGTAGGCCGTGAACGAGCCCAAGGCAAACTCAGAATTAAGCCAAATTCCGCTGTTGCGGCTGCTGGCGTCTCCGTACTTCTCTCGGTAGTCGCCCGCGTCGCGTTGCGTCTTGGCTCGGCTGTTGTGTTCGAGGGTTGCGTTGACGAAACCGCCGTTAAAGCGCTTGCCGTAGTTCAGTCCGGTCACGCTGCTTCCGCCGTCTCCCCGCGAAGCAAGGCCAAACGACTGGCTGAGGCTGGTGCCCACGTTGCGCTTGGTCACCACGTTGATGACCCCGGCGATGGCGTCGGAACCGTACTGGGCCGAGGCGCCGTCGCGCAGCACTTCGACGCGGTCAATCGCGAACGAGGGTATGGCGTTGAGGTCGGTTCCGGTGTTGCCCCGTCCGCGGGTGCCAAAAATGTTGACCAGCGAAGACTGGTGGCGGCGCTTGCCGTTGACCAAAACGAGGGTTTGGTCGGGCCCCAGGCCGCGGAGCGTCGCCGGATCAGTGTGGTCCGAACCGTCGGACCCCGACTGCTTGTTGGCGTTGAACGAAGGCACGCTGAACTGAAGCACCTGGTTGACGTCCATTTGGCCCATCGTCTGAAGGAGGTTGGCCATGGGGAGGACGTCGACGGGCACTGCGGTTTTCGTCGCCGAGCGGTTCACGTTGCGGCTGCCCACAATTTGAACTTCTTGAAGGTTGGCGGTTTTGGTGCTGTCGGTATTTTGCGCAAGCAGCGGGGCTGCCGACAGGAGCGCCAACATGAGTTTGGTTGATTTCATGCGTTTTATGAGGTGTTTGAGGTAGGTGCAATGTATCGTTTTTTTAAAAGCGGACCACCTCACGGTTCGCGAAAACCTACGTAGCCCGCGCTCCGCTTGAGTTTTATGGAAATAAAAAGCCCCGGCACGCGGCCAGGGCTTCAACAAGAGCGCTTAACTTTTCAACGTAACGCATGAACGTTGAACACAAAATCACCTAAACGCAAAGCACTCGAAAAGGGGAATTCCAAAAGCGTGCCAAAGGACCGATGCCCTGAAAAAAATCAGAGCTTGTAGCCCACCGAAACCAGGTATTCCGACGGACGGTTGCTGAGCTGCAGGCCGTTCCAGGTTCCGCCCTGGGCATTAAACGCGCTGTTGAGGGCGACGTCGAGCGTCAGGCTGCCGAGGTCCAGGCCCACCCCCAGGCGGTAGCCGAGCTGGTAGTTGCTGAAGGTCGAATTAAAGTCGTCGTTGAGCTCGAACTGGGCATTGATGCCGGCCTGGGCGCGCACGAGTTTGAACATGCGGAATCCCGGCGACAGGGCCAGCTGCACGCTCTGCGAGTTCAGGGTCTCGTCGAAGGGATTGCCTTCGTTGTCGGTGCCTTGAAAGGTATAGGTGCGGGCGGAAAACAGCGATTCCAACGCGAGGTAGCTTCCGTCTTTGCGCTGCTCGCGCACGGTCAGTCCGGCGTGCCAGCCGTTCACGGGCCGCTCGAGGCGCGCGATGCTGCCGGCGTTGACCAGGCCGCTGTCGAGTCCCACCCCGTTGAGGTTGTAGTTGACGCCGCCGCGCAGGTAGGCTTTAATCTTGGAATCTGAAGACTGGCTCAAGGCAGGCACCGACAGCGCCACGCCGAGCAGGGCGAGGATCAAACGTTTCATATGCGGTTCAACGCGAGAATCGGGCCAAAATTGCCTGAAATCGCGCAGGGTTCGCTTAGTGAAGGACTTGGATGCGGTCGCGGAACTGGCGTCCGTCGGCGTGGCGCACGTCGAGCACGTAGGTGCCGTTGGGCCAGTCCGCCGTAGAAATGCGCATGCCGTCGACGCCCGCGGCGCGGAATACCTCGGTTCCGTTGAGGGCGTAGGCGCGCACCACCGTGAGGCCCTCGGGCAGCTCCAGCTGCAGGAATTCGCGGGCCGGGTTGGGCGAAACGCCCACGGCGAGCTGCGGCTCGTCCAAGCCGATCGTGCTGCGGGTCAGTGCCAGCGTTTGGGTGGCCACGGCGTCGCCGTTGTCGTTGTTGTTTCCGTTGGCAAAAAGGCTCGACACATAAATGGTCGTTCCGTCGGGGGCGTTGCCGCTGTTCCACGTGAAGGTCCAAGCCGCATGGCCGTTGCTCACGATGTTACTGCTCGAGGTGTGGGTGACGAAGCTGCTGCTGACCACCTTGCTCCCGGTCCCGGCCGTGAGGCTGCCCTGGTGGCCGGCCGACTCGACGGAGGCCTGGAAGCCGCTGCGCGGATTGCTGGCTCCGCCCGTGGAATTGGTCACGGTGATTTGGTAGTTGGTGTTGGGAACAAAACCCGTAGAAGGAATGTCGGTGCTGATGCTCACCGTTTGGGTCGAAATCGACGCCCCGCTGTGGCAGCTGCCGCAGGTTTGGCCGTTGGAGGCGGGAGAACCCGACTTGCCTCCGCCCGGACCGTTGGCGTTGGTGAAAGCGGGGAGGGCAACCGCGGCTGCAGCCAGGGTGAAGAGGACTTTTTTCATGAGGTTAGCTTATGCAGGTTGAAGTTCGTGGACGGTGATTTCGGGCCACATCCCTACACGTCCAGGAAACGCAAGGTAGCCAAATCCGCGATTTACGTACAGGGTTTTGGACCCCACCGGGTACGCGCCGTCCCAGCGAGGGTACTTCCATTTCACGGGGCTCCACTTGAACCAGCCCGGAATTTCAATGCCGAACTGCATGCCGTGGGTGTGTCCGCTCAAGGTGAGCGCAATGTTGGCGGGGTTTGGGAGCACTTCGGCGTCAAAGTGCGACGGGTCGTGGCTCAGCAAAATTTTGGGCGAAGCGGGGTCCGGGCAAAGCGCGAGCGTGTCTTCGAGTCGCCCGTACTGCGGGAAGGGGGGCAGGCCCCAGTTTTCAATACCGAGGAGTTCCAGCTCGGCACCGTCCTTGCGGAGCACGGCGCGTTGGTTGCGGAGCAGGTTCCATCCCATCGCGGCGTGGTTGCGCGCCAGGCGCTCCAGATTGGCTTCTTTGGCCGAAGGGCTGGGCCAGGGCACGTAGTCTCCGTAGTCGTGGTTGCCCAAAATGCTGAACACGCCGTGCGGAGCCTTGATTTGGCTGAACCGCTCCATCCACGGCTCGATTTCGTCGGCGGTGTTGTTGACGAGGTCTCCGGTGAACACGACGGCGTCGCCCTTGGCCTCCAGTACGGCGTCGATGCCCTTTTGCACCTCGTCGGGGTCGGTAAAGCTTCCGCTGTGGATGTCGCTGATTTGCACGATGCGGAACCCGCGGAAGGCCTCCGGCAATCCCGGAATGCGGACCGTGTGGGTCTTGATGCGGTAGCGCGAGCGGCCGAACTGCCATCCGTCCAAAATGCTTAAAAACGGAATGGATCCGAGGGCCACGGCCACCCAACCGAGGGCTTTGCGCCGCTCCGGCCACCCGTCTTGGCCCAAAAGGGCCACGCCTCCGCGCACAAAGTCTTCGGCAAGCCACAGGGCAATCATCGGAAGCTTGGGCACGTACAGCAAGACGAACCACACCATAAACGTTTGCATGCCGCGGCGGATTTCGTCAGCAGGCGCTCCGGGGTCAAACTTGAAAAACGCATACAGCACGTAGGCGTAGCCCAGGCCGTGGACGATCATGAAGCTGCGCTTTACCCAAGCTAAGGGCTCGAGCGTGCGAAGGCCGCGGTACACGTACAGATCCATGGCAAAGTAGAGCACCAGGACGAAGAGGAAGGCTATTGGAGATCGCATAAACAAACGGCCGCAAAGGTCGTGCTACCTTCGCTTCAAATGCTTAACCCGTTTAAATCCGTTTCGGTTTACGCGCTTCGCCAGCGATGGAAGGCGGGTTTGCTTCTTTTTGCCTTGGTTATTGCGGCGGCCACGCTCTGGTACACCGAATCGCTGGCGGCCAATTTGCGCCGGCGCGAAGCCCGGGAGGTCGAGCGCTGGGCCATGGCGGTGGAGCACATCGTGCATTCGGCCGACGAAGTCGACCTGAGCCTGGCGACCGAAATCATTGAGGACAACGAGTCCATTCCGCTGCTGTTGGTCGACGATTTTGGAACCGTGGTTTCGTCGCGGAACGTGTCCTGGAGCGACTCCACGGCGGCCGACACGGCGGCCTGGATCGCGCGCATGGCTCAATACGCGCCGCCCATCGAAATTGAGCTCGTGCCCGGAATGAGCCAATACATCTACCAGTACGAATCGACCACCCTGCGCCAGCTGCGCACCTACCCGCGGGTGCTGCTCGGCGTAATGGCGCTGTTCCTCTCGCTGTCGTACTACGGGTTCCACCGGGCGCGCCGGGCCGAAGAGGACCAAGTTTGGACGGGAATGGCCCGCGAAACCGCCCACCAGCTGGGAACGCCCCTGTCGGCCCTGTACGGCTGGCTGACCGTCCTCGAAGAAGAGGCGGCGGGGCAGCCCAACGTGCTTCCGCTCTTGGCCGAAGTGCGCAAGGACCTGGAGCGCCTGCAAACCGTGGCCGACCGCTTCTCCAAGATCGGGTCGGACCAGCCGGGGACCGTCGCCGACCTGACGCCGCTCGTCGAGCACAGCGTTTCCTACCTCCAAAAGCGCCTTCCGAAGGGGGTGGACCTTCGCTACGAAGTGGCGCCGTCGCTTCCCCAAGTGCGCTACCAGCCGGTGCTCCTGGGGTGGGTACTCGAAAACCTGATTCGCAACGCCGTCGATGCCCTGCACGACCAAAAGGGCCGCATCGAAGTGCGGGCCCACCGCGTGGGCGACCTGGTGGTGGTCGACGTCGCCGACAACGGCAAGGGAATGACGGCCAAGGTTCGCCGTTCGGTGTTCCGCCCCGGCTTTACGACCAAGAAGCGCGGGTGGGGGCTGGGCCTCAGCCTCGCGCGCCGCATCGCCGAGCAGGGCCACGGCGGCAGCCTCCTGGTCCTGCACAGCGCCCCCGGCCAGGGCACCACCTTTCGATTAGCGCTCCCGTTGCCGTGAGCGAGGCCGTCGCCGCGGGCGGGGTCTACGTCCACGTTCCGTTTTGCCGGCACGCCTGCCGGTACTGCGATTTTCACTTTTCGACGCTCCTCAAACAAATCCCCGACGTGGTTTCGGCCATGGTTCGCGAGGCGGAACTCCGGCTGCCTCAGGGCCTGCCCGCCGCCACCCTGTACTGGGGCGGAGGGACGCCCAGCGTACTGCCCGAAGCGGAATGGGTGCGGCTCAACCAGGCGGTTCGCGCTCCGTTAGCCCTCGCCGAAGGCGCCGAGTGCACCCTCGAGGTCAACCCCGAAGACGTCTCGGACCGCTCGCTCGCCCTCTGGAGGGCGCAGGGCTTTAACCGACTCAGCGTGGGGGTGCAGAGCTTTCGCGACGACCGCCTCGACTGGATGGGCCGTCCGCACCGCGGTCGCGACGCCGAAGACGCGGTTCGCCGCGCCCAAGATGCGGGCTTCAGCAACCTGAGCCTCGATCTGATTTACGGACTTCCCGGCAGCAGCCTCGGCGAGTGGCAGGAGCAGGTCGGGCGCGCTCTGGACTTGGGAACGCCGCACCTTTCCGCCTACGCCCTAACGGTTGAGCCCCGCACGGCCCTGTTCCACGACGTGGCCAAGGGCACGGCGGCGGCCCCGTCGGACGACCGTGCTGCCGAGGACTTCAGGTGGCTCCGCGCCGAGCTGCAGCGCCAGGCCTGGGACGCGTACGAGATCAGCAACTACGCCAAGCCAGGGTTCCGCGCCCAGCACAACAGCGCCTACTGGCAGGGCAGCCCCTACGTCGGAATCGGCCCGGGCGCCCACTCCTTTGACGGCCGGCGCACCCGTCGGGCCAACGTGCGGAGCAACCCCAGCTACCAAAAGGCATTGACCGCTCCCGTTCCGGCGGAGTGGTTTGAGCTCGAAGTGCTGAGCGACCAGGAGTGGTTCCACGAACAGGTGCTCACTCAGCTGCGGCGCCAAGAGGGACTGAGCCGCGCGGCAGCCCAAGGCCGCGACTTGGATCGGGCCTGGTCCGCGTGGATCGGCCAGGGAATGCTCCGGGCCGACGACCAGGGCTGGCGCCTCGAGGGCGAAGGCTGGCTGTGGGCCGACGCGGTGGCCGCCGACGCATTTGGCCTGGAGGCTTGATTCGGTTAGCTTCGCGCTATGTTCGATTTGAGTATCCCGGTGGAGTTTGGCCGCCCGAGGGCCTGGTACCTCGACGGTCCGCGCCGTGAGGCCGTGCGCCTCGGCGAGTGGGTTGGCGACGTCAACCAAGGCGGAAGCGTGAATTTTTTTGACGTGCACTTCAATCCGCACGCCCACGGAACCCACACCGAATCGGTGGGCCACGTGGTGCGCGAATCGGTGCATGCGGTGCATTTGCCGCTGTCGCCCTGGATGCGGGCGCGGGTGCTGCGCATTCCGAGCCCTTCGCTCCTGCGCTGCGACGCCCTCCAGGCGAGCTCGGCGTCCCTGCTCGACTACGACGCTTTGGTGGTTGCCACCCAGCAGGGCGACCTGACCCAGCGGGATTGGCGCCGGACCGATCCGCCCGCCGTGGAACCTGAGGCCTTGGCCTGGCTGGCGGAGCAGGGCGTGCGCCACCTCCTGATCGACCTGCCCAGCGTCGACCCTGAAGAGGACGGCGGAGCCCTGGCCGCGCACCGCGCCTTTTGGGGGCTTCCCCTCGGATCGACGTCCCTGGCCGACGCCCGCTTTGCCGAGGCGAGCATAACCGAGCTGATTCAGGTTCCGGCGGACTGCCCCGAGGGCCGGTACATGCTGAATTTGAGCCTGGCTCCGATGCACGGCGACGCGGTGCCGAGCCGACCCATTTTGTTCCCCGCCGAGAGCCCTTAAACGCCTACCTTTGCCCATTATGTGGGAAAAACTCGGTCGTTTTTTACGCCGTAATCGCCGTGCGGTCTTGGCCTTTTGGGTGATTTACGTACTCATTATGGCATTTTTGGGTCGGAATGTGGAAGTAAGCTACCACTTCGCCAAAATGCTGCCCGCCGACGACAGCGTCTACACGGAATTTGTCGACCTGAATAAGCACTTCGACCAAGGCAGCGGAGGCGTCGTCTTCCTCGCCGCACACGATCGGGCGATGTTCACCCCGTACATCTTGAATTCCTGGATCGAGATGGCCAAGAACATTGAAGCGACTCCCGAAGTTGAGAACGTGCTGTCGTGGCACAACGCCGTCACTTTGTATTTGGGCCCTGATTCGACCGACCGATTTGAGGCGCGGCCCATCTGCGACGGCCGAATTGACGCTAGGGCAGAGGCTGAAACCCTTAAGGCGGAACTCAATGAGCTTCCGGTGTACCATGGTTTGATGAACAGCCACGACGGGAATACCCAGCTGATGGCCGTTCGCATTAGCGACACCGCCAATTACAGCAAGCTGTTCTTCCCGATGATCGACCGCATTACGGCCGAAGCAAAAAAATTTGAACGCCGCACGGGAATTGACGTGCAAATCTCGGGCGTACCCTATTTGCGCATGGTCAACGCGCGAAGCATCAAGTCTGAAATCAATTTGTTTTTGGGCCTGACGGCTATCGTCACCCTCGTGATCATGTTTGCCATGATGCGGAGCACTCGCGCAGCGCTCATCGCCCTCGCCGTAGTTGGGGTAGGGGTAGTTGGTTGCTTTGGAGTATTGGGCGTATTGGGGTATAAACTCACCCTGTTCAGCGCCCTGATTCCGCCCTTGCTGATTGTCATTGTCGTACCCAACTGCATTTTCTTCATCAACAAGTACCACCAGGAGTACGCTCGCGAGCACGATGTGGACGCCGCGGTGCAGAACACGGTCAAGAAAATTGGAGGGGTAGCGTTGCTTACCAACCTTACCACCGCCCTCGGTTTTTCGACGTTTACGCTGACCTCGAGCGATGCGTTAGTTCACTTCGGAGTGGCGGCTACGATTAACATTATCGTGGTGTACGTGTTATCGATCACGATTTTGCCGGTACTGTACAGTTGGCTTCCAGCCCCTCGTCCGCAGCACTACAAGCACTTGGACCAAAAGTGGCTGAGTGAGGGCGTCGCCTGGCTCGAGCGCGTGGCCCAGTACCACCGCAAGTGGGTGTATGTTGGGGCCCTGACCTTGGCCGCCGCCGGGGGAGTGGGAATGCTGCGCATGCAAACCACGGGGAACATCACCACCGACATTGACCCTGCCGACCCGCTCGTGCAGCAAATGCGGTTCTTTGAGCAAGAGTTAGGGGGCGTTATTCCCCTCGAGGTGATCATCAATACCCGCGAGCCGGGCGGAGTGAATTCGTCTTCGGTACTTCGCCAGGTGGAGGAGTTTCAGCGCTCGCTGGACACCCTGCCCAACATGTCGCGCAGCCTGAGCGTCGTCGACTTCATGAAGTTTGGCCGGCAGGCATTTTATGGCGGAATGCCTGAGTTTTATGAACTGCCCTCCGCGGCCGAACGTCGGCAAATCGCGGCATTGCTTCCGTCGGGTGCGGCCGACGCCAACGCGGCCCTAACCTCAGGCCTTGTGAGTTCGGACGGACAGCGCATGCGCATCACGGTGCAGGTGCGCGACCTTCCGCGCCCCGAAATGGTCAACGTGGTCAAAGCCATTCAAGCCAATGCGGACGCCATTTTCAACCGGGAGCAGGTCGACGTTAGTTTTTCAGGTGCAGGCTTGATCTTTTTGCGCTCCACGGAGTACCTCATTGACAACCTGATCATGAGCTTGATCTTTGCGGTCGTCGTGATTTCGCTGCTCATGGCGGGACTGTTCCGCTCGTGGCGCATGATGGTGGTGGCCATTTTACCCAACTTGCTCCCGCTGATCATGACCGCGGGCATCATGGGCTGGTTCGGCATTCCCGTGAAGCCTTCGACGGTCCTCATTTTCTCGATTGCCTTTGGCATTTCGGTCGACGATACGTTGCACCTTTTGTCGCGCTACCGCCAGGAGCTCCAAGTCAACGGAGGCATCATTGGCAAGGCGGCGTTGATCGCCATTCGCGAGTCGGGGGTGAGCATGTTTTACACCTCGGTCGTTTTGTTTGCGGGATTTATGATCTTTTTAGCCTCAAATTTTGGAGGAACGCAGGCCTTAGGCTTACTCGTGTCCATTACCTTGGGCTTTGCCATGTTCTCTAATCTGCTCTTGCTTCCTTCGCTCCTCATGTCGCTTGATCGGGTGATGTCGGCCAAGGAGCAGGAGGTTTCGTTGGCCGAACTTTCTGAAGACGACGAATAAGTAATGAAAGGCATCATCCTGGCCGGCGGTTCCGGCACCCGACTCCATCCGCTCACGCACAGCATCAGCAAGCAGCTCATGCCGGTGTACGACAAGCCGATGATCTACTACCCGCTGTCGACCTTGATGGAGGCCGGAATTCGCGAAATCCTGCTCATCACCACGCCGCACGACGCGCCACTCTTTCACAAGCTGCTGGGCGACGGTTCGCAGCTTGGCTGCCGATTCGAGTACACGGTGCAGCACGAGCCCAACGGCTTGGCGCAGGCCTTCGTGCTCGGCCGCGACTTCATCGGCGACGACGCGGTGGCGCTGGTTTTGGGCGACAACATCTTTTACGGAACCCAGATGCCCAGCATCCTCCAGGCCTCGGCCAACCCGCAGGGCGGCGTCGTGTTTGCCTACCCCGTGAGCGACCCCGAGCGCTACGGCGTGGTCGAGTTTGACGCGCAGGGCAAGGCCCTTTCGATCGAAGAAAAACCCGCGCAGCCCAAGAGCAACTACGCGGTCCCCGGCCTGTACTTCTACGACAACCAAGTCGTTGAAATTGCCGCCAACCTCAAGCCTTCGGCGCGCGGCGAGTACGAAATCACCGACGTCAACCGCGAGTACCTGCGCCGCGGCGAACTCAGCGTCCAGATTATGGACCGCGGCACGGCCTGGCTCGACACCGGTACCTTCGAAAGCCTCATGGAGGCCGCCCAGTTCGTGCAAATCATTGAGCGCCGCCAGGGCCTCAAGGTGGGTTGTATTGAGGAGGTCGCCTACCGCCAAGGCTTCATTGACGCGGCGCAGCTGGAGCACTTGGCGGCTCCGCTCGTGAAAAGCGGCTACGGGGCCTACCTGCGGTCCCTCCTTCGCTAAACCCATTGCCCTGAGCGGGCGTTGTCCTATACCCACCCTTAGTTATGCAGTCGGTCGAACGCCTCCAACGCACCTTTATCCAGTCCCTCGAAGCGAACATGGGCGAGCCCGAATGGAGCCGCCAGCCCGACCGCCTCTATGCCCCGCAGCGCTACATTTTGGCCATGGGCGGCAAGCGGCTTCGGCCGGTTTTGGCGCTCATGGGCGCTGAGGCCGTGGGGGCGAACGCTGCACTTGCGCTGCCTGCGGCCCATGCCGTCGAGCGCTTCCACAACTTTTCGCTGATCCACGACGACATTATGGACGCGGCTCCGCTTCGGCGCGGACACGCCACGGTGCACGAGCGCTGGGGCGTCAACACGGCCATTTTGAGCGGCGACGCCCTGTTTGCCCTGGCCTTTAAGGCACTGGAGGCGGCGCCCAAGTCGGCCTTGCCGGAGCTTTACCGGGTGTTTACCCAAACGGCCCTTGAGGTCTGCGAAGGCCAGCAATGGGACATGGATTTTGAGCACGAAGACCGCGTGGAAGAAGGCGCCTACCTGCGCATGATTCAGTACAAAACCAGCGTGCTCCTTGGCTGCGCCCTGCAGATGGGGGTCTTGAGCGGCGGCGGCTCGTCGGAAGTCGCCCAAGCGCTGTACTCGTTTGGCTTGGAGCTCGGCACCTCGTTTCAGATTCACGACGACCTGCTCGACGCCTTTGGCGATCCGGCCAAAACCGGAAAGCAAGCGGGCGGCGACCTCATTCAAGGCAAAAAAACCATGCTTTGGATTGAACTGGGCCGGCGCAGTCCCGAGCACCTCAACGAAGCCCTGGCCTTGAGCGGTTCGGAGCGGGTAGACGTGCTCACCGAAGCCCTCGAAACCACGGGCGTGCGCGCCTACGTCGAGGCGCGCCGAAGGGAGCACTACGATCGGGCCCTGGTGGCCTTGAGCCGCGCGGGGGAATTGGGCGCCGCCACGCCCGACTTGAGGGAACTCGCCGAATGGCTTTTTTCCCGCGAATCCTAGGCTTTTTGGCCGTAATTTTGCCGGGAATTTCGCATTATGGATCGCTTTTCTTTTCTCGGCAGCGCCCACGTCGCCTACTTAGATGAACTC